>SKNW01000050.1 GCA_007120305.1 Gemmatimonadota bacterium | reverse complement strand
GGCCGCGTCGCTCCTCCTCGCAAGAGCGGTGCTCTTCCTCGTTGTCGCTCCTTGCCACAGCGGCGCTTCGCCGCTCTCGGTTCTTCACCGAATCTCTGACTCAGGACACGAGCGTGAGCACGTCCTCGCCTGCGTGGAAGGCTACTTCCTCCTCCGCCCCTCGGGGAGAAGGATCGAGAGGAGGAGGCTCACCAGGGAGATCACGATGCTCCCCAGGAGGGCGGACAGGAACCCGTCCACCGACAGGGCCTGGACAAGCGCGGCGGTGAGGAGGAGCATCAGGGCGTTCACCACCAGGGTGAAGAGCCCCAGCGTCAGCACCACCAGCGGGAGCGAGAGGAGGAGGAGCAGGGGGCGGAGGATGGCGTTCACCAGGCCGAAGACGGCGGCCACCAGCACCACGGGCCAGAAGGCATCCGAGAGGTCCATCCCCGGCACCACCTGCGCCGCAACCCAGAGGGCCACGGCGTTCATGAAGATGCGAAGGACAAGGTTCCGCATGGTTGATCTCCTGGATGCGGGGGAGGACGCGGGAGGTCGGGGTGGCTGACCCGGAAAAGCTACACCGGAGTACCCCGGTTCGGCACCCGGAGCCGTCGCCGTCCCCGGGGTTCCCGGCACCGCCGGCACCTCCGGGACCTTCGTCACCCCCGCCCTCCCCGACCCGTCTCGATCGCCGTCGGCTCGATCGGGAGATCGGGGCCCTGGCCTTCCCGGCCCTGGGGGCGCTGGCGGCCGACCCCCTGGTCTCCATGGTGGATACGGCCTTCGTGGGCCGGTTGGGAACCGTCCCCCTCGGGGCGCTGGGCGTGAATGCCGCGCTCTTCTCGCTGGCCTTCGTGGTCTTCAACTTCCTGGCGTACGGGACCACTCCCCGGGTGGCCCGGGCCTTCGGGCGGGGCGACACGGAGGCGGCGGGGACCGTGGCGGTGCAGGCCCTGGTCCTGGCCGTGATCACGGGGCTCGCGGCCACAGCGGTGTTCCTCCTGGCGGCGAACCCGCTCCTCGCCATGATGGGGGCCACCGGCGAACTCCGGGACCCGGCCCTGAGCTACCTCCGGATCCGGGCGCTGGCCGGTCCGGCCGTTCTCCTGATCATGGCCTCCCACGGCATCTTCCGCGGATTCCAGGACACGCGCACCCCCCTGGTGGTGACCCTCGGGTTGAACGTGGTGAACCTGGTGCTGGATCCGCTCCTCATCTTCGGACTCGGGTGGGGGATCGCCGGGGCGGCCTGGGCCACCGTCGCCGCCCAGTGGCTGGGCGCCCTCTGGTTCCTGGGGCTCCTCCTGGGGCCCCGGCGGGCTCTCCTCGGGACCCGCCCACGACTCCCCCGGCCGGCGGAGCTCCTCCCCTTTCTCCGCGTGGGCGGGGAACTGGTGCTCCGGACCTTCGCCCTCATCGGCACGCTCACGGTGGCGGCGGCCGTGGCCACCCGACTGGGGGCCGCCCAGGTGGCCGGTCACCAGGTGGCCATCCAGCTCTGGCTCCTCCTGGCGCTGGTCGTGGATTCCGTGGCCGTGGCGGCCCAGGCCCTGGTGGCCCGCTACCGCGGCGAGGGGAATCCCACCCTCCTGCGCCAGGTCACCGACCGCCTCCTGGGATGGGGCCTCGCCACCGGCGTGGTGCTCGCGGCCCTCTTCTTCGGACTCGCGCCCTGGCTCCCCCGCATCTTCACCGACGACCCGGACACGCTGGCTC
The DNA here is from genome assembly GCA_007120305.1 of Gemmatimonadota bacterium. Lineage (GTDB taxonomy): Bacteria > Gemmatimonadota > Gemmatimonadetes > Longimicrobiales > Gaopeijiaceae > SKNW01. The sequence goes on along the minus strand of SKNW01000050.1, from coordinate 2,964 downwards.
AGGTGGGGCGCATCATGGTCTTCGTGGTCTGGATGCAGCCGCTGAATGCCCTGGTCTTCGTGTGGGACGGCATCTACATGGGGCTCGAGGACTTCCGATTCCTCGCCGTGCAGATGGTCCTCTCCGCCCTCGTCGGGGTCGCCGTTCTGGCCTTGGTGCTCCCGCTCGGGTGGGGACTCTCCGGGGTGTGGTGGGGGATCGTGGCACTCATGGCGGCCCGCGCCCTGACCCTGGCCTCACGGTACCGGACGGTAGGGCGGGGAGCGTAGCGGGGCGCCCCCGGGCGGCGTATGTTGTCCCCGCGTTTCCCTCTCCATCCATGACCCAGGACCCCGTCCGCCCCCCGAAGCCGTTTCCGCAGGGGGCCCATCAAGGAGTTCCGCATGATGTCGACCCCCCGGCTTCCGCGCTCGGCGCGATTCCCATGGCGACTGGCCACCTCCATCGCGCCCTTCGCCCTCGCTGCCTCGCTCCTCGTCCCCGCGCTTCCGGTGGCTCCGGTCTTCGCCCAGGTGGTGCCCCCTCCCGCCGCGGAAGGGACACTCCGGACCCTCGACCTGGAGATGTACTGGAGCCTGCAGAACGTGGGGAGTCCCCAGGTGTCCCCCGACGGCCGGCAGGTGGTCTACACCCGGGGCTGGATCGATCGTCGGTCCGACCGGCGCCGGTCCGAGGTCTGGATCATGAACGCTGACGGGAGCCGGAAGCGGGCTCTCATGGAGGGATCGTCCCCGGTCTGGTCGCCCGACGGGACCCGCATCGCCTTCCTGGCGTCGGGTGAGCCGGGGGGAAGCCAGATCCACGTGCGGTGGATGGACGAGGAGGGCGCCACGAGCCAGGTCACCCGCCTCGAGAAGTCGCCGTCGTCGATTCGGTGGTCTCCGGACGGCCGGCACATTGCCTTCAGCATGGATGTGGATGCCCGGAGCAGCTGGTCCATCGCCATGCCGTCCCGCCCTGACGGGGCCACCTGGACCCCGGGGCCCAAGATCGTGGAGCGGGCCGTCTACCGCCGGGACCGGCAGGGGTACATTGACGACAGCTACAGCCACCTCTTCGTGGTCTCGGCCGAGGGGGGAGCGGTTCGTCAGCTGACCAGCGGAGACTGGAACCACTCGGCGGGCGAATGGACCGCCGACGGTCAGGAGCTGGTCTTCACTTCGCTTCGCGAGGAGGATGCCGAGCTCCAGTGGCGGCACTCGGAGATCTACGCCGTTCGCCTGACCGATGGACGCGTCCGTCAGCTCACCCGCCGGCACGGCCAGGACTCGGGAGGGCTTCCCTCGCCCGACGGGCGGACCATTGCCTACCTGGGCGATGACTGGCACACCGACACCTACCGGAACCGGAAGATCCACCTCATGGACCGCGACGGCTCGAACGCCCGGGTGATCTCCGGGGACTTCGACCGGGCGGTGAGCGACCTGACCTGGGCGCCGGACGGAAGCGGCCTGTACTTCACCGCCAACTCCGAGGGGAATCGCAACCTCCACTTCGTCTCCGTGCGCGGCGACGTGCAGCAGCTCACGGAGGGCGTCCACCAGATCTCCCTGGGGTCGGTGAGCGGGAACGGTCAGCTGGCCGTCACGGTCACCTCCCCCCAGGAACCGGGCGATGTCTACCTCCTGGATGCCCGGCGCCCCCAGGAGATGGCGCGTCTCACCCACGCCAACCAGGAGCTCATGGAAGGGGTGACGCTGGGTGAGGTGGAGGAACTCTGGTACACCTCCACCGACGACCTGGCGGTGCAGGGATGGGTGGTGAAGCCGCCGGACTTCGATCCGTCGCGGAAGTACCCCATGATGCTCGTGATCCACGGCGGCCCCCACTCCATGTACGGCGTGGGCTTCAACTACTCGTGGCAGGAGCACGCGGCCAACGGGTACCTGGTGCTCTTCACCAACCCCCGGGGAAGCACCGGGTACGGGAGCGCCTTCGCCAACGAGATCAACAATGCCTACCCCGGAAAGGACTACGACGACCTCATGGCGGGGGTCGACACCCTCATCGGGCGCGGATACGTGGACGAGTCCCGCATGTACGTGTACGGCTGCTCCGGGGGAGGCGTTCTCACCGCCTGGGTGGTGGGCCACACCGACCGCTTCGCGGCCGCCTCGTCCAACTGCCCGGTGATCAACTGGCTCTCCTTCGTGGGCACCACCGACGGCATCAGCTGGTACCGGAACTTCGAGCACTTCCCCTGGGACGACCCTTCGGAGCACCTGCGGCGTTCCCCCCTCATGTACGTGGGGAACGTGACCACCCCCACCATGCTCATGACCGGCGAGAATGACCTGCGCACACCCATGACGCAGACCGAGGAGTACTACGCGGCCCTCAAGGTTCTCGAGGTGCCCACGGCCATGCTCCGGTTCCAGAACGAGTGGCACGGCACCAGCTCCGTACCCTCCAACTTCATCCGGAGCCAGCTGTACCTCAGGAGCTGGTTCGAGCGCTGGGGCGGCCCCCCGGCGCCGCTGGTGGAGGATGCGGATCGGTAGTCGCGAACGGTTGGCGAACGGGGCACCCGCCCTCACGACGGCCGGAGCCGTCGGACGAGGGCGGGTGCCATGAGCACGAAGGCTGTGGTGCTCCAGATGCCAAGCGAGAGAGGGGACGACACCCGTACGCCCCACTCTCCGCCGCTCAGCAGCAGCGCGCGGCGAAACCGATCCGCGCAGGCTGGCGGGTCCGGCCCCTTGCCGTCGACACCCTTCCCGCGCCTTGCCATGTCGCACCCCGGAGGCATCTTCGAGGGGCAATGACAATTCCTCCCCTCACCCCCACGCCCCCCACTTCGGCCCCTCCTCCCCGCCGGGTCTTTCTGGGTTGGACACGGCCAGCCCTTCGGGCCGTTGCGGCCGGCCTGGTGGAGCGGTACCGGGCAGACCATGCCGTCGACCTCTCCGGACTGAGGCTGGTGCTTCCGGGCGCCCGGGCGCAGCGCCGTCTTCTGGAGCTCCT
>SKNW01000017.1 GCA_007120305.1 Gemmatimonadota bacterium | reverse complement strand
AGGAGGAGGCGCGGGAACGGGGCGAGGGGTTTCAGGGGCATGGGGGGGCGTGGTCCAGGTCCGGAAGCGAGAGAGCCGGGTCGCAAGGTAACCCGGAGACGGGAAGGCGGGGAAGGATGCGGAGTCAGCCGTTCCAGGCACAGGCGAAGGCATGGCGAAGAGGCGGGGCGCTCGCGGTGGGAGCCCTGGGCCTCCTCCTGTCGGCAGGATGCGGTGGCCCCGGCGGTACCGAGGGTCTGCCTCCGGCGGCGGTGGACTTTCTCGATCCCGTCCGATCCTCCATGGAGCGGGTAGCCACGGGGGTGGTGTATCGGTCGGTGCAGAGCGGTTCACATCCCTGGACCCTTCACCTCCTCGAGGTGGACGTCTCTCGCTGTGAGGTCGGCTTTGGCGTCATGGGTCTCGAGCCTCGCGGGGGGGAGCGGCTCACGGTGGCGGACCTGGCCCGAACCGCAGGAAATGGGGTGCTGGCTGCCGTGAACGGCGACTTCTACACGCCCGAGAATCTCCCGCTGGGCGTGGAGGCCTCGGCGGGCGAGCTCCGCGGGCGGACGTCACGGCCGGTGTTCGCCTGGCGTCCCGGCGAGGATCCGCGTCTTTCGGAGGTGGCCTGGCTTGGCGACTCCCTCCAGGTGGGAGACTGGTGGGTCGTCAGGGGGGAGCCGGACGGCCGCACCGAGCTCCTGGCCGGCTTTCCTGCCCTGCTCGCCGGAGGGGCATGGGTGGGCGACCTGGAACAGGCGGGGCGACCGGCCTTCGCCGCCGCGCGGCATCCGCGAACGGCCGTGGGCTGGGATCCGGAGCGGCGGAGGCTCTGGGTCGTGGTGGCCGACGGGCGCCGGGAGGGGCTGGTGGAGGGGATGACCCTCCCTGAACTGGCGGACCTCCTCCTGGCCCTGGGGGCGAAGGATGCCCTGAACCTGGACGGCGGTGGGTCCTCCACCATGGTAGTGGACGGGAGGGTCGTGAGTCGCCCCTCGGATCCTGGGGGCCCTCGCCCCGTGGTCAACGCCCTCGTGATCCGGGAGGACCCGGCCTTCTGCCAGGTCCCGGATGCGGCGGCGTCCGTCCCGTAGCTCCCGGCCAGGCGCTACTCGGCCAGGCCCTCCCCGGCCAGGGGCTACCCGGCCCAGCTCTCCCCGTCCCAGCACATGTCCCAGAACCGTAGCTCGTACCGAGACGAAAGCAGGAAGATCTCCCGAAGCCGTCCCGCCTTCTCGTCGGTGGCGCCGGCGGCCACCCGGTCCAGCTCGCTGCGGAGCCACTCTGCGGCGCCGGCGAACTCGTCGGAGGCGTACTGGGCGATCCAGTCCGCGTACCGGGGGTCCTGCGGGGGCTCCTGGGCGGCCAGGGCCCGCCCGATGACCACGTAGCCCCAGGCGCAGGGGAGGAGGGCCGCCAGGAGGTCCGCCATGTCGCCGTCGGCGGCCGTCCGCACCAGGAAGTCGGTGTAGGCCCGGGTGGTGGGCCACATGGGCTCGGCTTCCAGCTCCGCCTCGGAGATCCCGAAGCGGGCGGCGTAGGCCCGGTGGAGCTCCATCTCGCCGTTCAGCGTCAGGTCCAGGACCCGGGCGTACCACCCCATGGATGCGAGACGGTCGGCTTTGGCCACGGCCCAGGCGAAGATCCGGGCAAAGTCCTTCAGGTAGCCATAGTCCTGGAGGACCCACCGCTTGAAGCGGGCCTCCTCCAGCGTCCCGTCGCCGATTCCCATGACAAAGGGATGCTGGAGTTGCGCCTCCCAGAGAGGCTGGGCGGCGCGGTAGAGGGCGTCGGTGAACCGGGGCTCATCGCTCACGCGCCGCCTCCCGCTGGGGGTTCCGGCGAAGGCGGCGAGGCCCCCGCATCCCCGGGAACCATGTGCGCCCAGGCGGAGTCGGGTCGGCGCGGCGGGTCCTGAGACCCGGCGGCCCCGGCGCCTCCTTTCGCGGCGAGGTCATCCTGAACCCCGGGCCAGCCCTCCTCCTCCACGGCCATTTCCCAGAAGGCGATTTCGTAGAGGAGGGAGAGGCGGTACAGCTCGGCCATGCGAGCGCGCTCCGGGGCTCCGACCTCGGCCGCCAGCGTCTCCAGCTCCCCCGCCAGGAAGTCCACGTAGCCCCCGAAGTCGGGGCCCGCCCAGTTCTCCACGAAGGGGACCCACGGGGAGTCGGGAGCGATGCCTGCCTGCACGACCTTCCAGGACTCGTGGTAGGCCCGCTCCGCCGCGTAGAGGACGGTAAAGGACTCGGCGTAGCTGGCCGTGGCCCCCGTTCCCAGGAGGAACTGCACGTAGGCGTGGCAGGTGAAGGCGGGAGGGGCCCCGCGAAGCTCCACGCCCACGGAGGCGGCCCGTTCCTCGAAGAGCTGGAGTTCCTTTTCCAGCGCCGTGATCACTCCGGACAGGGGGCCCCAGTGACGTCGCGGGGCCCGGGGGATCATCCCCGCGATGAAGGGGATGGCGGCCTCCACGAAGAGGTAGTCCTGCCGCATCCAGGTGGCGAAGACCTCGGGGGGGAGGGTGCCGTCGCGGGTGGAGAGGAGGAAGCGGTGGGTACGGATGGTCTCCCACAGGGGGGCCAGCCGCCGGTCCTGCTGGGCGATGAACGACATGAACGCTCCGAAGTTGACTCCCTGCGCCGGCATTATCCGGATCAGGTGGGAGGGTGTGATCTCAGCCGGGAACCGGGTCCCAGCACCCCTGTCGAGCGGAAACGCTAACCCCGGCTCCTGAAGAGGGGAAGGGGCGGCCCCGCGGGCCGGAGCTCCCTTTGGCGCGGCTCCGTTCCGAGTACCATGCCGCTCAGTACTGCACCGCCAGGGAAGCCCCGAGGTAGACGCTCCGGCCGGGGCCGGGTTCGTAGAAGCGCCCCCCGAAGGCGTTCACCGAGACGGAGCTGGTGTAGGCGGTGTCGAAGACGTTGGTGACGCCGACGAAGGGGCTCAGCCGAAGGCCCAGGAGGTTCACCTCGTTGGCGCCGGCGCGAACGTCCACCAGCTGGCGGGAGGGGGCCTCGGCCTCCGGGTCGTTGGCGTCGTTGGCCGGAATGGCGGCCATGGCCTCGCCCCGGAGCTCGGCGAACCAGGAGCCCGGACCCAGGCGCAGGATCCCCTCCCCCCGGTACGGCGCGATGCCCGGGACCCGGTTCCCCGAGTAGTCCGTCTCGCCCACCGCATAGTTCCGGAATTGAGCCCGGTTGGTGGAGAGGGTGAGCCGGGTCTGGAACCAGCGGGAGGGGGAGACCTGGAGGGTACCCTCCACGCCGTCCCGCCCCGATCGCCCCGAGTTCCGGAAGTAGCGGCGCCCCGGGGCGTCCTCCACCTCGAAGGGGACGAGCTCGTTGTAGAGCACCGTGTGGAAGAAGGCCAGCTCCCAGGCTGCCATCTCCCCCAGGAGTCCGCGGGCGCCGAGCTCACCCGTGATCCCGACCTGGGGCTCCAACTCCGGGTTGAACCCCCCGGCGCCGTCGGGCCGGTTGGACAGTTCCGTGGTGGTGGGCGTCTCGAAGGCGGTGGAGAGGTTGACGTAAGCGCCGAACGCCCGGCTGAAGGCCGCATGGATCCCGAAGGAGGGGGAGGCGGAGTCCAGGGTCCGGGAGCCCGTCCCCACCGGGTCATCGGGACCCCTCGGCATCCGGTCCGTGACCGAGAAGCCGATCCGGTCGTAGCGGAGTCCCGTCATGACGTCCACGACCTCGTTGATGGGGAGGAGGGCCTGGATGAAGATCGCTCCGCCGAGGACGCGCTCCCGCTGGTCCAGGGTGAGGGTTCCCCGGGTCCCCCCGCTGTTGGTGAAGTTCAGTCGATCGTCCACCTGAAGGCTGGATTCGAAGCCGGCCGCCCACCAGATGGTTCCCACGGGGCTGATCTGGCGGGTCCGGAGAATGGCTCGTACCCCCCCCGCCTGCCGGTCTACCGCCACCACGGCCGACGGAATGGGGTTCACCAGGTCGCGGACAACCCCGTAGGTGGCAAGCTCAAGCTCCCGCTCTCCCACCGGACCCTTCCAGGTGAGGCCCGCCTGGCTCTGGGTGACGTCCTTCCGCGTGCCCTGGTTCACGCTCCCCGGAAACGCCCGACGGTCCCACAGTTCCAGGTCGGTTCGGTTCAGCGAACCGGGATTCTGCGCGGCCAGGTCCAGGTGATTCGCCACGAGTCGGAGTTCGCCGCCCAGGAGCGGAGAGGTCAGGGTGGCGTTGACCTGCTCCCGCCGGGTCGTGCCGTACACCTCGTCCGGGTCGCCGCCGATCCGCGTCCGGAACCCGTCCCAGTCGTATCGGGAGAGGCTCACAAGGTACTGCTGCGTTCCCACCGTTCCCGAGGTGGTGCTCTGGAGACGGTTCATGCCGTGGTCACCCTGCACGAGCCGGACCTCCTGGCGGATACGGGCGTCCGACGGCGCCCGGCTCTCGAAGGTCAGCACGCCGCCGGCGGCATTGCCGTAGAGGGCGGCTCCGGGGCCGCGGAGGGCTTCCACCCGCCCCAGCGATCCAAGGTCCAGGTGATCCAGGGACGACTGGCCGTCGGGAAGGGTGGCCGGAATCCCGTCGACCACGACATGGATCCCCCGGACGCCGAACCCTGAACGGGCACCAAACCCCCGAATGGAGATCTGCTCGCCCACGGCGTCGTTGAAACGGTTCTGGACCTGGACCCCCGGCAGCCCGTGGAGCGCCTCCTCGATGGACGACGCCGATCGGCCCCGGCGAAGGATCTCATCCTGGATGGCAGAGACGGCGAACGGGGCGCGGTCCACCTGGATGGGACTCCGGAGGATGTTGACCACCACGCCGCGGAGGGGGATGGGGGCGGTGGGAAGCGTGTCGGTCGGGATCGTGTCGGCCGGGACCGTGGCGGCATGGATCGCGGCGGAATGGACCGTGGCGGCCGGGACCGATTCGGCCAGGACCTCGGCGGTCCCGGACCCCGCAGGCATGAGAAAGCCCAGGACCACCGCCGGGATCAGCGCCCACCGTGGAACGGGACCTCCGGAAACCTGGAGGGTCCATAACGTGACGGGGCGTGGTCTGGGCAGGCGAGGGAGCATGGGGATTCCGGGCATGGGGGAAAAGGGCAATGTGCCCCGAGGCGCGGCGGTTGTCGAGGCTGCGGCCCGCAGGGTAGGTTACGGCCGTCACCGGCGACGGGTTCCTCCCGGAATGCCGACCGACCGCATCTCCGGCCGCACCTCGGCCGCATCTCCCGCCCAACTCCCGCCCACATCCGAGCCACAACCGGATGGAAGTCGACGAAGCAGAGGCACCATGCACGGATTTTCCCCCGCCACCTTCCACCGCAGGCGGTCTGCCGTCCTGGCAGGCCTCGGCCAGGGGGCCATGGTCCTGCCCTCCGCACCTCGCCTCTACAGGGCCGGGGACTCGGAGCTTCCCTACCGTCCCGATTCCGAGCTGTTCTACCTTTCCGGCTGGATTGAGCCGGATGCGGTCCTGGTTCTTCGCGGCTTTGCCGACGAAGGGCGATGCATTCTCTTCGCAGCCTCCCGGGATCCCCAGGCGGAGCAGTGGACCGGGATCCGAATGGGTCCTGCCGCCGCCGCCGAGGCCCTGGGCCTTCCTCCCGCCGATGTCCGCCCCCTGGAACGGCTCGCCACGGAGCTCCCCGGGCTTCTGCACGGAGCCGACCTGGTGCATGCCCGCCTGGGGGAGGTCCGGGGGCTGGGAGAGGAGGTGGGTGCCGTGGCCCTCCGGGGAATCCTCTCCGCCCTGGCCGTGGCCCGGGCCCGGGGTTCGAAGACCGGCACGGGCCCCCGCGGGGTGGTGGACCCGGGGGGGATCCTGGACGAACTGCGCCTCTTCAAGGATGCAGAGGAGGTGGCCGCGCTCCGCGAGGCAGCCCAGGCTTCCATGGCCGGGTTTGACGCCCTCTTCGATGCTCTGGCTTCCGGGCTCTCCACCGAGGCCGAAGCCGAGGCGGAGCTCCTCCGCGGCTTCCGGCGCACCGGGGCCTCGGGGCCTTCCTACGCCCCCATCGTGGCGTCGGGTGTGCATGCCTGCATCCTCCATTACGCAGAGAACCGGGGACCCCTGAACGCCGGGGATCTCCTCCTGGTGGATGCGGGCGCCGAGGTCCGCCTGTATGCCGGGGACATCACGCGGACCGTGCCGGTGTCGGGCCGTTTCACGCCGGCCCAGCGGGATCTCTACCAGGTGGTGGAGGCGGCGCGGGCCGCGGCGGTGGAGGCGTGTCGGCCCGGCCGCACCCTGGCATCGGTGCACGAGGCGGCGAGCCTGGTGCTCACCCGGGGGCTGGTGGAGCTGGGGGTGCTCCGGGGGGATCCCGAGGAGCTCGCGGCGGAGGAGGCGCTTCAGCCCTTCTTCCCCCACCGGACCTCGCACTGGCTGGGCCTGAACACCCATGACCCCGGCGACCAGGTCGTCGACGGGAAGCCCAGGGTCCTCGAGGCCGGGATGGTCCTGACGGTGGAGCCGGGCCTCTACCTTCCGCCCGATGGGCTGTTCGGCGGTCCGCCCCTCTCCCAGCCTGACCTTGCGGCCGCTTTCCGGGGCCTCGGGATCCGGATCGAGGACGACATCCTCGTTACCGAGGGGGAACCGGAAAACCTCACGGCCGGCCTCCCCACCGTTCCCGATGCCCTGGAGGCCCGGCTCTCCTGAGCGAGCGGCTCGGAAGGCCCGCCTCTTCAGGCCGGCGGGGGCTCCCCCTGCCTCAGCGAACCCGGGCCGGGTCGAAGGGGGGTTCCTCGTCCTCGTCACCCGAGAGGCGCTCTCCCATGGCGCGGAACCTCGCCGTCCACCTGGCCGTGAGTTCCTCCACCTTCACGTAGATCACCGGGATCAGAAAGAGGGTGAAGACGGCGGCCACCAGGGCACCCCCGATGGTCACCACCGCCATGGGGATCCGGAAGGCGGCGCCGGCTCCCGTGCCGACGGCCTGGGGGAGGAGCGCCACGGCAATGGCCACATTGCTCATCACGATGGGACGGAGACGGACGGGCCCCGCCTCCCCCACGGCCTCCGCGGGGGTCTTGCCGCGAGCCTGCTGCTGCCCGGCATAATCCAGGATCAGGATGGCGTTGTTCACCACGATCCCCACGAGCATGACGATGGCCATCATGGCGAAGATGTTCAGGGGAACTCCAGCCAGCATGAGGCCCAGGAACCCGCCCGCCATCCCCAGGGGGAGGGTGACCATGATGGTGAGGGGGCGCACGAACGACTCGAGGATCATGGCCAGCACGATGTACGTGAGGATGATGGCCAGCGCCAGCGCCTCCAGGATCGCGCTCAGGGCGTCGCCGAAGTCCTCGAATTCCCCCCCCACGCGCCAGGAATACCCCGGGGGGAGGGTCTCGCCGTCCAGTCGCGCCTGGACCGCCGCCACCCGGTCGGTGAGGCTCCCCGAGGCGATATCGGCTTCCACGTCGTAGCTTCGCTGACGGTTCTCGCGCCGGATCGCCGGGGCGCTGGGCTCGAGCTCCAGGGTGCCCACCGACGTGATGGGAATCCGACCCACCGCCGACGGGATCCGCACCTCCTGCACCTGCTCGGGACGAAGGCGTGAGGCCTCCGGATACCGGACCCGGATGTCGAGTTCGTCACCGGCGCTTCGGAAGACTCCGGCCACGTCCCCTTCGAGCGCGGCCCGGAGGGAGGCGCCCACCTGCCCCACCGTGAGCCCGGCGTCGGCCATGGCCGCCCGGTCAGGTCGGAAGACGAGCTCGGTTCGAGGCGCGTCGATGGTGTTGCGCACATCGGTGAGGCCACTCACTTCGGCCACGGCAGCCGTCACCTGCTGCGTCACCGCCTCGAGCTGTTCGGCCGGACCGGACACGGTGACCAGGATGTCGGCTGCGGACTGGGGTCCGCCGATGGAACTGGCCCTCGCCACCTGAACGTCGGCGTCGGGGATGGCCGCCACCAGCGGCCGAATCACCCGGACCATTTCCTCGGTGGACCGCCCCCGGTCTTCGCGAAGCGTCACCAGCACCTGCGCCCGGTTGGCCGACTCGGCCACGGCCTGGAACCCCGACCCGGCCGCCACCGTGGAAAGAACCGATTCCACGTCGTCCAGCTCCAGGAGAAGGGGCTCCAGTGCGATGATGGTCCGCTCGGTCCGGTCCAGCGCCGCGTCCGAGGGGAGTTCGATGTCGATCTGGACGATTCCCTCGTCGGCGTTGGGGAGGAACTCTCCACCCACGAACCGCGTGCTGAGAAAGATGGACCCGACAAAGAAGACGGTGACGCCAGCGATCACGAACCAGCCATTCCGGGGGCGGGCCAGGGCCCACCCCAGCCCCGAACGGTAGCTGTCGCTCAGGCCGTTGTACCCCCGGTCCCAGCTTCGCCAGAGCGGAGCCAGAAAGGTTTTCCCGGCGCGCCTTGTCTCGTTCTTCCGGAGAAGCTTGGCGGCGAGGAGCGGGGCGAGGATGAAGGAGATGATCACCGAGAACAGCGTGGCGAACACCACGGTCAGTCCGAAGGCGAAGAAGAACTGCCCGATGATCCCCCGCATGAAGGCAATGGGGGTGAAGACCACCAGGTTCGTGAGGGCCGACGCCGCCACGGCCACCCCGATCTCCGCCGTTCCTTCCTCGGCGGCCTCGGCGGGGTCGTACCCCATGTCCAGGTAGCGGTAGATGTTCTCCAGCACCACGATGGTGTTCGTGACCAGGATTCCCACCGTCACCCCCAGGGCCAGGAGCGTCATCACGTTCAGCGTGAAGTTCGCCTGGTTCAGGAGGAGGAAGGTGGAGATGATGGTGGCGGGCATGGCCAGCGCCGCCACCAGGGTGCCTCGCCAGGAGTGGAGGAAGAGGAAGAGGATGAGGGTCGTCAGGACGATCCCGATGCCGATGGACACGAGCACGTCGGCGATGGCGTCCTCGATGAAGACGCTTCCGTCCTGCACGATGATCAGCTCTGCCCCGGGGGGGAGGAGGTCTTCCCGGATGCGCTCGAGTTCGGCCCGGATCCCGGCGGCGGCGGTTACCGTGTTGGCATCGCCCTGCTTCTGGATCGAAATGGACACGGCGGACTGGCCCTGGGAACGGGCCAGCTGGGTCCGGTCCCCGTAGCCTTCCTCGATCCGGGCCAGTTCGCCAAGGCGTACCACCTGGCCGTCGGCAATGAAGAGCCGGAGATCCTCCAGTTCGCGGATTTCCCGGTACTCCCCGGTCACCCGGATCGAGGTGGCCTGGTCGCGGTCCCGCACCCGGCCCCCGGGGATCACCAGGTTCTCTGCCCGGATCAGCTCCACGATGTCCTGGACCGAGAGGTTCCATGCCTCGAGGCGGTCGGGGAAGACCGTGACCTCCACCTCCCGGGTCCGCCCTCCCACGACGCTCACATCGGCCACGCCCGCCACGCGAGAGAGCCGCTCGCGCATCTGGTCGTCGGCCAGATCGAAGAGCCGGTCGGCCCCCTGGGGGCCCGACAGCGCCACCTGCATGATGGGGAAGGCATCGATGTCGAACTTCTGGATCACCGGGGCCTCGGCATCCGACGGAAGCGCTCCGCGAATGGCGTCCACCTGGTCCTTCACGTCGATGGCGACCAGGTCCGCATCCACCCCCAGCTCGAATTCGAGGATGACGATGGAGAGGTTGTCCCGGCTGAACGAGGTGACCTGGTCCAGGTTGGCGATGTTCGAAACGGCGTCCTCGATGGGCTCCGTGAGCTGGGTGGCCACCTCCTCGGGGCCGGCGCCCGGGTACACGGTGGTGATGGTGACCACCGGGAACTCCACGTCCGGGTAGAGATCGGTGCGGAGCTGGAAAAAGGAGAAGGCCCCGAGCACCACGAAGACCACGATGAGCATCGTGGCCAGCACGGGGCGCTGGACGGCCAGCCTGGGGAGGAAACGGAACATCAGTCCACCACCCGGGCCCGGGCCCCGTCAGAGAGGAGGCTGGTCCCCTCGGTGACCACCCGTTCACCGGGCTCGATTCCTCGCAGGATCTCCACCCAGGTCTCGCCCCGGATCCCCACCTCCACCTCGCGGAGCTCGACCCGGTCATTGCCGTCCAGGACCCAGACGCCCTCAGGCCGCACCGCCGTCCGGGGCACGCGGACCACGTCCTCCCGGGCATCCACGAGGATCTGCACGGTGACGAAGCTTCCCGGGCGGAGGCCCGTGGCCGCACCTCCGCTGAACCGTGCGTCCACCTCCACCAGCCGGGAACGGGGGTCGGCCTGGATCGACAGCCGGTCCACCCGGCCTTCGGGGGCGTCCTCTTCGGTGCCGGCCAGGACCCTCTGCCCCACGGCGAACTCCAGGGCCTGGTCGGGGCTCATGCGCAGGGGGATGCGGTAGGCCGAATCGTCCACGATCCGGACCAGGGGGTCGCCCTGGGCCGGGATGACGCCCACGCGGGCCGGAATCTCCGTGACCACGCCGCCGATGGGGGCGAGGCCGTCCTGCAGGTCACCCACCGCATCCCGGTCGGCCCGTGCCAGTTCGAGCTGGGTGTTGGCATCTTCCCAGTCCTGGTCGGAGAGCGCACCGGCCTCCCAGAGGGGGCGAAGGCGCTCGACGCGTCGCTCCGCCTGCTCCACGGCGGCCTCGGCCTGGCGGATCCGGGCGTCGGACGCCCGACCGGCCTGCCGTACCAGGAGCTGCCCGGCCCGGACCCGGTCACCGACGCGGACCCGGATCTCCCGGACCTCGTCGTCGCTCTTGGCCCGAAGGACGGATTCCCGCTCCCCGGTGACCGTTCCCGAGTGGGTCCGCCAGACCTCCAGCGTGCCGCGGTCGGCCTCGATGGCGACCACGGGGATGCCCTCCCGCTCGCGAATCTCGTCCACGGTCTCGGGGAGTTCTTCCACGGCCGAGAGCTGGACAAGGCGGATGCCGAAGACCACCACGATGATGAGGGCCAGCCCGGTGAGGACCCAGCCCGTGGTTCCCATGCGCTTCATGGTTCAGTTGTATCCCTGGATGCGGTCGCGTACGAGGGGGAGCGATCCCCCGGAAGCCCGCTCGAGGCGGGCGAGGGCGCCGACGTAGCGGAGCAGAGCCTCTGCTTCGTTCAGTCTTGCCTGTCGCAGAAGAAGTCGTGTGTTGGAGAGTTCCAGCGCTGTCCCCGATCCGGCGGAGAACCGGAGTTCGGCAAGCTCCACGAGGCGGCGGGCCTCTTCCACCGTGCCCCGCCTCGCGTCCACCTGGGAAAGGGCGGCCTCCAGGTCGGAGAGTCCGGCTTCCAGTTCGAGCCGAAGGCCCTCCGCGAGCTGCGAGAACCGGAGTTCCGCCTGCCGCACGCCCGACTGGGCCGAGCCGATCTGGGACCGGGTCCGGAAGCCATTGAAGATGGGGATCGAGACCTGGACGCCTGCGTTCCAGTCCTCTCGCCATCCGCCGCCCTCCGTGGGGAAGACCGTGGCCGGGAAGGCCTGCCAGCCGAGGTCGAGAAAGGCCCCCACCGTGGGGCGGTAACCGGACCGGGCCAGGCGCACCTGGTCCTCCTCGATCCTGACACCCGTTCGAGCCGCCTGCAGCAGAGCCCGGTCCTCGAGGGCCTCCCGGAGCGCGTCGCGGTCCACATCGGAGAGTTCGGCTTCGAGGGGGGTGATGAGCTCCACCTCGGACTCGGGGGGAAGCTGGACGATGCGGAGAAGGTTCAGGAGCGCCAGTCGGGCGGCGCTCCGGGCCTCCACCCGCTGAGGCTCCAGGTTGTCGCGCTCCACGCGGGCAGTCAGGACGTCCAGTTCGGCGGCCACGCCCTGATCCCGGAACCCCTCCACCCGGCGAAGCTGATCGTTGGCCAGGGCGTAGGCCTCTTCGGAGATCTCCACCAGGAGACCGGCAAAGACCGCCTGGAAGTAGGCCTCACGCACCTGGAGCCTGACCTCGGCCTCGGTTTCGGCCAGCTCGAGCCGAAGCGCTTCCCGCACCTTGTCGGCAATGTCGAGCCCGATGGACACACGTCCCGCGGCGTAGAGCGGCTGGGTCACCCGGAGTCCCGCTACCCAGGTGTTGGGTCGACCGAAGGGGAGGTTGGCGAAGGGGTTGTCGTCGCCCTCTGCCCCGCCGCTTCCTCCGGCTCCGCCCTCTCCGTTTGCCGGTTCGCCACCGAAGGCGAGGCCGTCGAAGATGCTGCGGATGGAGCGGGTGTAGGCGAGGTTCGCCGAGACTTCGGGGAAGGCTCCCGCGCGGACCTGGGTGATCTCGTCCTCGGCCTGACCGATCTGCTCACGAAGCAGCGCCACCTCCTCTCCCTGTTCCAGGGCCCGGCGTTCGGCCTCGGCAAGAGAAAGCCGGGTCTGGCCGTGGAGGCCGGCGGTGGGGAGGAGCGTTCCCGCAATGAGGAAGCCCAGGAGGATCGGACCCATGGGAAACAGGGAGCGCAGGGGCGAGGATGCGGTCATCGGGCGTCCGCCGTGGTGGAGTCGGAAGCGAGGGAACGAGCCTGCCAGCGCTCGGCAATGCCGTCGAGTTCGTCGCGGATGAAGGCGTGGAACTCGAGCCAGCGGGCCATGCGCTCCCGGGCGTCGGCTTCCTCGATCGGAAGATCCCGGAGCGCCTCTCGAGCCAGCGTGACCTTCTGGTCCAGCCGGGTCTGGGTCACCTCGATGAAGCGCTGTGGAAACCCGGAAGCCAGCTGGTAGTAGTCCTTCCGGTCCCCTGGCAGGGAGACCCGGTCCGCGGCGCCGATCTGCTCCAGGAGCCGGCAATTGGTACTCACCGAGGCGCGACTGACCCGAAGGCAGTCCGCCAGCTCGTCCAGCGGGGAGGGAGCCTGGGCCGTAATGAGAAAGCCAAGGATCCGCCCGGCGATCCGGGGGAGTCCATCGGCCTCGGCTTCGAGGCCCATGCGTTCGATGAATCGTTCAACGGAAGGATTCATGGTACCGCGGGTAAGGGTGGAGCAAGCGCTTCGGGTGCGTTGAGCAAGCCACCGAAGATCGTAATTACGATTCGTTCAGTCAAGACTGAATGTGAAAGAAGGTGCAAGCGTCTCGTCCCGGAGTGAAGACGGCAACGGGCCGGCACGACGAGGACGTCGTGCCGGCCCGAGACAACGGCGCGGGAAGGAAGCGGCCTGAGATTCCGGGCCTCGCCGTCAGGGATTCAGCCAGTAGCTGAACTTCACCATGAGCACGTTCTCCGGGGGCTGGCCGAACAGGCCGCGAACGCCCTCGCCCAGCTGGAACTCCCCGTGGCCTTCCATGTCATCGCGGGACTGGCTCCAGACGAGGAAGAAGGCCGATCCCGGTCGGTATTCCCAGCGGATGACGGCGTTGGAGCGGAACTGGGCCACGCGGAAGTCCGGGGCTCCGAAACTCCGGACGGTGCCATCGCCCCGGAGGTCGGCGTGCACCGTGCCTCCGTCCACCGCCACTGCGACGGGCACGAATCGATCGTCATACTGCCGGGCCCGGGGGTTCGCCACCTGTTTCCACCCCCCAAAGCTCTGGGCGGACACGAAGGGCTGCCCGTAGAGCTGCAGGGTCAGCGTCGGGGTCACGGCCAGATCCATCCGTGCGGTGAGCCCCACGGTGGTCTGTTCCATGCGGGCAAAGAGGAAGTGGTCGGTCCCGTCGAGGGGGATGCGGCCCACCCACTGCCGATCCTCCTCGCGCCATGTGACGAAGGGGCCGGTCCGCAGGGTGGCCCGTTCCGATGGCCTCCAGCGCAGGTTGGCCGAGACCGACTGGGTCCAGGAGTCGGCCTCCGGGCGGACCATCCAGTTGTGATTCGCGCTGATCTGCACGTCGCGCCGGCCGTCGGAATTCACCCCGGCCCATCCGTTCCACGAGGCCTCGGTGCGCAGGCCCGGGCCGCCCCGGAGCAGGGTGGGGTTCAGTCCCCCGCTGTTCCGGTTCACTCCGGCAAAGGCACTCACGTTGTTCAGAAGGGTGAGCTGGCCGTTGAGGTTCGTTCCGGTGTTGGTCCGCTCCCATCCGGAGGTCCAGCTCGACCAGACGTTGGAGTTCAGCCCCCAGTTCCGGAAATGACGGCCGGGCGTGGTGTTGCGGTACCCGACAAACCCGATCTGGCCGAACGAGCCGGCCTCGGGCATGAACCCCAGGTCGTTCACCTCGAAGCCGGGGGAGCGGTACTGGGTGATGCTGCCCATCCGCCAGGGGCCGCCGCCCATCCTCATGAGCTCGGCGTGGCCGCTCCACCCCGTGAGGGATGTGGCCTCCGGGTCCAGCATCAGGTGGTCGGCGTCGGGGCGCTGGAAGTAGCGGGCCGGTGCGCGCTGAGTCGCCAGGATGGCCGCGGGGCTGCCCGACACCCGGGAGCCCAGGAGGAAGCCCCTGAATTCGGTGCTCCCCTCCCGGAACCGATGGCGGATGTCGATTCCGCCGGCGGTGGCGCGTTCCCGAAGTCCCAGGGACTCGGCCACCTCGGCATCGCGGACCACCGAGGTCACGATCCCGCCCACTGACGTCTCGCCGCCCCTCAAGTCCCGCTGCACCCGGGCCACCGAGTAGTGGGTGAGGGGTTCCACCGTTCGGCTGGACCGGCTCCCGTCCACCCCCTGGAAACGGGCTTCCTCCGAGCCGGTAAGGGCGCTCATGACGCCCACGGACCACCCATTTTCCGTCTTCCCGGAGAGCTTTCCCGCCGTGAGGATCCGGGTCTGGGAGGGCCGATCCACCCATCCGTCGCCCGCGGGCGAGGCGCCCTGGGGGGCCCGGCCGATGCGCCGCGAGTAGAAGAGGGACTGGTTTGCGCCGTCGCCGTCGCCCACCCCGATGCCGAACTGGAAGATCCCCGCCCCCTCGGCGAAGAATGGACGGCGCTCCGGGAGGAAGGTCTCGAAGGCGGTGAGGTTGACCTGGGCGGGATCCGCCTCCACCTGGCCGAAGTCGGGGTTCACGGTCAGGTCCAGCGTCAGGTTGCTGGTGAGTCCCATCTTGAGATCGCCCCCCAGTTCCATCCTTCCGTCGTTCTGGCGGTAGAAGGGATTCGCCGGATCTCCGGGTGCGCGGCGCAGCCGGGCCACCGTGTACGGGAGGAGCTCCATGCGGCGCACCGAAGGAAGGTCCCGCAGCCCCTCCAGCGTGCCGGACCGCGAGACCACGGCATTCTCGTTGGGGTCGATGGGGGCCCACACCGAAAGTTCGTTCCTCCGGGCAAGGTCCCGACCGAAGTTGATGCCCCAGTCCTGGAGGGGGGCCCCGGAGAACCGGAGCTGGGAGAGAGGGATCCGGAATTCGGCCGTCCATCCGTCCTCGTCGATGGCGGTGGCCACATCCCAGACCGCGTCCCACCCCGGGTCTTCCCGGGTGTCATCGTAGCGGTAGAGGTCGAGCTTCACCCCCAGCGGATTGACGGCGAAGTGAAAGGCCGTGCGGCGGTCATGGTACGAGTCCACGATCACGTGCACCCGGTCGGAATGGGATGGCTGATCCCGCCGCGTGAGCTGGGCGGCGATCAGGTCGGGCGAGCGGTCCCACGCCCGAAAGGCCACGTAGAGGGCGTCGTCGTCGTAGAGGACCCGGACCTCGGTGGACTCCGACGCCGGCTCCCCTGCGCGGGGTTCCACCTGCACGAAGCCCGAGGCCACCGGCGCCTGTCGCCACGCAGCGTCATCCAGCCGTCCGTCGATGAGGGGAGGGGTTCCCTGGAGGCGGACGGCCGCGAGAGCCCGGCGCTCACCTCCGGGTCGGGAGGCGACGGCGGTGGATTCGGATGCAGCCTCCACCCCAGCCCCCGGATCCTGTGCCGCCAGCGCCGAGGAGGGAGCGGGGATCCCGGGGGCCAGAAGAGCCATGACGGCCGTCACCGCCGCCGGCCGGAACGTCGAACTCCTCGCCGAGGCAACGCATGGCGGGAAAGGCCTGAATCGCCGGGAGACGTCGCATCGCCGGGAAGGGGTCCCGGAACCCGGGTCCGCGTGGGTCCCCGTCCTTGTCGTGATCGTGAGCATCGTCCGCCGCCTCCTCGTCATCCGCATCGTCGTCGTGCCGTGGGGCCGGGCGGGGCCGGGCCTCCACGTCAGGGTCGACTTCCCCTACGGAGGCCATCGCGCCATCGTTTCATCCATCCTCCGCGCGTTCCCTTCCTTTCCGGCTCTGCATGGGTGTCCGCCAATGACCCGGCTTTCCCGACACTTCTACCGGGCTCACGGCCTGGGCAACGACTACCTGGTCTGTGAGGCCGTGGGGTCCGTCGGCCGCGCGGCCGACGGCTGGCCCCTGAGGACGGAGGCCGTGGTTGGCCTCTGTCGGCGCGGGTGGGGCGAGGGGTCCGATGGCCTGGTGGTGCTCCTGGAGCGGGAGCCCGGAGAGGGGGAGCCCTTTCCCCTCCGGATGTTCAATCCCGATGGCTCGGAGTTCGAGCGAAGCGGAAACGGGCT
>SKNW01000056.1 GCA_007120305.1 Gemmatimonadota bacterium | reverse complement strand
GCCTCCACATAGGTGTTGATGGAGGGGTCTCCGCGCCACATCCGCCAGGTGACCTCGGTGCCGCGGGCGGCCTCCACCACCTGGGACCAGGGGAGCCCCGAGAGTTCGGCGGCATCCCCCCCGGCGGGTGCCCGGGCGGACTCTCCGGCGTCACTGCACCCGGTGGCGAGACCGAGGGGGCCGAGAAGCAGGGCGGCCCACAAGGGCGCGATCCGGTGGCTCCCCGGGCGGCCAGGCGCCGACCGCCTCCGCATCCCCATCAGAAGTGCCAGCGGGCCGAAAGCTGGAACTGCCGGGGCGGGGCCGCCGTGGTGAAGACCACCGGATCGCCGGGGCGCCCCACCTGGGTCCGGGGTCCGCCCCCGGGGATGCCGTTGGCGAATCCGGTCTTGAGCGAGGCGTTGAGCACGTTGAAGGCCTCCACCCGGATGTCCAGGGTCCCGGTGCCCAGGGGCACCCCGTAGCTCGCGCTCCCATCCAGTCGGAAGGCACCCGGGAGGCGCTCCCCGTTTCGGGGGACGCCGGGAAAGCGGTCGTGGTTCCCCAGAAAGCCGTTTCCGAAAATGGGGCCCGAGCCGTCCAGGTCCCGGAAGAAGGCCACGCGGTTCATGGGAGCCCCGCTCTGGTAGTCGGCCACGCCCCCCAGTCGAAGTCGGGCCAGCGCGCCCGTGGCCGCCGGAACCCACACGCTTCGAAGGGTCAGGTGATGCCGGCGGTCGTTCACCGCATCGGCCCACTCGGCGGCGAAGTCGTTTCCGCGGGTGGCGTGGAAGTTGATGTCCTCGGTGTCGTTCCGGGTGCGGGAGAGGGTCCAGTTCCCCTCCAGCAGGAACCCGTCGGCCAGGGCGCGGCGCACCGTGGTGTGCAGGGCCAGGTGCTGGCCGCGGCCCCCTGAATCGGTGGTGGTGAGCCGGCGGTACCCGGTGACGCCGGGGTTGTCCGGGCGGAAGGGGTCTCCGGCCTCGGGGGGGAGGTTCACGGTGTCGCCGGGGGTCAGGGGGCGCTCCAGGGCGTTCAGGTCCCAGGATCGGGGGAGGTTCCGGCTCTCCATCCAGAGGGCGTCCACCGAGACGGCCCAGTGCTCCGAAAGCTCGCGACCCCACCCGAGGGTGGCCTGCCGGCTCACCGGCTGTTCCAGGCCCCGGGCGAACATCCGGCGCATCTCCCGGGGAGGGAGCCCGGAGGCCAGGGCCTCCACGTCGGCAGCGCTCGGCCCCTGGCCAAAGGCCGGCGGAGGGAAGGCCTCGCCCTCGAAGGTGACGGCGGCATTCCCGTCGGGGCCGAACTGGACGGCGTCGGAGTAGACGGCGTAGGGGAAGGTGCCGGTGTACAGCCCCCATCCGGCCCGGAGCGACGTCTGCGGTGTGGGGAGCCAGTTTACCGAGATGCGGGGCTGGATGTTGTTCAGGTCGGGCTCGCTCTCCCCCCGGGATGTGATGTCGTCGTAGTCCCACCGGAGCCCGGCCAGCACGGTGAGGTTGGCCCTGGGGCGCCACCGGTCTTCGACAAAGGCGCCCATGAGCGTCTGCCCCAGGTTCACCTGCTGGGGCCGGGCGTCCAGGGTGTAGCGGAGCACCCGGACATCGGCGGGGATGTCCCGGATGGACACGAAGGCGCCGGGCCCCGTGCCCCCCGCCCGGATGTTCCCCTCGTTGACCACCGTGTACGCGCCCATGGGGTTCGTGCTCGCCCCCAGGAGCTCGAACCGGGCGTGCACGAGGTCGGCGCCGGCCCGCAGGGTATGGTGCTCGCCCAGCCGGGCTTCGAACACGTTCTTGAGCTGAACCTGTCGCTCGGATTCGTCGAAGATGAAGTTGGAAGAACCCACCACCGCCTCCACGGTGGTGAGGTCGGGGCTCACGATGGTGACCTGCGGCGTCGAGAGATCGCTTTCCGAGGGGGGGAAGTCCCAGCGGAAGGTGCCGAACTGCACCGAGAACTCGTTGGCCGCGGTCCCTCTGCGAAGGGAAGTACGGTGCGTGAGGTTCGCGAGGGTGCCGCGCCGAATCGTGGTGATGTCGGCCTCGGGAACGATGACGCCGCCCCCCTGGCCCACCCGCTCGACGCCACTCAGAGCCAGGCGCACGGTGGACGTCTGGGTGGGGCTCCACCCGTGGTCGAGCCGGGCAAAGGCGCGGGTCGAACGGCGCAGCTCGGTCCCGAGGAAATCGGTCTGGGCCGTGGATCCGATACGGTCTTCCTGCTCGTCGGAGAGCTCCACCGCGGTGAAGAGAAAGCTCCGGTCGGTGGCCAGCGGGCCTCCCACGCCGCCGCCGAACTGGAAGCGGCGGAAGCCATCGGGATCCACCCCGGCCGGGGTGAACCTGGGGCTCGCATCCAGAGGGGTGCCGGGACGTCCCACGAAAAAGACCTCGCCGCTCCATTCGGGTCCGCCGGAGCGGGTCTCCATGTCGACCACGCCGTTGGGGCTTCGCCCCAGACCCGGTCGGTAGGTGGCGGCATGCACCTCGAGGCGTCGGAGGGCGGAGAGGGGAAGGTTCACCCGCGGGCCGCCGAGGAAGCCTTCGTTGTTGTCCAGGCCGTCCACCGTATACCGGGTGTAGAGGGCGTTGTCGCCACCGATGGTGAGCGGGGGCGCATCGCCGAAGAAGGCCGTGGCCTGGGCCACGCCGGGCACGTTGAACGCAAGCGCCAGCGGGTCCCGGGCTTCCGTCGGGAGAAAAGCCAGCTCCTCGGCCTCCACCGCCCCCCCGCGCGACGCATCCTCGGTGGCCAGAAGGGGGCGTTCCCTCCCCCGGACCACGGTGACCGCGTCCAGCACGAACAGGGGCTGAAGGGTGATGGCCAGGTCGCGTCGATCACCGGGCGAGAGGGCCGGGAGGTCGACCTCCTGGTCGGCATGACCCTCGAGGGCGAAGACCAGGCGGCCGGCGGTGCCTTCCGGAATCTGGAGGGTGAACCGGCCCCGGGCGTCGGACCGGGCCTCCATGCCGCCGGGTTCGAACCGGACCTGGACCTCCGGAAGAGGGCTTCCGACCTGGGAGCGGACCGTTCCGGTCAGGATCACGGCCTCCCGAGCCAACCCCCCCATGGAGCCCGTCGCGCCGAGGACCGCCGCGGTGACACGTGCGTTCGTTGCGCCCGATGCGCCCGATGCGCCCGATGCGCCCGTTGCGCCCGATGCGTCCGATGCGCCAAGGATGGCGAGGACGGCGAGGACGGGGATGGAGGACATTCGGAAAGATCTAGATATGGACATAAGCGGAGTAGTCGATCTCATGGACGCGTCGGCGGCGTTGGTTCGGGCGCCTGACCCGGGCATGGAGCGGGACGGGTCCGCCCCGGCAATGCTCAGGCCTTCTTCTTCTTTTTCTTCTTCTTCTTCGCCGGAGGGGAACCCGTCGCGGTCTCGTCCGGTTCCCGCCGGATGAGAAAATTCTGGAGACGGACCTCGTCCATTCCCCCCAGCAGGTGGTCGAAGAACCCGTTGGCCAGGAGCTTCCACGCCGGGGTGTGGATGCGGTAGAGAACGAACTGTCCCTCCCGGCGGTCGGCAACGAGACCCAGGTTCCGAAGGATCGAAAGATGGTGGCTCACGTTGCTCTGGGGGAGTTCCAGGAGCTCCGAGAGCCTGGACACATGGGTCTCGCCCTGGGCCACGAGAAGCACGAGGTGGAGCCGGGTCGGATGGCGAAGAACGCCCAGGATCCGGGCGGCGGCGTCCACGTAAAGGGGGTCGAAGGGCTCGACATCGGGGGATGCGGGTTCGATCATGACTCGAATTGACGCCGTCCATGGGGACGACGCAAGACGGAGCGGAGGTGCCGTCTTGACGCCGCTTGCGGGGAGGGAGTGATTCCAGGGTGAGGTACGCGAGGGGCGGCCTGCGGTGGGTAGCCCCGGACGCGGGGGGTAGCCCGGGATGCCTGGCCCGCGGGCATTCCCTCCGCTCTTGTCCCTCCTCCCTGCCTCTTCCTTCCTGCCTCTTCCTCCCACCCTCTCGACGTTCATGCTGCCATCTTCTGCGGCCGTCGGCCTGGACGTGGGGACCACCTCGGTCAAGGCGGCCCTCTGGCGGGTCGGGCCCGATGGCCTCGACGGACTTCAGGACCCTCCGGCAGCCACCGCTCGTCTCTCCCTCCCTCCGGTCCAGCACTGGCAGGGTCTCCCGGTGCAGGATGTGGAGGGGGTGGCCCGCGTGGCGGAAGCCGCCCTGGCGGCGCTGGACCGGGCGGGCAGGCCTGGGTGGGGAGCCGGAGAGAGCGGCCCTCTCGAGGACGTGGGTGGGGGCGTGCGCGGTGTCCAGGGCGAGGATCTTCGCCTGGCGTTCACAACCCAGCGGGATACCCTTCTCCTGGTCGATGCCGCGGGTCGACCCCTGACGCCTCTTCTTTCGTGGCGCGAACGTCGCCACCTGGCGGACGCCGAGAGCCGGCGATGGCTCCTCTCTTCCGCGGCTCGCGAGGTGGGCGACGGCGCCGAGCCGCCCCGCCCCCTCCCGCTGGAGCAATGGCTCCTTCATCGCTGGCGATCGGGGATCCCGGTCCCGGGCCTCCGAGGCACGATCCCCGTCTACGCCGGGGGCGACAAGAACTGTGAGTACCTGGCGCT
This sequence comes from Gemmatimonadota bacterium, assembly GCA_007120305.1. Classification (GTDB taxonomy): domain Bacteria; phylum Gemmatimonadota; class Gemmatimonadetes; order Longimicrobiales; family Gaopeijiaceae; genus SKNW01. Next base: position 11,888 of record SKNW01000056.1, on the reverse strand, counting down.
GGGTGCCACGCCACACCGTCCCTCGCGGGCCGTGATCTCGCTGGGCTCGGCCATTTCGCTCGGGGTGGGCATGGCCGCGGAGCGCCCCCCGGTGCCGGTCCCGGGAACGGTGATCTCGGCCATGGCGCAGGAGCCCGGGAAGCACCCTGGAGCATGGAACGTGGAGACGGGGATCCTCTCCGGGATGCCGGGGCTCGAGGAGGCCGCCGCCCTGGCGGGGGTGGAGGCGTGGGAGGGTCCCATTCCCGCCACGCCGGAGGACGCCTGGGTCTGCATCCCCTGGTTCGGTGGAGCGCTGGACGACCTCGATGCCCGGGGAGGCGTTTGGCCGGCGGCGCGTTCCGGGTCGGTCCGGACCGACCCGTCGGGCCCGCCTGCCCCCGGGCTTCCCGGGCTCACCCCACCCCGCCTGGCGCGGGTGTGGGCGCAGGGCGTAGCTGCCGAACTGGCCCGACTCGCCCCGCGGGTCGAGGAGGTGACGGGCGTTTCCATCCGCGATGTCAGGGTCACCGGGGGCGGGGTGGCCCGCGGGGGCCAGGTGTGGGCCGAGCTCTTCCGGGCGGCGCTGGGGCGGCCCGTACGGGTGGTGGACGACCCGTGGGCCGGGTGCCGCGGCGCGCTGATGGCCCTGGCGCGCCGCGAAGACTGATCAGTCTGTTCGCTCGAACCCCCGCATCCCCACCACAATCCAGAAGATCAGCAGACCGGTGGTCAGGGCCAGGACCCACCAGGGCCCAAGCTGCGCGATGAGGGGAATGGAGGCTGCGGTGAAGAGCCCCCCTCCCACCACAGGCTCGAACATCAGCTGCTTGTACCCGAAGGCCTCGAGCCCTCCGGAGCGGTTGGCGGGGTCCGCGATGCGCATCAGGAGGAGCCCGGTCACCGTCATTCCCATGGACTGGCCGAAGTCACCCAGCCCCCGCTCGTAGGCGTGCTCCGGTATGAAGCGAGGTGCGAGCACGAGGAACGCCACCACATTCCAGGTGATGCCTGCGGCGGCGAGAATCACGAACGGTCCCAGGTTTCCGCCCAGGCTTTCCAGAGAGATGGTTCCCAGCGCCGCCACGATGATCACGTCGAGGGCCATGCCCGAAATCCGGTTCACGAGCCGGCGATCCACCATCTGCGGGCGATCCAGCCGGTCGAGGAGGAGCTGGAGGAGGACGCCCCCGATCATGGCCAGGGGGAAGAGGGGGATGTGCTCGAAGAGTTCCAGGTCGAACGCCGCCTTCCAGGTCCACGCTTCGAGTTCCACCAGCCCCTGCTGCAGGATCCACCCCAGGGCAATGGCCACGGCAATGAACCCGAAGTGGATGGAGAGGGGGTCGGTGGCCTTCCCCTCGTGGCGGTCGACGCCCTCGCGCTCGTCGAAGTTGGCCAGGTCCGGGTCGTCTCCCTCCCCCTCGGTCTTGACGTCGCCGTTCTCGGTGAGCGTCAGGCGTCCGGACCGCACGCCCCAGTTGATGAGAACGGTACCCAGGAGGACGCCGGTCACGAGGCCGACCGTGGCGAGCCCCAGCGCCAGGTCCGTCCCCTCGGGAAAGTCGAAGGCCTCGAAGGTGTCGGCGAGCCCCGCCGAAGTTCCGTGCCCACCCTCGAACCCGATCTCGATCAGGGCACCGGCCATGGGGGGCAGGCCGAAGAACGGGGACAGAACCAGGATCCCCAGGAGCAGGCCGACCACGTACTGACCCCAGGCGATGGACTGGCCCAGCGCCACCTGGGGTCCGGCAATTTCCCAGATGCGGCGAGGGGACGGGATCCGCTTTCCGATGAAGAGGCCCGCGAAGACGATGCTGATCAGCAGAACCGGAAGTTCGGCCCAGACCTCGAGCACGGATTCCGGAAGGAGGCCGTCGCCCATGACCTGGGGACCGACCAGGAGGGCCAGGCCGCCCGCAAGGATGGAGGTGGGAAGATAGATCCGCTCGAAGAGGGGGACCGTCCGGCGCAGGATCTTCCCCAGCACGAGGAAGAGGCCGATCAGGACCAGCGCCACGAACGTATCCGAAACCGTCAATGTCCTCTCCTCCCTGGGGGAACCGTCAAAAGGCCGTTGAAGAAGTAGAGGGACCGACCCCGAACCGGGGGCCGGGTTCCGGGGGCGCCCGGGCTCCCGCAAGGAATTCCGGCCTGAAACCCTGGGCCCCGGGGGAGGGTAGCCCCGAGATTGACCTGTCGTCTCGCAGGGGGGGAGGCAAGCCGTGAAACGCGTGAGTCCGATCTGGGTCGGGATCCTGGCCCTGGTCTGGTGGCTCCTGGCGTCGCCCCGGCTCTCCGGATGGTGGGTGGGGATCGTGGCCGTGGCCGTGGGAACGGCGTTCCACGTGGCCCTGGGAGGGCGCCAGAGGCGGGGGATGCGTCCGGGTCACCTGGCGGTCTTCGTTCCCTGGTTCCTCCTCCAGTCCGTTCGCGGGGGTGCCGACGTGGCCCGGCGGGCGCTGGCTCCCTCGCTCCCCCTGGCCCCCGGCTTCCTCCACTACCGGATCCGCCTCCCGCAGGGGCCGGCCCGGGTCTTCTTCGTCAACTGCATCTCGCTCCTGCCGGGAACGTTCAGCGCCCGCCTGGAGGACGACGATCTGACGGTGCATCACCTGGCGGAACCGGAGGCCGGACTTCGGCGACTGGCCGAGCTGGAAGGACGGGTGGGCGGACTCTTCGGCATGGAGGTGGCCCGTGGATGACGCCCTCCTTCTCCTGGCCGCCTTCCTCGCCCTGAACGTGGCGGCGGGGCTCGTGCGCGTGGCCCGAGGCCCCTCGCCGGCGGACCGGATGGTGGTCGCGCAGCTCTTCGGCACCACCGGTGTGGCGATTCTCCTGGTCCTGGCCGAGGCCATGCACGCGCCCGAGCTCCGCACGGTGGCCCTGGTCTTCGCGCTGCTGGCGGTGGTGATCTCGGTGGCCTTCGTGAAGCGTGGATGGGTGCGGCGCCTCGGAAGTGAGCCTGTAGGCGGAGGTCCTGGTGCAGGAGGACCTGGTGCAGGAGGCCACGAGGGGGAAGCCATGGAGGCGGAACGGTGAGCCAGCCCCTCCTGCTGGACCTCGTGTCGGGTGGATTCATGCTGGCCGGGGCCTTCTTCTTCCTTGCCGGGACGGTGGGGCTCCTCCGCTTTCCCGACGTCTACTGCCGGCTCCACGCCCTGACCAAGGCCGACAATCTGGGGCTGGGCCTCCTCTCGGTGGGCCTCGCCCTCCGGGCCGACCTGTGGACGGAGCGGGTCCAGATTCTCCTGATCTGGCTTCTCGTCATGGGGGCGGCGGCCACCGTCTGCCATCTCCTGGCCCGGAGTTCGCTCGAGGAAGGCGTTCCGGCCTGGGGGGAGGACAGCTGATGGCGTGGGCCGCCTGGGTCCTGGACGGGGTGGTGGTCGTGCTCCTGGTGGGGCTGGCTCTCCGGCTCCTCCACACCCGGGACCTCTTCGAGGCCATCGTCCTCTTCGTGGCCTACGGGCTGACCCTGGCCCTGGGCTGGGTGCGGGTCGGGGCGGCGGACCTGGCGCTGGCGGAAGCGGCCCTGGGTGCCGGGGTCACCGGGGCCCTCTTCCTCAACGCCTGGCGACGCCTCTCGGACCGGGTGGAGGAGGACGCCGGAGCATGACGACGAAGCCTGGGCCCGTTCGCCGCCACCCCCTCCTCCTGGACGAGGGCGCCGCCGACCCGCCGGGGTGGATCCGGGTCCTCCTGGGGGCCCTCTTTGCCGGGTGGGCTGCCATCCTGGGGTTCTTCCTGATCGGCCTACCGGAGCGCGCGCCCATCCTTCCGGATCTCGTTGAGGCTCGCCTGGAAGACAGCGGGGTGTCGAACCCCATCACGGCGGTTCTCCTGAACTTCCGGAGCTACGATACGCTTCTGGAGGTGGCGGTTCTCGTGGTGGCCATGGTGGCCGTCTGGTCCATGGACCGGGAGAGCCGGGACCTGGCCCGAACCGAGGCCCGGCTGGGCGACCCGGTGCTGGAGGGGCTGGCCCGGATCGTCGTGCCCCTGGCCGGGACCACCGCCGTCTACCTGACCTGGGCCGGGGGGCATGGCACCGGGGGCGCCTTCCAGGCCGGGGCCCTCCTGGCCGGTGCCGGAGTGCTTCTGACGGCGGCGGGCTTCCTGGCGCCTCCCACCGCGGCGGCCCGGCCCGTCCGGGCGCTGGTAGCCATGACCGTGGTGCTCTTCGTTGCCGTGGGCTTTGCCGTGATCCCCTGGACCGGGGCGTTCCTCGCCTACCCCGACGGCTGGGCGTACCCCCTGATTCTCGGGCTCGAGGCGGCGCTCATGGTCTCGGTGGCCGTGGTCCTGGTGGAACTGTTTGTCGATGTGCCATCGGTGCCGGACCCCGACCCCCGCTTCAAGGGGGTCGACCCCACTGGCGACCCCCTGGGCCGCGTCGTGGATCCGGAGGGCGCCCTCCAGTCCGCGCGGCCGGCCGGGGGGGATGGAGCGGCCGGGGAGGACGGAGCGGAACCGTCATGACACCCCTCGACCTCTACACGCTGGCGGGGGTCATCCTCTTCGCCGCCGGAATCCACGCCACCCTGGCCCGGGCTCACCTGGTCTGGAAGGTCCTGGGGCTCAACGTGGCCGGAGGGGGAATCTTCCTCGTCCTTCTCGCCGCCTCCCCCCGGGTGGATCCGGCCGTGGCCGACCCGGTTCCCCAGGCCATGGTGCTGACGGGGATCGTGGTGGCCGTGGCGGCCAGTGCCCTCGCTCTGGGGCTGGCGCTCCGGGTGGCCGTCCGGACCGGGCAGCCGTTCCTGCCGGAGGATCTGCCCGAGGATCTGCCGGCGGAACTTCCGGAGGACCTGCTCGAGGATCTTGCCGGGGACGGAGCGGGGAATGCGGCGGCGGATGGGGCGCCCGATGCGGCGGGGGATGCGCCGGGATGAGCCCGGGCCTGGATTCCATCCACTGGATGACCCTGGTGGTCCTGGGCCCCCTGGTGGCCTCGATGGTCGCCCTGGCCGGGACGCCGCGGACCCTCCGCCTGGGACTCGCCCTGGGCGTGGGGTCCGTGCTGGTCGGGGTCGGCGGGCTCTGGCTCACCTTCGGGGGCGGCGACCCGGTGCTCCGGAACCCGCTGGGGGGATGGGGGGCCCCGCTGGGGATCGACCTGCGCCTGGACGGCCTGGCCCTGGTCATGCTCTCCATGACCGCCCTGGTGGGGGCCGCGATCAGCCTCTACAGCACGGCGTACTTCGGAGACATTTCCTTCCTTCCGCTCCGGGACTCGCCGGCGGGACGGGGCGCCCGGTTCTTCGCCCCCCTCTGGCTCCTCCTCTGGTCGGCGCTGAACGGGATCTACCTGTCGGGGGATCTCTTCAACCTCTACGTGCTGCTGGAGATCCTGGGGCTTGGGGCGGCGGCCCTGGTCACCCTGGCCGTGACGCCCAAGGCCACCGTGGCCGGGATGCGCTACCTCCTGGTGTCGCTGGTGGGATCCCTGGCGTTTCTCATGGGCGTGGCGCTTCTCTACGTGGTGGCCGGGACGCTCTCGCTGGAGCTCCTGGCCGAGGAGGGGCTGCAGGGCCCCCTCCCGGCCGCGGCGCTGGCGCTGATGACCGTGGGAATGGCGGCCAAGACGGCCATTTTCCCCCTCCACGCGTGGCTTCCACCGGCTCATGCCGCCGCCCCCGCGCCGGGAAGCGCCGTGCTGTCGGCCCTGGTGGTGAAGGGGTCGTTCTACATCATCGTCCGGCTCTGGGTGGATGTGTACGGGGTGGGCCCCGGGCCCGCCGTCTTCGTGCTGGGTCTCCTGGGGGCCGGGGCCATTCTGTGGGGGTCCATCCTCGCCCTCCGGCAGCGGAGCCTGAAGCGCCTGGTGGCGTACTCCACGGTGGCCCAGCTGGGCTATCTCTTCGTCATGTTTCCGCTCCTGGTCTCGGGGGATGGCGGGGGATGGAACGTGGATGCCTGGACCGGGGGGTTCTACCACGCCCTGTCCCACGGGGTGGCCAAGGCGGCCATGTTCCTGGCGGCGGGAAGCATGTCGTACGCCGTGGCCCGCGATGACCTCTCGGCGATCTCGGGGATCGCGCATCGCCTCCCCATGACCTTCTTCGCCTTCGGCCTCGGGGGACTGAGTCTGGCGGGGATTCCGCCCTCCGGGGGCTTCGTGGCCAAGTGGCTCCTCCTTCGCGCCGCGCTGGCGGACGGGGGGTGGGGATGGGCCCTTCTCCTCACCCTGGGGGGACTCCTGACGCTGGCGTACGTCCTCATGGTGCTTCGCTACGCCATTGACCGGACCGATCCGCCCACGACGTTCCGCCCCGTTCCACGCCGCATGGAGTGGACGGCCATGGGGCTTGCCCTCCTCTCGGTTCTGCTGGGTTTCCGGGCCGTGGAGATCACGGAGCTTCTGGCGGGGGCGCTTCCATGACTCCCCTGGTGGCGTGGGAGGCCCTCCCCCTGGCCGTGGTGCTGAGTTCGCTGGTGCCCGGGATCGGGATCATGCTCCTGGGCGAGGAGGCGCAGCGGGCCCGCATCACCCTGAACCTGCTGGGCGCCGTGGCCAAGGTGGTGCTGGTGGGGTTCATGCTGCAGGGGGTCGGTGCCGGGGCCAGCTATGCATGGCGTTTCACCGTGCTTCCCGGCCTCGAGTTTTCCCTGGTGGGGGATGCCCTGGCCCTTCTCTTCGTGACGCTTTCGGCGGTGCTCTGGCTCGTCACCACGGTCTACGCCATCGGGTACCTGGAGGGGGGCGAGAACCGGCGGCGCTTCTTCTCGTTCTTCAGCCTCTGCGTCACGGCCACGACGGGGCTGGCCATGGCCGGTGACCTGTTCACCTTCGTCCTCTTCTACGAGGCGCTGACCTGGGCCACCTATCCGCTGGTGGTCCACAGGGGAACGCCGGAGGCCATCCAGGCCGGTCGGCGCTACCTGGTCTACACCCTCGTCTCCGGGACCGTGCTCGTGCTGGGGGCGGTCTGGTTCCAGGTCGAGACGGGGGGCGTGGCCTTCCAGCCGGGGGGCGTAGTGGACCCGGAGGCGGCGGCGGCGGCGCCCGGGCGCTACCTGGCCCTCTTCCTCGTGCTACTGGCCGGGGCCTCGGTGAAGGCCGCGCTCTTCCCCGTGCACGGGTGGCTCCCGGTGGCCATGGTGGCGCCGGCCCCGGTGAGCGCGCTCCTCCATGCCGTGGCGGTGGTGAAGGCCGGCGCCTTTGCCCTGATCCGCCTCCTCCACTCCCTCTTCGGCATTGAGGTGGCCTCGGACATCGGGGCGGCAGGCATCGTGGCCGTCCTGGCCGCCGTGACCATTCTCTACGGGTCCATCCGGGCCCTGAACCAGGATGACCTGAAGCGACTGCTGGCCTTCAGCACGGTGAGCCAGCTCTCGTACGTCGCGCTGGGGGTGGCGCTTCTCACGCCCACGGCCCAGATCGGAGGCCTGGTCCATCTGGTGCATCAGGGAATCATGAAGATCACCCTCTTCTTCTGTGCCGGACTGCTGGCCCACACCCTCGGCGTGAAGAAGATCAGCCAGATGGGCGGGGTGGCCCGCCGCATGCCCCTCACCATGATGGCCTTCACGGTGGCGGCCCTGGGGATGATCGGCATTCCCCCGGTGGCCGGCTTCCTCTCCAAGTGGTACCTGGGGGTCGGGGCCATGGAGGCCGGGTTGCCGTGGGTGGTGGGGGTGCTCCTGGCCTCGAGCCTGCTCAACGCGGCCTACTTCCTCCCGGTGATCCGCACCGCCTACCTGGACGCGTCGCCCGACCGCTGGCCAAGCGAAGGCGACGCCCGCTTCGGGCGCATTGAAGCCGATGTCCGACTTCTGGTTCCGGCGCTGGTGGTGGCGCTTCTTGCTCTGGCCAGCGGGGTCTTCGGGGGGTCGCCCTGGAGCCCCCTGGGGTGGGCGGAGCTCATCGTGGGCCGGGGAGACCTCTGATGGCCCCGCACGTGGTCGTCCTCACCTGGGCCGCCGTGGGTCTTCCCGCCGTCCTGGCGCTGAGCTGGCCCGTAAGGCCCCTGCGGAAGCTCGCCACCCGCCTTGCTCCCTGGGCTGCGATGCCCGCCCTGGTGCTGGCCGCTCTTCATCTCGCAACGCCCGGGGCGCTCCCCGGGGCGGCGTCCCCGGTTCAGGCCCCCTCCCTCTTCCTCGGGATGCGGCTGGGGGTGGACCTGCTCGGGGGAGGGTTCCTGGCCCTGACGGCGTTCCTCTGGGTGGCCGCCGGCGCCTACGCCCGAAGCTATCACCGGGACGACCCCCGCCGGGGGAGCTTCTTCGCCTTCTTCTCCGCGACCCTGGCCGGAAACCTCGGCCTCGTGCTGGCCGGCGATCTCCTGACCTTCTACTTCTCCTTCGCCGTCATGACCTTTGCCGGCTGGGGGCTCGTGGTCCATGACCGGAGTGATGCCGCCCTCCGGGCCGGCCGGGTCTACATCATCCTGGCCCTGATCGGCGAGGTGGCCATCCTGGCGGCGCTCTTCGCCCTGGGAGCTGCCGCCGGAGGGGGGATCTTCCTGGGCTTCGACCTCGCCGAAGCGTGGGTGGCGCTGGGGGACCGGGCGCCCCTGGTCGCCGGTCTCGCCGTGGCCGGGTTCGGGGTGAAGGCGGGGCTCGTTCCGCTGCATCTCTGGCTCCCCCTGGCCCACCCGGTGGCGCCAACGGCGGCGAGCGCCCTCCTGAGCGGTGTCATGATCAAGGCGGGGCTCCTGGGATGGCTTCGGATCCTCCCCTGGGGAGGCGAAGTGCTCCTCCCCGGTGTGGGGGAGACCCTCCTGGTGCTGGGCATCGTCGGGGCGCTGTACGGGGTGGTGGTGGGGCTCGCACAGGATGACCCCAAGACGATCCTCGCCTACTCCAGCGTGAGCCAGATGGGGTCCATGGTGATGGGGACGGGGCTCCTGGTCCTGCTTCCCTCCGCGGCTCCCCTGGCCCTCGGGGCCGTGATCGTCTTCGCCCTCCACCACGGCGTGGCAAAGGGGGCCCTCTTCCTGTCGGTGGGGCTGGCGGACCGGCTTCCCGCTCCCCCGGGAAGCGGAGGGGGAGGAGGACGTGGAGACGGGGGCACCGGAGACGGAGGCAGCGGAAACGGAAGAAGCGGAGACGGGGGCACCGGAGACGGGGGCCGCGGCGCGGCGAATCGTCCGGGCGGTCCGTGGCGATGGGGGCTGCGTCTGGCCGTGGTGCTTCCGGCCCTGGCCCTGGCTGGTGCCCCCCTGACCTCGGGCCCCATGGCCAAGGGTGCCTTGAAGGAGGCGCTGGCCGAGCTCGGCGGGAGCTGGTACGCGGTGCTCGATCCGCTCCTTCTCGTGGCCGCCTTCGGCACCACCCTCCTCCTGGTTCGGTTCGCGGTGGTCCTGGAGGCCCGGGCCGATCACGGAGCGGCCAGCGACCAAACGGCCAGCCACGGTGCTTCCGTCAGCGGCCCGGACCGTTCATGGGCGGGTCCCTGGGGGCTGGTCCTTCCGCTGGCCGCCCTGGTTCTGGCTGGGCTATTGGCCCCGGTCTGGCTGGCATCCCTGGTTCCCCTCCCGGGCGAGGGGATGCAGGCGACGCGGGGTGGTGGGCTCCCCGGTCCCCTGAACGACGTCGGCTCCGCTCTCCTTCCGGTGCTCGCGGCCCTCGGCGTGGCCGGGCTTGTTCTGGCACGCACAAGGGCGGGCACAAGGGCGGGCACGAGGCCGGGCACGAGGGACGGTCCGGGGATGCAGGGCGCGACAGATCAAGGCGGTCCCGGGCTCCTCGACCGGGTGGCCCGATGGCGGATCCCGGCGGGGGACCTCCTGGTGGTGATGGAAGCGCTGCTCCGCCGTCGTCCTGACGGGCCTCGCGCCGTGGCCCGGATCGCCAACCGGACCCGGCTGGCCGGGGAGGGCCTGGAGGCCGCCGTGATCCGGCTCCACGCCCGCCTCGAGAACCGCGACCTGGAGCTTGCCCGGGGGTGGGTCATGGGGATCCTTCTGGCCGGGCTGGTGCTGGCTCTGGTCCTTGGTCTGCTTCTGGCACCGGAACTTGCCCGGGGCTCCGCGTAGGCCGCCCATCGGGCGGCCGGGCCACCTCCGTCGCTACTCCTCGAACATCTCCCGGAGAACCGCCAGCGCTTCCGATACCGTATCCTCCTCCAGCCGACCGACCCGCTTCACCAGACGAGTGCGGTCAACGGTGCGGAGCTGGTCCAGAACGACGGTTCCGACCTTGCCCCTGAACCGGCACGGGATTCGAAACGGGCAGGGGTGCCCCCCGGTCGTCATGGGAGCCACCAGAAAGGTGGCGAGGTGGGCGTTGAGTTCGTCGGGCGAGACCACGAGGCAGGGGCTGGTCCTCCGGATCTCGCGTCCCTCGGTGGGATCGAGGGCCACCAGGTGAACTTCTCCTCTCTGCGGGCGGGCCTTCACTCCCACACCCACTCCTCTTCATCGAAGGCTGTGGGGATGGGCGAGTCGAGCCGTTCACCCTCTCCGTCTGCCGCCAGGGTTCTCGCCGCCTCACCCCACCCGGCCCGAGGTGTCACGGCGCGTTCGATGACAATGCCGTCAGAAACCACTCGGAGGCGCACGTCCCCTTCCAGCCCTGACTGTTCGAGCAGGAGCTTGGGAATGCGGACTCCCTGCGAGTTGCCGATTCGGACGATACGTGTGTTCACCGTGCGCTCAGTCATAGTAATTACAATGTACCCACAAGCGCGCAGCGGAGGGAGGGGTCGGTCGCGAAGCCCTCTGCCGGAGCTGACCAACACTACCCCCTCCCTCTGGGCGCTCACATGGCGGAATGAGCGGAAATGCGATCCCGGCCCGTGGCAGAGGTGCCGGGTGCCTCCTCCGAGGGCTACCGGAAGCCGGCCATGACCTCCTGCAGGCGGTCGCTCCCGGGGCAGAGCGCCTCGAAGGGGAGGTCCACCATGCGGTTATCCACCATGTGCAGCGTGTCCACGTGGTCCGGGGCGTCCTCGTTCACGTAGAGGATGCCGGTGGGAATCTCGCCCTCGGCCTGGCGGGCCCGGACATAACGCTCGACCCCGTCCCGGTCCGTGGGGTCGTACTCCTCCGGCACCTTCCGGAAACGAACCGCGCTCCCATCGGGGAAGCGGACTTCGCGGGCGGCGCCGGGATCGTACGAGGCGGTGATCTCGGCCATGGGGAGGACCAGGTCGGTCTCCACGGCCTGGGCCATGTGATCCCGGGTGTAGCGGTAGCTCTTGGTGGAGCCCTCGTGGTCGTTGAAGGCGACGCAGGGGGACACCACGTCCACGAACCCGAACCCCCGGTGCCGGATGGCCGCCTCCAGCATGGGGACGAGCTGGGCCTTGTCGCCGGAGAACCCCCGGGCCACGAAGGTGGCGCCGAGCCCCAGGGCCAGGAGAACCGGGTCGATGGGGGACTGGAGGTTCACCTGCCCCCGCTTGGCCCGGGACCCGCGGTCGGCGGAAGCCGAGAACTGCCCCTTGGTGAGCCCGTAGACCCCGTTGTTCTCCAGGATGTAGAGCATGTTCACGTTTCGCCGGATCGCGTGGCAGAGCTGCCCCAGCCCGATGGAGAGGGAGTCGCCGTCGCCGGAAACGCCGATGTAGGTCAGGTCCGGCGCTGCCGCCTGGGCCCCGGTGGCAATGGCCGGCATCCGCCCATGCACGGAGTTGAAGCCGTGGGCCTGGCCGAGGAAGTAGGTGGGCGTCTTGGACGAGCACCCGATCCCGCTCAGCTTGGCCACCCGGTAGGGCTCGAGGTCCATGTGCCACGCCGCCTGGATCACCGCGGCGGTGACGGAGTCGTGTCCGCACCCGGCGCAGAGGGTGGACATGGCCCCCTCGTAATCCCGCCGGGTGAGTCCCAGGGCATTGGTGGGGAGCTCCGGATGCCGGACGGGAGGCTTGGCGATGTGGGTCATGACGGGCTCCTCCCGGTGGAGGCCATGGGGGGGGAGACGAGGGCGTTCGCGGAAGCCGGGGTGGCGGCGTCAGGGGT
>SKNW01000010.1 GCA_007120305.1 Gemmatimonadota bacterium | reverse complement strand
CTGACCCGGAGAGTCCTGACCCGGAGAGTCCTGACCCGGCGAGCCCTGTCCTGCCTATACCCGGATTTCGGCGTACTCGGCCACGTTGACCTGGCCCCGGACCCCGTCCAGCTGTGCCTCGGCCCCCACCATGGAGTCGGCGAGGCGCACGTTCCGGAGGTGAGCGTTGGCCCCCACGATGCTGTCCCGGATCTCGGCGGACTCCAGGACCACGCCCGCCTCCAGGGTCACGTTGGGCCCGATCTGGCCGCCCCGGATCCGGACGCCGGCCTCGATTCGCACCGGCTCCACGATCTCCGCGCCGTCCACCACCGCATCCGGCGAGATCCCGCCGCGGGAGGTGGCCAGGAGATGGGCGTTGGTCTCAAGCAGCGCATCCACCTTCCCGCAGTCGTACCACCCGCCCACCGGGGCGGTACGGATCCGGGCCCCGTGGTCCACCATGTACTGGAAGGCGTCGGTGAGGTAGTACTCGCCGGAACTGGCCGCCCCGGCCGCCAGGACGTGGTCGATGCCCCGGAAGAGGAGTTCCGTGTCCCGGATGTAGTAGAGCCCGATGTTGGCCAGCTTCGAGATGGGCTCCGAGGGCTTTTCCACGATGCGGGTCATGGCCCCGTCCTCGTCGGTGACGATGACGCCGAACCGCTGGTAGTCCTCCACCTCCTTGGCCCAGATCACCCCGGCCCACGAGTCGTCCAGGGAGCGGGCCAGCGAAAGATCGGCGTCGAAGAGGGTGTCCACGAACAGGATCAGAAGGTCGTCGTCCCCGGCGAAGGGTTCGGCGAGCTTCACGGCCCCGGCGGTGCCGTCCTGGACCTCCTGCACCACGAAGTGGGCGGTGATCCCCGGGTATTCCCGGGCCACGTAGTCCTTCACCACCTCCCCCAGGTACCCGATGACGAACACCACCTCCGTCACCCCGAGTTCCAGAAGGTCGTCCATGATGTAGCTCATGACCGGACGCCCGGCCACGTGGACCAGGGGCTTCGGCGTCGTCAGGGTGTGGGGGCGGAGACGGGTGCCGCGACCGGCGAGGGGGATGACAGCCTTCATGGAAGAGTTCCGGGGGTTGGAGAAAGCGCGAACCACCTCTCATGATACCCGGACGCCCTTGCGGTGTACAAGCGCCAATGCTTGACCGTGACACACGCTGCCACCCACCTCACGCCACGTCCTACGTCCGGAGACGACCCATGCCCACCTCCCCGCGGACCCTGCCTGCCGCCTTCGCCCTGGTTCCGGCGCTGGCCCTGGCCTCCCTCCTCGTCGCCTCGCCCCCCGGGCTCCTGGCCCAGGAGACCACGATGAACGTGACCGGATCCGGCTACGTCGAGGTGGCCCCGGACCGGGCCCGCCTCTCCTTTGCCGTCGAGACCGAGCACGAGGGGGCAAGGGAGGCCGGCGAAGCCAACGCCCGCCTCATGGACCGGGTCATCACGGCGCTCCGGGGCACCGGCATCCCGGACCTCCGCATCGAGACGTCCGGGTACTCCCTGGCGCCCCGCTACGCCCCCCGGTCGGGGAACGAGCCCCAGCGCATCGCCGGGTACACGGCCCGGAACGCGGTGCAGGTAATCGTGGACGACGTGGATGCCGTGGGGCGCCTGGTGGACACCGCGCTGGAGGCCGGAGCCAACCGCGTGGCCGGCATGAGCTTCGAGATCCGCGACACCGAGCCCCACCGGCAGGAGGCGCTCCGCCTCGCCATCGCGGCGGCCCGGGGCGAGGCGTCCGCCATGGCCGAGGCGCTGGGGATGCGGCTGGGCGCACCCATCACCGTTCAGGGCGGGGCCAGCTTCCCTCAGCCCGGCCCCTCGTTCAGGGCCGACATGGGCATGGCCATGGCAGCCATGGAGGCCGTCCCCACGCCGGTGGAGGCTGGACTCCAGCGGGTCAGCGCCAACGTGTCGATCCAGTACCGCCTGCACCCCTGACGCAAGGACATCAGGCGCAGGACATCAGACGCAGGACATCAGACGCAGGACATCAGGCGGCGGATCGTCCTCCCCGCGGCTCGAAGGAGAGGTCCTCGCCCTCGCTCCGGGCCACCACGGCGGCGGCGGTGAGATCGCCGGTGACGTTCACTGAGGTGCGGATCATGTCGAGGATGCGGTCCACACCCAGGATCAGGGCGATCCCCGCCTGGACCTGGGCTCCGAGCCCCACGGCGTTCAGCACGATGATCAGCGTGATGATCCCGGCGCTGGGCACACCTGCGGCCCCGATGGAGGCCAGGGTGGCGGTGAGCACCACGATGAGCTGCTCGGCGATCCCGATCTCGATCCCGTAGATCTGGGCGATGAACATGACGGCCACGGCCTGGTAGAGCGCCGTGCCGTCCATGTTGATGGTAGCCCCCAGCGGAAGGACGAAGCTCGCCACCGGCTTGGAGATCCCCACCTCGGTCTCCGCCGTTTCCATGGTCACCGGCAGGGTGGCGTTGGAACTGGAGGTGGAGAACGCCACCAGGGGCGCCTTGGAGATGCGCCGGAGGAAGGTTCCGAAGGGGAGGCGGGCCAGGAAGCGGACCGCGAGTCCGTAGGTCACGGTGAGGTGGATGAGGAGACCGGCCACCACCACCGCCGAATAGACCAGGAGGCTTACCAGGAGGTCGGCCCCGAAGTCCGCCACCACGGCGGCAATGAGGGCGAACACCGCGTAGGGCGCCAGCTTCATGACCCAGTCAATGACCACCATGCTGGCGTCGTTCACCCCCTCGAAGAAGGTGATCACCGCCTCCCGCCGCTTCGGGGCGATGACGCTCACCGCTGCGGCGAAGATGATGGTGAAGAAGATGAGGGGAAGGAGCTCCAGGTTGGCCGCCGACTGGATGGGGTTCCTGGGGATGATGTTCAGCAGGGTGTCGATGACCCGGGGAGCCTCGTCCGCCAGCTGCATGCGGCTCACGGCATCTCCCTCGAAGCGGGCCGAGAGGGCATCGCGGGTGGTGTCGTCGATGCGGGACCCGGGCTTCACCACGTTGGACACCATGAGCCCGATGGTCACGGCCACCGCGGTGGTGCAGAGGTAGAAGCCGATGGTCTTCCCTCCGATCCGCCCCAGCTTGGCCAGGTCCCCCAGCGAGGCCGTGCCCACCATGAGGCTCGCCACCACCAGCGGGATGATGATCATGGTGATGAGACGGATGAAGGCCGTCCCGATGGGCTCCAGCGCCAGGAGGACCGTGGTCAGCCCCTGGAGCTGGAAGACATTGGCGGCAAAGCCGACGGCCGCCCCGAGGACGAGCCCCAGGAGGATCTTGGTGTAGAGCTGCATGCGTTGTCCCGCGCGGAACCCGTGATGGTCTGGAAGGAAGCCGCGCGAAGATAGACATGGCCTCCCCCCCCTGCAAGTCGGAGCTTAGCTTCCCATCCATGTTCTCTCCCACCCCCTCCCGGAACCCGGTCCCCCACCGGCTCAGGGTCTTCCTGGTCCCGCTGGTCCCGCTCTGGCTCCTGGCCACCGCCTGCGGAGGCACCGACCGCGGAGACGCCCTCCCGGGCGATTCCGAAGACGGGGCCTCCCCTTTCGCGGAGGGTGGAGCCCTGGCCCCGGAGGACGATCCTCCCCCTGCTCCCTCTCCGGAGGGCGCGGCGCCCGTGGCGGGCGCGGAACATCTCCGGGCGCTGACCTTCCTTTCGCTGGCCTCGGACTCCACCACCCTTCTCCCCTGGAGCTTCCGCTCCACCATCACCGAGGAGGGGATCCTTCGCCACCGGCAGGCCTCCCTGGGGCGAGGGGGAACGTGGGAACTCCTGCTGGCCGACACCCTGGTCACGCCCCTGAGCCGGTTTCCCTGGCGGATCCTCCCCGGGGGGCCGGTCCGCCTGGTCGTGGGCGAGGGAGATGCGGTGGCGTCGCTCCTCTTCGACGCGCCGCCCCGCACGGTGGAGCTCATCCCCGGCGAGTTTCTGGCCGAGTGGGTTCCGGACGCCGGATCGGTGTGGCGGATCCACCGCGGAGAGGTGGTGCTGCCGTCAGGTGGAATCCAGGGCCTCCTGCTGGACCTGAGCCGGAGCCGGGGGCCGGGGAGTGCTCCCGGACTGGACTGGATGTTCCTCCACGACGGGGCGGGCACCCAGGTCCTCCTGCGGGAGCCGCCCGGGGCTGCGGAGCGGGAGGCCGGAGTGTGGCTCGGCTGGTCCCGAGTGGCCTTCCAGGAGCGGAACTGGAACGAGGTCCAGGTACGCTGGTCCGGAGTCCGCCCGCTGGAACGGGCCCGGCGCGATGTTCCCACCGGATGGTCGCTGGAGGCTCGTCGCCCCGGCGCGGGGACCGGTACCGGAGGCGCGGCCCCCGCCGCTGCCTTCGGAGGAGAACTCCGGGTGGTCCGGTCCTTCCTCAATGTGGAAGAGGGTCCGGGGCCCATTCTGCCCGTGGAGGGGTTCCTGGAGGTGGAAGGAGAGATCCTGATCCTGGGGGAGCGCCTGGCGGTACGGGGCGTGGTGAGGCACCGGCAGCGATGAGAGGGGCAGCGATGAGAGAGCGGCGATGAGACGGGCGCCATGACCCAGGCCGACTTGATCCGCGCCGCCGTCACGGTGGTGGCCGGCTCCCTGGCGGGGGGGCTCACGAACACCGTGGCGGTGTGGATGCTCTTTCATCCCTACGAGCCGCCCCGGCTCTTCGGACGGTGGCCCATCCGGTTCCTCCACGGCGCCATCCCCAAGAACCAGCCGAGGCTCGCCTCCGCCGTGGGGCGCACGGTGGGAAACCGGCTCCTGACCCGGGAGGATCTGGAGGGGATCCTGGGCGGAGAGGAGATCCGCGAAGCCTTTGACCGACGGCTCACCGCGTTCCTCGACGGTCTGCTCCGGGAGGAGCGGGGGAGCCTCCGGGAACTCCTCCCTCCGGAGCTGGAGGCCGAAGCCACGCGTGTCCTGGAGGGGGTGGCCGAGCACCTGGCCACCCGCCTCACCGCCTGGATGGATTCGGAAGACTTCGAGGCGGCCGCGGGTCGCAGCACCGCCGAGCTCCTGACCCGGATGGCCGGAGAGCCGGTGGGAGATCTCCTCACGCCGGCCCGGGAAGCCGCGGTGACCCGGGCCGTCGAAGACTGGCTCGGATCCGCCGTGGAACGGGAGAGCTTCCGGTCCGCTGTGGACGACTACCTGGAGCGGGGATCCCGGGCCCTCCTCCGGCCGGACCGGACCTTCGAGGAGATCCTCCCACTGGGGCTGGCCGGTTCCCTGGAACGGGCCATGGCCACCTACCTGCCCGTGGCCGTCCAGCGGCTGGGCCGGCTGCTGGAAGACCCCGTGGCCCGGGCAAGGGTGGAGACGGCCCTTCACGACCTCTTCCAGCGCCTCCTGGGGGACCTGCGCTTCCATCAGCGTCTGGTGGCCAAGCTGGTGGTGACCGAGGACACGCTGGAGCGGGTGCTGGACACCGTTCAGGCCGAAGGTGCCGAGCGGGTGGCCGAGATGCTCCGGGAGCCGGACATCCAGAAGGCCCTGGCCCGGGGAGTGAACGAGGCGGTGGTGGAGTTGATGCGTCGCCCCGTGACCGAGGTTCTGGGTGCGCCCGAGGACGACTCGGTGGTCCGGACCCGGGAGACCCTCGCCGGGTGGGTGCTGGGGATGGCGCGGGATCCCTCGACCCGGGGGTTCCTGGTGGAGAAGCTGCAGGCTGGGCTGGGGAAGGCGTCGGAGGGCACCTGGGGGGACCTGCTCCGCCACGTTCCCCCGGAGCGGATCGCCGAAGGGGTGGTGACGGCCGCCCGCAGCGGCGCGGCCCGGGAGGCCTACCGAAACGCCCTGCAGCGGGCGCTCCTGGGACTCCTTGACCGTCCCATCGGTCGTCCCGCCGACTGGCTTCCCGACGGAGCCCCCGCGCGCCTGGAGGCGGCCCTGTCGGAGCCGCTCTGGGGCTGGCTCCAGGGGCAGATCCCCGAACTGGTCCAGACCATGGACGTGGTCCACCGCGTCGAGGCCAAGGTCATGGCCTACCCCACGGCCGAACTGGAGGCTCTGGTACGGCGCGTCACCGAGCGGGAACTCCGCCTCATCGTGCGCCTGGGCTACATCCTGGGCGCCATGATCGGCATGATTCTCGTGGGAGTAAACGCCTTCCTTCCCTGAACCCGGCGGCTGCCGGTGCCGGTCAGTCTTCCTGGTTCAGCTGGAAGGGGCGTCGTCCGCGTCGTCCACGACGCCGGTCCGATCCCCGCATCATGTTCCGCTGAAGCAGGGAGAGGAAGGTGGCCTTTCGTTCCACCCGGTGCCGTTCCCGGTTCTCGTCGGACAGGGCTTCGTCGATCTCGTCCATGTCCGGCTGGTACCGGGTCGGAAGCCCCCAGTAGATCCCGAAGGCGAGGGCGGCGAACATCCCGAGGATGGCAAGAAAGGACATGGAGACCGGGGTCGGGGCGGGGAGGCTGGGCGGAGCGGGAGACTGGGTAAAGGTAAACGGGGGACCCCCGGATGGTTCCGGAGGTCCCCCGCATCCAGCCCGTCCAACGTCCGGCCAGGGCCCTGTTCATGGCCCGGCTATGGCCCGGGCCCGTCAACGCTTCCCGATGGACTCCATCAGGAGAAGCCCCAGCCCCACCGAAAGGGCAATGGCCATGAAGTTGGTTCCCACGATGATGGGAATCACCACCATCCAGAAGACGATGTGAATGAAGTCGTATCCACCGGGAAGCATGGCCTGCTCTCGATTCGGGGTGAAGGTCGTGGCGAAGGGGACCGGACGGGCGAGGGCGGCTCGGACCGCGGGCGGCGCAGGGTCGGGTCCTGTGGGTCAACGGCGACGTCGATACCCGAATATGGGCTCTCGGATCCATGCTGTCGAGTCGTTCAGGCCGCCCCCTCTCCCACGAAGGTCTCGGCCTCGCGGATGCGTCGCACCCCGAGGCGGAGGGAGAGGGCAATGATGACCCCGGTCAGGAGCGTGGCTCCCCCGAAGCCCAGCACCTGGGGAAGGAGCCCCACGTCCGGGACCATCGCCCCGGGGCCGCCTGCCACCTCGGCCAGGCGGGCCCGCAGGATCCGGTAGACGGGCCAGCCGCAGAGAGCCACCACGGCCGCCAGGTACGCCACCGCCGACATCATGAAGAGAAGTCCCCCGAAGGAGGTGGGGATCTCGGCCGGGTTCTCGGTCTCGTGGTTCGGAAACAGGGCCCCCAGGACCAGCGCCATGGCGGTCATGGCCAGGGTGGCCCCCACCATGGCCAGGGTGGAGACCCAGAAGAGGAGGGGAGAGACCTCCAGCGTCAGGTTGGTGAGGACGATAAGGGGGAGGGCCACGACGAGGAGAGGGAGCGTCCCCACGGCGTACTTGGTCCAGAAGAGGGTCCGGGGATCCAGGGGGGAGGAGCGGAGAAGCCAGTTCATGCGTCCCTCCAGCGACATGGCCGGGAAGACGAAGCGGGCCGCAATGGCCGCCACCACGAACCCGGCCAGCCCCAGGTTCAGGAACCCGATGACGTTGACCAGGAAGAACGAGACGTCGGCCGTTCGTCCCACCGGCAGCACCCGGATGTTGTAGACGTAGACCACCACCAGCACCGCCAGGAGGATGAGCTGGGACCACTGGGTGGTGTCCCGGAAGAAGACACGCACCTCCTTGGCCACGAGCTGCCGGATCGCCGGGTTCCGGGCCGGAACGAGCCGCTCTGCCCATCGGCTCCGGGTCCGTCCCGCCTGCTGCTCCGCCCCTTCCTGGGCCCGGGAATAGCCGGAGGGGAACGCCTTGAGGTGCAGCACCCCCCCCAGGACCAGGGCCGCCGCGGCGGTGCTCACCAGGAGGACCAGGGGAAAGGCATCCCACCGACCCGTGAGGAAGGTGAGGAGGGTGGAGGCCGCCCACTCCGAGGGAAGCCAGGGCGAGGTGGGGGTGCGGAGCACCGCCATGAAGTCCACGAGGGAGCGGAACTCGTCGGGCCGCACCAGTCGCTCGGGCTGGAGCAGCCGGACGAGAAGCACCACGCCGGCGGCGGCAAGGAGCCCCACCAGCGCCAGCAGGTCCCGCGTACGCCGGGCCGGAAAGACGTTCACCAGGACCAGGGTCAGCGCCGAACCTGCCACCGCCGGGAGCACCAGGAAGGCCAGGAGCACCACGGCCGCCAGGAGCCAGAAGGGAGGCGAGGCGCCGTACATGACACCGTAGGCGGCCAGCAGGGGGACCACAAGGAGCACCACCATCCACGAGGAGTTCACCATGCTCTCGGTGAGGCGCGCCCAGTAGACCTGCAGGGGGTCCACCGGCGCCGCCAGGAGGAGATCCAGGTCCCGGGAGAGGAAGAAGGTGGAGAGGGCCGTGATGACGTTGGAGAGGAGGAGGATCATGAGGAAGGTCAGGAATCCGATCCCCAGGAGTTTCCCCGCCAGCAGGTCGCCGATCCCCTCCGCCCCCCGGAAGTACAGCAGCATCCGGTAGATGAGGGTGAAGAGGAGGGCCCAGAACCCCAGCGCGAGGACGCCCAGGAAGGCCAGCCGGACCCGGCCTCCCTCCCGTCGGGCGCTCCGGTTCCACTTGCTCCGGAGCTTGGGCCGGAGGAGTGCCCGAACCCCGGGGCGAACGTGCCCTCGTGCCGCCGGATCACCCAGGGCCGGATCACCCACCGACCGATCACCCACCGACCGATCAACCACCCGCCCGATCACCCACTGAAAAGCCCCACGCGGAGCGCCGCGAAGAAGAGGAGCTGGGCGAGGACATGCCATGCCGGGAGCCGCGTGGCGGTCCGGATCGCGCGAGGGAGGAGGTAGAGCCACGCCAGGGAGGCGCCCAGGGCAATGGCAAACCAGGCGACGTAGTTCTGCAGAGGGATGTCCCCTCCCGCCCAGCTCCAGTAGCCCAGCCCGATGGCCACGGGCTCCATGACCCAGTCAAAGCCGGTGGCCAGCACCGCCGCCGCCAGGGCCAGGATTGGCCGGGGAAGATGCCCATCCTCCCGGCCCCCTTCGAACGTCCGGCCCCCTTTGAACGTCCGGCCCTCTTCGCGCCTCCGGGCCACCCACCACGCCTCGGCGGAGGTCACCCAGATCAGCATCCCCAGGCAGACCAGCACCCAGTTGAACCCGATGAGGGGCGGGACCCCCAGGATGGGCGCCCCCAGGCCCCGACCGTACACGTACTCGCCGAAGACGATGCCCGTGTGCACGCCCAGGACCTCCAGGGCCCAGGTGGCAGCGAAGGTCCCTCCGGCCCAGGCCCAGAACCTGGAGCGGCTCGGTTCGCCCGTTGGCGCCAGGAGGGTGGCGAGGGCCAGGAGGCCCATGGCCGGAAGGAAGTAGGGGGTGATGAGGAGCATGGTCGGACGCACCCCGTCCAGGAGGTGACCCACCACCCCGACCCCGTAGAAGACGGCGAACAGGCCGATCCCGAACGCCGGCCGGGTCTCCAGCACCCGGAGCAGATTCCGGAGCGGGCCTCCGGTCCTCGCTCCGCTGATTGTCTCTCCGCCTATCGGGGCACCGCTCATCGGACCTCTCCCGCGAGGGCACCCACCAGGTCCGCCACCTCGTCCCCCCCGGTGACCCGGAGAAAGATCTCCTCCAGGTGGGTGGCGCCCTGCCCCGCCTGGGTCCTGAGCTCGTCCATGGTCCCCTGGGCCTGGACCTCGCCGGCCACGATGATGGCGATCCGGTCGCACACCGCTTCGGCCACCTCCAGCGTATGGGTGGAGAGGAAGACGGTGCCGCCCCCCTCCACGAAGGAGCGAAGGAGGTCCTTGAGGATCCGGGCCGAGCGGGGATCGAGCCCCACCATGGGCTCGTCCACGACCACGAGGTCGGGGTCGTGGAGAAAGGCCGACGAGATCAGGAGCTTCTGCCGCATCCCGTGGGAGTAGCTCTCGATGAGCTCGTCCTTCCACGCGGCGAGGGAGAAGAGCTCGAGGAACCGGTCCATGCGCGCTTCCACCTCCGGGCCTTCCTTCCCCCAGAGGGCGGCCACGAACCGGAGAAACTCACCGCCCGAGAGCTTCTCGTAGAGGAAGGGGCGATCGGGAATGTACCCGATGTGCCGCTTGGCCGTGCCGGGGTCATCCAGGAGATCCACCCCCGCCACCCGGATGCGTCCGGCAGTGGGCTGGAGGATGCCGGCCACCATGCGGATCGTGGTGGTCTTGCCGGCTCCGTTGGGCCCCAGGAATCCGAAGATCTCGCCCCGGGGGACCGCCAGGTCGATCCCCCGCACGGCCTGGAACCGGCCGTACGCCTTCTTCACCCCTTCCAGTTCCAGGAGCGGAGGGGCCTCCCCGCTCCGGTCGATGAACTGCGTCATTCCAGCACCTCGATGCCCAGGGTTCCGATGAGCCTCGCGATCTCGACCTGCTGCGCCAGCGTTCCGGTGACAAAGCGCAGGTGGGCGGCTCCTGCGGGGACGTCGCCGAAGGTGGGATCCACCGCCACCCATTCCCCGAGCCAGACTTCGGGCCACGCATGGTAGTAGAAGGCCCCCTCCAGGTAGACCAGCCCCACGGCCGTCCGGGCCGGGAGGCCCAGGGACCGGGCCAGCGCCACGAAGAGGACCGTGTGCTCGGTGCAGTCGCCCCGGCGGCTCTCCAGCACGGAGAGGGCCGACGGGAGGGCGAAGACCACCTCCTTGCGGAGGAGCCGGTGGACCCCCAGGGTCAGTCGCTCCGCCACCACCCGGGGATCGTTGGGCAGGCGGCCCCGCTCCCGCACCATGGCCTCCGCAGCCTGGCGGATCCGGGGATCGCCGCTCTGCACCAGGGGCTCGGGCTCCAGCGCCTCGCGAAGATCCATCCGGGGGTACGGCAGGGTGTACCCCGGCGCGAGATCGCCCCAGCGCTCCCGGTCCACGGTAAGGACGTTGCCTTCGAGGCGCTGACGTCCGCCGGCCAGGTCGAAGCCTTCCAGCTCCACGCCGGAGAGGCGGAACCGAAGGCGATCGTACCCCTGGGGG
Organism: Gemmatimonadota bacterium; assembly: GCA_007120305.1. Classification (GTDB taxonomy): domain Bacteria; phylum Gemmatimonadota; class Gemmatimonadetes; order Longimicrobiales; family Gaopeijiaceae; genus SKNW01. Next base: position 31,234 of record SKNW01000010.1, on the reverse strand, counting down.
GCGTCCAGGGCCACGTTGGAGGCGATGGCCGTGGCCAGGATCAGGTCGCCCGAGCCCGCCCCTCCTGCAAGGTCCCCCGCGCCCCGCCCGCGCGTGTCCTCCCGGGCCTGCCGGGCCAGCTCGAACTCCGTCCGTTCCAGGGCGAAACCCAGGGGCGAGGTGGAACGCAGGATGCGTCCGTCTTCGTCGATCCAGCTCTCCACCTGGACCCCCCCGTAGCGCTCCACGATCCGCCACCCCTCCACCGATCGCTCCCGGGCGGGCTCCCACCGTCCGGTGGCCGGATTCACCCTGGCGGAGTCGACGAGCGACACGAGTCCCTGCTCCATGACCTCCACCTCCACCACGCGGTTCGAGACGGTGGAGGGATCGAAGACCGGAAAGCGCACCGTCCGGCCAGCCCGGAGCTCCCCGCCCTTGGCGAGGCGGATGGGGAGAGCCCCGCTCACCAGGGGCGCCTCGGCCACCCGGAAGGTCAGTTCTTCCGGGGGGGCTCCCGCGGCCTGGAGTCGGACCCAGAGGAGGGAATCCCCTTCCACCCGCCCCTCGGCCTCGACGTCGCCCGCCGCCGACTGGAGGGCGAACTCGAAATCCAGCATTCGAAGGGTGGGAGAGAGCGTGGTCCGGGTCCGTACCACCGCCTGCCCGGACTGCCCCATGGCCAGCAGGTCCAGCTGGGTCAGGTCGTCGAGGCGAAACCCTTCCGGCACGGTGTCCAGCCTCGACGAGGAGGTCCCGATGGTGCGATCCCCCATGCGGATGGCATAGAAATGCGTGACCGGGTCCAGGGTGAGCGTGGCCTCGGCCAGGCGCGTCAGCGCGGGGGCGAAGTACTCCCGGCGCACGTGCCAGCCCGCCACCGCCACCCAGACCACCAGCACGGCGACCGCCAGGACGACTCGGCGGGTCACGCCCCTTCCTCTCCGGAGGACGCCGCCCGGGGGGACGCCGGTTCGGGGGACGCCTGGACGCCCACACGGCCGGGAAAGCTCCGGGCCAGAGTCTGCCGGACCACCCCGGCCTCCGTCGGCCCTGCCGTGGGGATGCGGATCTCGAGGTCGGCGGCGTGGCCGTCCAGTTCGGAGAGGGCATCGGCCAGGACCTCCGCCGCCTCCTCCAGCGAGAGCTGTCCCACGCCGGCACCCAGGAGGGGAAGAACGAGGACCCGAACGTCCCACTCGGCGGCCTGGCGGAAAACGTTCCGAAGCGCCCGAAGGAGCCCGCCCCTGGCCACACCCTCCTCGGCGGTGAGGAGGACCGCGTGGAGAAGGAGTTCGTAAGGGAGTTCGCCGGCCGGCGTGACGAGGACGGCCCCGGCGGGCAGCCCATCCTGTCCCGCCAACTGCTGGGTCAGTCTCGTTCCGCCCTCCACCTCCACCTGCCGGGACCAGGGGGTGATCCCCTCCATGGCCCCCGTAACCGGGCGCGCCAGCGCATCGCCCGGCGTCCGGAGAGGGTCCCCGACCAGGACCGCGACACGCCAGGTCATCAGCCTGCCGACCGCTCCCGGGCGTGGCGGTACATGGCGGCCGCCTCTTCGGGTCGGCCGCAGCTGTCGTGGACCAGCCCCATCAGGTACCAGGGCCGGGGATGCGAGGGCTCCAGTTCGGCCGCCCGCGCCAGGACCTGGAGGGCGTCCTCGTCGGCACCGGTTCGGTGCAGAACTTCGCCCAGGACGCGGTGGGCCTCGGCGTGGGCCTCGTCTTCCTGACAGAGGTCCCGAAGCACCGCCAGGGCCTCCCGGTGGCGGGCCCGGGTCATGAGGGCACGCCCCCAGGCGACCCTGAGCCCCGGATCCGATCCATCCAGGGCGAGAGCCTCCTCGAAGAGCGCCAGCGCCCGCTCGGCCTCGCCTCGCCGGTCGGCCTCCTGCACCTCCTCGAGAAGCAGGTGAAGGGTAACCTCGGAGTCGAGGTCGTGCGGAAGTTCGTCCTGCGACATGAGGTGTCCGTTCGTTGTGAAGCGGGGGGATTGGCCAGGGTCACCCGATCCGGAAATCCACCGGACGCGGAGAACCGGAGGCCCGGCTCACCTCTCCGTGGACTCGGTGACCCAGGCCAGGTAGGGCGGGTGTCCCTCGGAAACCGGCAGCGCGAGGATCTCGGGGACGTCATAGCCGTGGAGTTCGGGAATCCTCCGAAGAAGATCCGGGAGGGCGGCGTCCGTGGTCTTGAGGAAGAGCATGACCTCCGGGTCCTCCTGGAGTTCGCCCTCCCAGCGGTACACGGAGGTGACGCCCGGGACCACCGACCCGCAGGCGACGAGACGCTCGTCCACCAGCGTCCTGGCCAGGACCCGTGCCGCACCGGCATCGGGGAGGGAGACCAGGACCACCCGGACCGCACCGGTCGTTACCGCATCCCCCTCAGCCGTCGCCATTCCACGCCGTGAAAACGGTCTGCTGTGCGTTCTCTTCCGCGTAGACCTCCCGGAGCCGCGAAGCCAGGCGCTCCTGCACGATTCTTCGCTTTACCTTCTGGGTGGGGGTCAGGGAGCCATCCTCGATGGTGAAGGGCACATCCAGGAGCACGAGCTTTTTCGGCATCTCGTACCGTGCCAGGTCCGAGAGCTCCGTCTCCATCTGCTGGACAAGGTGCTTCTGGACCCTCGCGTCGGCCAGGAGTTCCCGCCGCTCCGTGGCCGACACCCCGGACTCCTTCGCCCAGTTCTCCAGCACCTCGAAGTCGGGGACCAGGAGGAGGGTGATGAAGCGCTCCCGGTCGCCGACGAGCACCGGCTGGTCCACGAAGCGGTTCTTCTTGAGGCGATTTTCGATGGGCTGCGGCGCCACGTTCTTCCCGCCCGCCGTCACGATGAGGTCCTTCTTCCGGTCCGTGATGCGAAGGAAACCATCGTCATCGATCTCGCCCACGTCTCCGGTGTGGAACCAGCCGTCGGCGTCGATGACCTCGGCCGTGTCTTCGGGCCGGTTCAGATACCCCTTCATGATCTGGGGTCCCCGGATCAGGATCTCGCCGTCCTCGGCGATGCGCACCTCGGTGCCCGCCACCGGCTTCCCCACGGTCCCAATGCGGAAGTTGGCTGGAAAGTCGATGGGGCTGTTGACGTTCGTGACCGGGCTTGTCTCGGTGAGGCCATACCCCTCGAGAATCATGACCCCGGAGGCGAAGAAGAAGCGGTTGATGTCCGGGGCCAGCGGAGCCCCACCGCTGACGAAATACCGGAGGTTCCCCCCCACCCCGGCCTTGATCTTCGAGAAGACGAGCTTGCTGGCCAGGGCGTACTGGAGGCGAATGCCCGCCCCCGGCTCCCGCCCGGCCAGCTTCGCCTCGGCCCAACGCTCCCCCACACCCCGGGCCCATCCCACCAGGGTCCCTTTCGCCCCCGTGGCGGAGGTTACCCTGGCGTAGACCTTCTCGTAGAGGCGAGGGACCGAGACCACGATGGTGGGTCGGATGGCCCGGAGGTCCTCGGGAACGGTCTCGATGGAGCGCGCGTAGGCAATGAGACACCCCTTGCTGAACAGGAGGTAGTCCACCATGCGCTGGAAGACGTGGGAGAGGGGGAGGAACGAAAGGGTGACGTCCTTTTCGTCGATGATGAGAACCTGGCTCGCCGCCAGCACGTTGGAACTCAGGTTCCGATGCGTGAGCATGACCCCCTTGGGGTTCCCTGTGGTTCCCGACGTGTAGAGGATGGTGGCCAGATCCTCGGGCCGAGCCGAGAGCGCCTCCTCCATGAAGCCGCCGGGGTCGTCCCAGAGGGCCGCCGCCCTCCCCTCTTCCAGGAAGGACTCCCACCCCACCACCCCCTGGGGAAGGATGCCTGCGGGTTCGTCGAACACGATCACCCGCTCCAGCGCCGGCAGATCCCCGCGGATCTCCTGGATCTTGGCCAGCTGCTCGGCGTCGGAGGCAAACACGACCCGGACCCCGGCATCTTCCAGGATGTAGCGGATCTGACCCGGTGTCAGCGTGGCGTAGACCGGCACATCCACCACGCCGGACGTCAGGCAGGCGTAGTCAGCCATGGCCCATTCGGGCCGATTCTCGGCCAGAATGGCCGCCCGATCCCCCCGGACAAGCCCGGAGGCCCGGAGGGCGGCGGCCGCAGCCTGCACCCGCTCGAGGGCGTCGGCGTGACTCAGGTCATGCCAGCTTCCTCCCGCGTGATGGCGAAAGGCCGGAAGCGTCTCGAAGCGTTCCATCGCCTCGAAGAAGAACTCCACAAGGGTGGCCTCGGGGAGATCGGCGGGGTTGGAGGCGTGGGTCTTCGCCATGAGGGAGAACTCCTTCGAGAGGGTCGGGCAGGCTCCAGGCGCGGTGACCCGGGCCCGGACGGCGGGGTCCTCAGACGAGCTCGAACGACGTCTGGATCCGGAGGTCAGGACGGAGCGTGTGGTAGACGCTGCAGTACTTCTCCTCGGACAGACGGATGGCCCGCTCCACCTTGGCCCGGTCCCCTTCCGAGGGGCCGGCCATGCGGAGGTGCATGCGGATGGCCTGGAACGACTGGGGCTCGGCCTCGCGACGCTCGCCCACCAGGTCCAGTTCCAGGGTGTCCAGCTTCACCCTGGATCGCACGAGAATCACCCGGATGTCGATGGCCATGCATCCTCCCAGCGAGAGAAGGAGCATCTCCATGGGCGCGGGCCCCCCGTCTCCCTCCCCGTCGATGGGTACGATCCGGTCGGGGCCGGAGGATCCGGCCGTTCCCTCGAAGGCAAGGCCCTCGCCGGTCCAGCGAAGCGTGGCGGTGCGGAGATGCTCGGACATGGCGTGCGGCCGACGTCAAAGGGTCAGAATTCGGGATGGGGTTCCGGTTCCCCCCGGAGGCGGGCCAGGGTGGAGCGGGCATGGGCAATGTGCTCCTGGGCCTCCGGACCTCGCGGCGGGTTCTCGAGAAAGCGCTCCAGGTGCTGGGCGGCCTCGGCCTCGTCGCCCTTTCGCAGAAGGAGGAACGCCAGACCGTAGTGGGCGCCATGGGCCCGCGGGTCTCGCTCCAGCACCGACCGGTAGGTGCGGAGGGCCTCTTCCGCCATCCCGATTCGCGTGTACGAGATGGCGATCTGCTGAAGGACCACCGAGTCACCGGGAGCTTCCCGAAGAGCAAGACGAAACGAGGTGAGGGCATCGTGGAACCGACCCTCCCGGAGAAGCGACATGCCCTCCTCGTAGTAGTCCACCCGCTCGGTGCTGTCTTCCCCTCCGAGGATCTTCTTCCAGAAATTCATACCGCTCCCGGGCCGAGGGTCCGTGGAAATCGGGTCCGAAGGTAGCGGCCGCCGACCCCGAAACGCAATGCTGCCGCTGGGCTTGGCCGGGGGGGGCCGAAGGTGCAGGGATCAGCGTGTGCCAACGATCAGCCGCTCGGTCTGGAGGAGGACATCCTGGAGCGCCTTCGTGACCCGGCGGGCCAGCGCCGCATCGGACAGCTCCACGACCACACGGACGCCGGGAGCGGCCACCCGGAGCGCCTCGTCCAGGTGGGTCGCGGCCCATGCGGCATCCATGGCCACGCCCCGGAAGGTAGCGGAGAAGAAGGGAAGGACGGTACTGACATGGAGACGGGAAACCCCCTCCCCCTCCGGCCGTTCCCGGAGGCCCGGGTGAACCGCCACCACCTCCACCCCCGGCACCATGGCCACCAGGCGCTCGGCCTGGCGCGCCGGTCCTCCGAGCAGGAGGAGGGTGGCCGGCCCCTCGGTCACCCCCAGCATGGCCGCAAGGCGAAGCGCTCCTTCGGGGTCGTCGGGGCCGGGATCGGCGGCCCGGGGGTCTTCGGCCAGAGGCGCGGCGGGAGGAGGGCGGAAGTCCCCGAAGCCGCCCCGGACCGGAAAGCGCTCACGACAGTTGGCGCAGCCGAAGCTCCCTTCCAGTACCCTCCGATCCACCACCCGGTCGGCCAGGAGGATGAGCCCGAAGGCCGGACCGCAGCGGGGGCAGGCCAGCCGGTCGGTGGTCAGGAGGTGCATGGCTCAGAGGGAGGGGGCGCGGTACGCGGGCATCCCCCCTCCGGACGACGCGGGACCGTACTGGGCCCACTGGGTGGGAGACTCCCAGATGCGGGCGTAGAGGAGCCCCCCGGCCAGGTCGGCGGGGAGGCGGCGCTTCAGCTCGTCGTGGAACCAGCGGGCCTGGTTCTCGGCACTGGTCTCCACGCCCTGGAACATGGGAAGTTCGTTCAGGTTCTCGTGGTCCAGTTCCTCGGCCAGCTCGCGGAGAATGGCCTTCAGGTCCCCGAAGTCGAAGGCGAGCCCGGCCTCGTCCAGCTCCGCCGCCTGAACGGCGGCTTCCACCACGTACCGATGTCCATGAAGACGGGCGCACTTCCCCTTGTGATGGCGGAGGAAGTGGGCGGCGTCGTAGTGGGCCTGGGCGCTGACGGTGTACATGCGGAACTCCGGGAGACGCGCATCCGGAGGCCGGCGAGCGGCGGGGGCCGACGGGCCGGCTCCGGGGGGTTCGGTTGCAGGGAGGGGGCCTGGGGGCGGACTCGCCCCTTCAGCTCCGCTCGATGGGCAGGAAGGGGATCTGTACCCCCGCCGGCCGGGTGACCACGAAAGATACTGCTTCCGCCACCTCGGCGGGACGGAGCATGGCCGCTCGGGGGGGGAGATGCGGGTCGTTGTCCGGGTCGATGGGATCCCAGATGGGGGTGTCGGTGGCCGCCGGTTCCAGCAGGGTGGCCCGCACGCCCGTGCCCCGGATCTCCTCCAGGAGCACTTCGTGGAACCCCCGGATCCCGAACTTGGAGGCCGAGTAGGCCCCGTTCCCCGGAAAGGCCTTCCGACCCGCCACCGAGCCCACCTGCACGAGCGTACCGGATCCCCGGGCCTTCATCCCGGCCAGAACCCCCTGCACGCAGAGGACGGAGGCCCGGACGTTCAGCGCCCAGTTCAGGTCCAGCTCCTCCGCCGACGTGGCCTCCACCGAGGCGATGGTGAAGACCCCCGCCGAGGTGACCAGGATGTCGGGCTCGCCCCCCGCGGCCTCCCGGAAGCGCCGAAGCATCTGCGCGACGCCGTCGGGGTCGGTGAGGTCGCCGGGGAGGGCCCACCCCCCGAGTTCTGCGGTCAGTTCCCGGAGCGGGGCCTCGCTTCGGGCGGCCACGCCGACGCGGGCTCCCAGGCGGGCCAGATCCCGGGCCACCGCCGCCCCGATCCCCCGGGAGGCGCCGGTGACAAGGGCGGACTGCCCCGCCAGGGGCTTCGGGCCGGCGCTCCCGGCGCCGGAGACCGATGACGTCGCCTCGGCCGAATTCGTCGCATCCACCATCATGACCTCACCCCACCGGGGGCCGGCTGTGCATGCACAGGCGGAGGAACTCGTCGCGGGTGCTGGGTTCCTCGAGGAACGCCCCCCGCATGGCCGAGGTGATCGTGTAGGAGTTCTGCTTCTGAACGCCGCGCATCATCATGCACAGATGATGGGCTTCGATGACCACGCCCACGCCCTGCGGCTGCACCACCTCCCAGAAGCTCTGGGCGATCTCCTCGGTGAGCCGCTCCTGCACCTGGAGCCGGCGACTGAAGACCTCCACCAGCCGCGCCACCTTGGAGAGTCCGAGGATGTGGCCATCGGGGATGTAGGCGACATGCACCTTCCCGAAGAAGGGAATCATGTGATGCTCGCAGAGCGAGTACATCTCGATGTCCTTCACGATGATCATGTTGTGATGCCGCTCGGCGAAGAGGGCGTCGCCGATGGTCTCCTCGGCCGAGACCCGGTAGCCCCGGGCCAGGAACTCCCAGGCCTTCACCACCCGCTCCGGGGTCTTGAGGAGCCCCTCCCGGTCCGGCTCCTCTCCGATCCGCCGCAGCGTCTCGCGCACCAGGGCCGTGAAGGGGACCTGGGAAATGACCTCGGCCTGTTCCGGAGAGACGTCGCCGTCGAGGGGCGGAAGGGATCCGTCGGCCGTGGGGATCGAGGCGGTGGGGGCGGGCGTGAGCCCGTTCTCGGTATCGAGCAGGTTCGAAGGCATGGAGGGCGTCCTTGAATCCATGGAGTCCATTCAGGAGGAGGAAGGGGCGAGTTCGCCCTCGTATTCCACGTAGTTGCGGGGGGTTTCCCAGAGCACCAGGCGGGCCAGGCGCACCCCGGAAGGCAGAAGTGGCTCAAGCCGCGTCCAGATGGCCACCACGAAGTTCTCGGTGGTGGGATTGAGACCCTCCAGCCAGGGGACCTCCACGTTGAGGTTCCGGTGATCCACCTGGTCGATGACGGACTCGTTCACCCGGTCCTTCAGGTCACCCAGGTCCATCACGTACCCCGTTTCGGGGTTGATCGTCCCTTCCACCGTGACCTCGATCTCGTAGTTGTGGCCGTGCCAGTGGGGATTGGCGCAGGGACCGAAGACCTCGGCGTTGCGTTCGTCGGTCCAGTCGGGCCGGTAGAGGCGATGCGCGGCGTTGAAGTGGAGCCGGCGGGTAACGCGAACGAGGGGCTGGGGCATGGTGAACCGGGGGCGGGGAGGGAAACGGAGCGAGGACTACCCGCAGGGCACCTCGGGGATCCACCCCGAATGGAGCCGGAACGAGCCTGAGGAGCCAGAGTGTCACGGCGATGGCCAGGGGATAAAAAAAAGCCGGCACCCTTTCCAAGGAAAGGATGCCGACTCCGGATCGTGCCGAAGGGGTTGTATTGAAGCCCGGGTTCAATCGTCTGGTGACCTCTCCGCGCCTTCCGAAGTCCCCCGCGGTGAAGCACCGCCCGGGGCAGGTCGTCGGGCGCCAAAGTCAGTCCCGGCTTCAGATGTGTTGGCTCAATAACGAGGCCCTTCGACACATCCTGAATTCAAGGTAAGGATCCTGGGGCGCGGTGTCAAACAGAATCTCGGTAGCTGCGGAGCCGGGCCAGGTTCATCCGGTCCAGGGTCACCATGTCGTCGCCCTTGGGGGTCTCCAGGACCTTCGGGACCCGGGCAAATCGCTCGTCGGTCATGATGCGCCGGAAGGGTTCTTCGCCCAGCGAACCCTCTCCGATGTGCTCATGCCGGTCCTTCCTGGAATCGAAGGGATGCTGGGAGTCGTTCAGGTGAAAAAGCCCCAGCCGATCCAGCCCCAGGACATCATCGAAGCGGGACCAGACCCCTTCGTAGTCCCGGACCAGGTCGTAGCCGGCGGAGTAGGCGTGGCAGGTATCGAAGCAGATCCCGACGCGGCTGCGCTGGGGCTCGGGAATGCGCTCGAGGATGGCCGCCAGGTTCTCGAAGCTTCCGCCCACCGACGTCCCGGACCCGGCGGTGATCTCCAGGAGGACACGGGTGGAGCCCGGCACCTCCTCCAGCGCCCGGGTGACGCCCTCGGCATTCCGGGCCACCCCCCGGTCGGGGTCGCCGTCGGTGGCGTTCCCCGGGTGGGTCACGAGGAAGTCCAGCTCCAGCGCAGCGCAGCGCTCCAGCTCGGCGCGGAAGGACGCAAAGGATCGATCCCAGAGATCGTCCGTGGGGGTGGAGAGGTTGATGAGGTAGGAGTCGTGGGATCCGGCGGTGACGATGTTCCGGGTCGCTCGCTCCGAGGCCCACGTCCCGGCCCGGGCGTCGTCGATCAGGGGTTCGGCCCAGCGGTTCGGCTGCTTCGTGAAGAGCTGAAGGGTGACGGAACCGATGTCCCGGGCCCGCGCCGGTGCCTTCTCGACGCCGCCGGCGGTGGAAATGTGGGCCCCGAGTTCGTCGAGGACGGGAGAGGCATCGGCGGGGGCGGGGACGTCGGAGGAACGATCGTGCTCGGTCATGATTCCGGAGGTTCGGTTTGGGGGATGGTGGAGTCCGGGGTGCGAGGAGCGCGGTGCCCGGAGGGGTCCACCACCACCCGGTCGCGGCCCTCGGCCTTGGCTCGGTAGAGCGCCGCATCCGCGCGTTCGAAGAGTTCGGCGGCGGCCCCTCCGTCGCTCGGCCAGGCCATGGCGACCCCGATGCTGGCGGAGAGGCGGTCGCCGGTGGGCGCACCTGGATTGGGGATTCGGGTGAACGCCACCGCCTCCCGAAGGCGTTCGGCCACCAGGAGGGCATGCTCCATGCGAGTACGGGGCAGGAGGATGGCGAACTCCTCGCCCCCCAGGCGCGCCGGGACGTCCTCGGTGCTCCGGACCACCATGCGCAGCACGCCGCCGATCTGGCGGAGGGCGGCATCCCCCTCGCCATGCCCCCGGGTGTCGTTCAGGTTCTTGAAGTCATCCAGGTCCACGAGGATCAGGGCCAGCGAGGCATCTTCCCGGGCAAGGCGCATCCAGAGCGCCGTCAGTCGCTCGTCGAAGGCCCGCCGGTTGGCGATGCCGGTCAGGGCATCGAACCCGATCTGCACCTGGAGCTCCCGGTTCCGCGACTCCAGCCGGTGCAGTTCCCGGATGCGGTAGACGCTCATGACGCCGCCGAGTCCGGCGGCTCCCAGCATCCCCATCCCCAGGATGGGCCAACTCTCACGGGGGAGCCCAGCCAGCTGGAGCGCCACCACCCAGGCGGCCAGGGTCAGGAGTCCGGCGACCAGGAGGCGAGCCCCGTCCTGGAAGAGGGCGGCGATGGCCAGGAGGATCAGCGCAAAACCGATGCTGTGGAGAGGGTCCTGCGTGACGGCAAGGTGGACGAAGCTCACCGTGATGGCCACCGCCACCACCAGGAAGAGGAACCGGTGGGCCGACTCGGGCGACGGGAGGTCGTCTCGGGACCAGACCCGCCAGGCCCCGGCCAGGGCCAGGGTGGCGGCGAGGGACACCCCGACGAGGAGCGGCGTCGTGGCTTCGCGTCCCGTGGCCACGAGGTGCCATGAGGTGGTGACGGCGTACAGGGTGCCCAGCACGCCGAGGAGCATGGGGATCTGCGCCGCCAGCCCTTCGAGGGGCCGGCCCTGGACCGGGTCGCCCCGCCGGGGATCCTCCGGCTTCCGGAGAACCGCGCGTTCCTCCCACTCGTTCATCGGCGGGGCCGTCGGGCGGGGTCGTCAGGCGGGGCTGGAAGCGCCGGGAAGACCGGGTTCGGTCATGCTGCGCACATCCAGGGCCTCGTCCAGCTTCGCCTCGTCCAGCAGGCCCCGCTCCAGGACCACGTCCCGGACCGATCGACCCTCCCGGGCCGCCTGCTTCGCCACCTCGCTGGCCGCGTCGTAGCCGATGGAGAGGTTGAGCGCCGTGGCAATGGCCGGGTTGAGTTCCAGGAGCTGCCGGGCCCGGGCCTCGTTGGCGGTGATGCCGACCACGCACCGATCGGTGAAGGCGCGGACCCCGCCGGCGAGAAGGGTGGCGGACTCCAGGAAGGCCTGGGCCATCACGGGCATCATCACATTCAGTTCGAAGTTCCCCCGGCTTCCGGCCACCGTGATCGTGGTCTGATTCCCCATGACGCGGCAGCAGACCATCATGAGGGCTTCGGAGAGAACCGGGTTGACCTTGCCGGGCATGATGGAGCTCCCCGGCTGAATGGCGGGAAGCTGGATCTCGGCCAGGCCGGAGGTGGGCCCCGAGGCAAGCCAGCGGATGTCGTCGGCGATCTTCATCAGCGAGACGGCCACCGTGTTCAGGGCCCCGTGGGCCTCCACCAGGGCATCCCGGGCCCCCTGGGCCTCGAAGTGGTCGGGCGCCTCGCGAAACGAAAGGCCCGTGGCCTCGGAGATCCCGGCAATGGCCCGGGGCGCAAAGTCGGGGTGGGTGTTGATTCCGGTGCCCACGGCGGTCCCGCCCAGGGCGAGTTCCGCCAGGGCCTCGGAGGCGGCCTGGAGTCGGGCGACCCCCTTTTCGACCTGGGTGGCGTACCCGCCGAACTCCTGCCCCAGCCGGAGGGGGGTGGCGTCCATGAGGTGGGTGCGCCCCGACTTCACGATTCCATCGAAGGCCCCCGCCTTCTCGCGGAGCGCCTTTGCCAGCCCTTCGAGGGCCGGGATCGTCTCCTCCACCACCGCGAGGCGCGCGGCCACGTGGATTGCCGTGGGGATCACGTCGTTCGAGGACTGCCCGAAGTTCACGTGGTCGTTCGGGTGAACCCGGGTCCCCGACCCCTCCAGGATCCGGCTGGCCAGCGTGGCCACCACCTCGTTGGTGTTCATGTTTGAGGAGGTGCCTGATCCGGTCTGGTAGACGTCCACCACGAACTGGTCATCCCAGTCCCCGGCGGCGACGGCGGCGGCGGCCTCGGCAATGGCATCCGCCATCTGCGGATCCAGGTTCCCCAGGGCCCCATTGGCCCGGGCGGCCGCCTGCTTCACCGTTCCCAGCGCCTGGATCATCCGGCGCCCGAAGCGCTGTCCGCTGATGGGAAAGTTCTCCACCGCCCGCTGGGTCTGGGCGCCAAACAGCGCCGCGGCCGGCACCTGCACCAGGCCCAGGGAGTCCTTCTCCGTCCGGAATCCTTCGGACATCGGCAACGCTCCATGATGATGTCGAGACGCGAGTCTCGGGGGTGACGGGAGATCCCGGGATGACAGGGGGCAGGGACGTGGGATCCCGCAGGGGAGGCGGAGCCCATGGGCCGTCGCCTCGACAGGCCCACAATATGGGGGGGAATGACCCCGGATGCGAAGCCCCTGGCGCTGTCGCCCCTCGCCCCTGGCCGAGCCTCTGGTCGCGTTGCCCATGACATGGTAGCGTGAAGGTTGTGTTTCGCGGGGGGGATGCGCAGCTGTGTCCCGGCCCGCCACGCGGCCTCGCGTCCACTCCGCGGTCCGGTCCCTGGTTCCGGTCCCTGGTTCCGACCCCTGGCTCCGACCCATTGCAACGGATCAACACCCCATGCCCGCTCCCCCCCCGGCTCGTCGGAGCTCCAGGTCTTCCCTGGCCTCGACCCTCCTTCTCCTCGCGGTTTCGGTCCTTGCGATTCCCGCTGCACTCCTTGAGCCTGCGGAGCTTCACGCCCAGGATGTGACCGGGACCGCGACGGGCATTCCCGACGCGCTTCGCACCCACGCGGAACGCTCCGGCTTCGCGGAGCTGACCCCGCATGACGACGTGCTCCGGTTCTACCGGGAACTGGCCCGCCACTCCCCCGACGTGCGGCTTCGCGAGATCGGCGTGAGCCGGGAAGGGCGTCCGATTCTGGGCGTGACCCTGTCGCGTCCGGCCGTGGCCGAACCCTGGGAGGCCCACGCCTCGGGCAAGCCCATCGTGTTCATCGGCGCGCAGGTCCATGGCAACGAGCCCGCCGGCAAGGAGGGACTCATGCTCTTTGCCCGGGAACTGGCCGTGGGGAACGCCCGTGACCTCCTGGACGGTGCCGTGTTCGTCCTCGTCCCGCAGATCAATCCCGATGCCGCCGAAGCGAGCCGGGACGGGACGCGGACCAACCCCGCGGGCTACAACGTCAACCGGGACTACGCCCGCCTCGTGAACCCCGAATCCCGGGCCATTGTGGAGGAGATCCTCACCCCCTGGCGTCCCCACGTGACCGTGGACGCCCACGAGGTGTCCGGAGCCCACGCCTACGACTTCTACGCCCTGCATCCCAGCCATCTGTCCACCCCCACCGCCGTCCGGGAGATGGCCGCCGGCCCCGCCACCGACGCGGTGCGCCGGGCCATCGAGGGAGCGGGATACACCTACTTCCCCTACCACCTCCTCCCCTCGGATCCCACCACCATCCCTGAGGCGGGCATCATCGGGGCCGGGTACGGCGTGCGCATCCTCCGGAGCTACGGGGGGGTCCGCGGGGCCGTGAGCCTCCTCTACGAGAGCCGCCGCGACGACGACCCGAGCCTTCGCATCGAGGAGCGCGCCCGCTGGCAGCACCTGGCCATGGAGGGACTGGCGCGCTGGGCGGTGGAGAACGGCGCGGAGGTCATGGCTGCGGTGGCCGAGGGGCGGGCCGAAAACGAGCGGCTCGGGAACCGGTGGGATCCGTCCGACACCCTCGTGGTGCGGGCCGAGCTGGAGGTAGGAGACACGGTGGACTACCGATCCCCCGAGATGCGGCGCCGGACCGACGGACCCGGGTTCGAACCCACCGGACGCATCCTGGAGCTGCGCGTGCCCTACCGGGACCGGATCGTGGGCGTGGTGACGCGCCCCCGTCCCGTAGGGTACCTGATCGAGGCGCATCGGGGGGACCTGGCCGAGCAGCTGCTGCGCCACGGCCTGCAGGTGGAGTGGATCGACGGGCCGCTGGAGACCGAGGTGGAAAGCTTCCGGGTGGACTCCATCCAGGTGGCTTCCGCCACGGCCGAGGGATACTACGAGCGGGCCGTCTGGACGACGCCGGAGCTTCGCCGGGCGGCCCTCCCCCGGGGTGCCTACCTGGTCCGGGCGGGTCAGCCCATGGCGGGGCTGGCCTTCGCCCTGCTCGAGCCGGAAGACGTGGACTCCTTTGCCAGCGAGGGGCGGTTCGCCGCCGAAAAGCGGGTCGGGGGATTCCTCCCGGTGCACCGGCTGCGGGAACTTCCCCGCGAGACGTCCCGACTCCTTCCGCCTCCCCCCCGCCACCCCGCCGACCGGAGTCATCCGTGACGAACCGCCTTCGCCCCACCTCCCCCAGGGTCCCGCCGCTCCCGGTCCTTCTTTTTGTTGGGCTGGGGGGAGCGGCCGGACTCTCCGCGTGCTCCCCCGGTCCCGGGCCCGAGTCGGCGACCTCGCCGGCGGGACAGGTCGCCGGTTCATCCTGGTCTCCGGAGGAGGCCGGGCTCGTGATCGCCGACGGCCAGGTCCAGGTGGTGCAGGCGTTTGCCGACTCCACCGCCTGGATCCGGGAGCGGCTCTGGGTGGAGACGGCCATCGACTCCGACGGGGACGGCCGCCCGGACCGGGTGCACGTGAGCGTGGTCCGGCCTCGCCAGACCGAGACCTCGGGGATCCGGGTCCCGGTGATCTACGAGACGAGTCCCTACTACGCCGGCACCGCCAGCGTGCAGGACATCCTCTGGGATGTGAACCAGGAACTCTACACCGAGCCCCCGCCTCGCGGACCGCAGCCCGTGGTGCCTCACAGGGGCGACCGGGGCGTGGGGATTTCCAGCTCCCACATCGCCACCTGGGTGCCCCGCGGGTTCGCCGTGGTCCACTCGGAGGCACCGGGGACCGGGTTGAGCCAGGGGTGTCCCACCATGGGGGGGATCAACGAGTCCCTGGCCCCGAAGGCCGTTGTGCAGTGGCTCACGGGGCAAGCCCGGGGCTTCACCACGGCCGACGGGAACGAGGAGGTCGTGGCCACCTGGTCCGCCGGGCGAGTCGGCATGACCGGGACGTCGTTCAACGGCACCCTCCCCCTGGCCGCCGCCACCACCGGGGTGGCAGGGCTCGAGGCCATCATTCCCATCGCGCCCAACACCTCCTACTGGCACTACTACCGTTCCCACGGGCTGATCCGCTCCCCCGGCGGGTACCTGGGAGAGGACATCGACTCCCTCTACGACTTCGTCTACTCGGGGCCCGAGGACCGGCGCGACTACTGCAACACCGTGGTCCGCGAGGGGGAGCTGCTGGCGAACCTGGACCGGGTCACCGGAAACTGGAGCGACTTCTGGGCCTCGCGAGACTACGCCCTGCAGCTGGACTCGCTTCGGGCCGCCGTGCTCATGGCCCACGCCTGGAATGACTGGAACGTGATGCCCGAGCACTCGGTGCGTGTGATCGAGGGGCTCAGGGCGCGGGGGACGCCGCTCCAGATGTACTTCCACCAGGGGGGCCACGGCGGAGCTCCCCCGCTGGAGATGATGAACCGGTGGTTCACCCGTTACGTCGTTGGGGTCGAGAACGGAGTCGAGCAGGATCCCCGGGCCTGGATCGTGAGGGAAGATGACGAGCGCCTCTCCCCCACGGCGTACGCCGATTGGCCCGTTCCGGGGGCAGCGCCGGTCATCCTCCACCCCGAGGGGGCCGGACGGCAGGTGGGAGGCCTGGTCTTCTCGACTCGGTCTTCCGGCTCAGAGGACGCCGGGACCCCAGCCTCCGGAGGAGCTCCCGCCCGGGAGACCTTCACTGATGACGTGGGCGTGAGCGGGGCCCAGCTGGCCATGGACGGCGCATCCGCCCACCGGCTTCTCTATGCCACGCCCGAACTCGCTTCCCCCGTCCACGTGTCGGGAACCCCGGAAGTGACGGTCCGCCTGGCGCTGGACCGGGCGGCCGGGAACCTCTCGGTCTGGCTCGTGGCCCTTCCCTGGGAGGAGGCCGCCCCCCGGCAGCCCAGCTTCAGCATCATCACCCGCGGGTGGGCCGACCCCAAGAACCATCGCTCCCTGACCGAGAGCGAGCCCATGGTCCCCGGGGTCTTCCGGGACGTCACCTTCACCCTCCAGCCCACCGACCAGGTGATCCCGGCCGGCCGGCAGATCGGGCTCATGATCTTTTCGTCGGACCGGGACTACACCCTCTGGCCGGCCCCGGGTACGGAGGTCACGGTGGAGCTGGCAGGGACCTCGCTGGTGCTCCCCGTGGTAGGCGGCGAGGCCGCGTTCCGGGGGGCCGTGGGAGGATAGGTTCCCCGCGGAGAGCCTCCCCGGTGGGCCGCACCGGGGGGGCTGACCTCAGCCCGGCGTGAGATCCATGGCTTCGACCACCCGGGTGTAGGGGATGCCTGCCGTGTCGTTGACGGCCTTCACGACCTCGGCGTCGTCGGCTTCGAAGAGGCACAGGCAGTGGTCGTCTCCGGGCACGTACATGGACCGTATGTACCGAACGGGCTGACCGTTTGCGGTAAACTGGCCGCAGGTGTCGATGGCCGCCTTCTGGGCGCCGGCGAGCTGCTCCATCGTGATGCCCGGGAGACTGCGATCCGCTGCGAAAATGGCCATGAAACACCTCCATTGCTTGACGTGAACCGTCCATGCCGGATGGAAGAACGGTGCATCCATGGGTCGAACCTTCCGCCCCCCTTCACCCACGTCAAGAAAAATCATCCCCACCCAGGATCTTCCCTACTTCTTCGGAGGCCGGCTGGGGCGGATTTCCACCTTGGAGGGGAGGGCGCGACCCGGGAACGCGAGGAGGTCCATCATCACCCGCGAGATGTCTTCGGGCTGGAGCTTCCATGCCCCTTCCGGTCCTGGCTCGCCGCCGAAGAAGTGGGTGTTCACGCTTCCGGGCATGATGCAGCTCACGCGGATGTTCTCGTCGCGCAGGTCCAGCATCATGGCCTCCGTCATCCCCACCAGGCCGAACTTGGTGGCGTTGTAGGCGGTGCCGCCCGAGAAGGCGTTGCGCCCCGCCAGCGAGGCCACGTTGAAGATCCACCCACCGCCCGCCGACACCAGGTGGGGGATGGCGGCCTGGGAAACGTGGAAGACCCCGTCCAGGTTCGTGCGGATCTGGACCTCCCAGTCCGCCGGGTCCATCTCCTGGATGCGGGCAAAGCGCCCGAGCCCGGCGTTGTTCACGACAATGTCCAGCCGACCGAACCGGGCCACCGCACCGCTCACCAGGTCATGGCAGGCCGCCGGTTCGCGCACGTCGCAGGGGATGCCCACGGCCTCCCCCGGCCCGATGCCGCTGACTTCCGCGGCCACCTGCTCCACATCGGCCGCGGTTCGGCTCGAGATCACCACCCGGGCTCCGGCCCGGACCAGGTCCTCGGCCAGGGCCCGGCCGATCCCCTTCGTGCTCCCCGTGATGACGGCCACCTTCCCGGCCAGGTCGTGTCCCCCAGACGCTTCAGCCACTGGTTCCTCCCTCGATGTCGATGTAGATGCCGCCTGCCGCCCGAGAACGCGTTCGCTCTCGTCCGTTCGGCATGAGAGGGGTACCTTGGAGTAGCTCCTTCGTTTCATTCCGAGCCTCTGTCGCTCCAGCCCTCACCATCATCCACCATGGCCCGAACTGCCCTCGTCACCGGAGGCGCCCGCCGCGTGGGGCGCGCCATCTCCCTCGGCCTGGCGGAGGCCGGGTTCGACGTCCTGGTCAACCACCATGCCTCGCCGGGAGATGCGCAGGACGTGGTGGACCGGATCGAGGCGCTGGGTCAGCGGGCCGTGGCCGTGCAGGGTGACGTGTCGACCTCGGACGGCGTGGAGCGCGTGGCCGCGGTGCTCCGGGAGCGCTTCGGGCGTCTGGACCTGCTGGTGAACAACGCCTCCCTCTTTCAGCCCCGGCGCCTGCTGGAGGTGGAGGAGGAGGAGTGGGACCGGGTCATGGCCGTGAACCTCAAGGGCCCCTTCCTCATGCTCAAGGCCACAGCCGACCTCCTGGACCAGGCAGAAGGCACGGTGGTGAACCTGGTGGACCTTTCGGCCACCCAGCCCTGGACGGAGTATGCCCATCACGCCGTGTCCAAGGCCGGGCTCCTCCACCTGACCCGGGTCATGGCCCGGGCCATGGCCCCCCGGGTCCGGGTGAACGCCATCGCCCCCGGCTCCGTGCTCCCCCCCGACGACGCCGAAGACGCCTACCGGGAGCGGTCCCGCCGGGCCGCGGCACTGGGCACCCTGGGAACGCCAGAGGATGTGGTGCGGACCGTCCTCTTCCTGCATCGGTCGCCCTTCATCACGGGCGAGGTGGTGGTGGTGGACGGGGGCCGCTCCCTGGGCGGGCGGTAGGACGCCGAAACGAGCGCGGCAGTCCGCGCGCCAGTCCGAGCGTCAGCCCGCGTCGGCGCCCCAGAGCGCCCGGAGCCGCCGGTCCCGCCCGCAGGAGGTCCGGTAGACCCGGTAGCGCACGGGATTCTTCCGGTAGTATCCCTGGTGGTACTCCTCGGCCTCGTAGAAGGGGGCGGCGTCCAGGATCCGGGTCACGATGGGGGCATCGAAGCGCCCCGAGGTCCGAAGCGCCAGGAGCGACGCCTCCGCCGTGGCGCGCTGCTCCTCTCCCCGGGCGAAGATGGCGGACCGGTAGATGCTCCCCCGGTCACAGAACTGCCCGCCGTCGTCCAGGGGATCGATGTTGACCCAGAAGATCTGGAGGAGCTGGCCGTAGTTGACCCGGGCCGGGTCGAAGATGACCTGCACGGCCTCCAGGTGCCCCGTCCCGCCGGCCGTGACCTGCTGGTAGGTCGGGTTCTCCACGCTCCCCCCCATGAACCCGGAGGTGGTGGACAAGACACCGTCCACCGCGTCGAAGGGCGGCTCCATGCACCAGAAGCATCCTCCGGCGAACCAGGCCGTGTCCGCTGCCTGTTCCCGGGCAGCCGGTTCGGGAGGGGCGGCATCGGGTCGAGCCTCCAGGTCAGCGCCACAGGCGGCGAGCCCCCAGAAGGGAAGAAGCGTAGCCAGGAGGACCCTCTCGAGCCGCCTCATCGCAAGGCGCCTCATCCCCGGAGCTCCGGCAGCGGCTGCCCCTCGGCCACGAACTCCAGCGCCAGCCCGTTGATGCACCAACGCTCCCCGGTGGGGGGAGGCCCGTCGGAGAAGACGTGTCCCTGGTGCCCGCCGCAGCGGGAGCAGTGGCACTCCGTGCGGCGCATGAAGAAGGTGTTGTCTTCCTTCGTTCCGACGGCGCCGGGCAGGTGGGTCCAGAAACTGGGCCAGCCGGTTCGGGAGTCGTACTTGGTCTCGGAGCTGAACAGAGGCTGGAAGCAGGCGGCGCACACGTACGTGCCGGGATCGTAGACCTTGTCCAGCGGGCTCGATCCCGCCCGCTCCGTGCCCTCCTCGAAGAGGATGTGGAACTGCTCGGCGGTGAGGAGGCGCCGCCACTCCTCGCGGGGGAGAAGCTGGGGCATCTCGTACCCGTTCGAGCCCCCCGACGTGCTCCGGCAGGCAGAAAGGGCCAGCGCCGCTCCGGAGCCCAGGAAGGGAAGGGCCAGGCGGGCCGAGAGGAGCTTCGCGCCGGCCTGGCCCAGGAAGGCCCGGCGGGAGGAGACGGAGGTCCCGAGGTCGTGCGGGTCGGACATGGTCCACTCGGTGGGGAGGAAAACGAGGTGCGGCGCACCTCTGCCGCGCACCTTTGCCGTGTGTCTCGTTGCACCCCCCGGGCGGGCGGGCGTTCCCCTGGCCGGTCCCGTGGCCAGTCCCACGGGCAGCCGCCGCCGGGGGCGGCCTACGACTCCGAGGCCACGGGCTCCGCTGGAATGTCGTGGGCCTCGACGTCGACCCCGTGGGCCAGCCATCGCTCGGCCTCCAGGGCGGCCATGCACCCGGTACCGGCAGCGGTGACGGCCTGACGGAAGTAGTCGTCCATGACATCGCCCGCCGCGAAGATCCCCTCCACCGAGGTGCGGGTCCGCCAGGGTTCGGCCGGGACCACATACCCGGCCTCGTTCAGTTCCAGCACGCCCTGAAGAAACGCGCTGTTGGGGGTATGCCCGATGGCGAGAAAAAGCCCGCCCACCTCGATCTCGGACTCTTCGCCGGTGACGGTGTCACGCAGACGGAGCCCTGTGATGAAATCATCACCCAGCACGTCCACGACTTCGGAGTTCCACGCCACCCGGATCTTCGGGTTCTCCAGGGCGCGCTCCACCATGATGGGAGAGGCGCGGAAGGAATCCCGCCGGTGCACGATGACGACCTCGCGGGCGAACTTGGTGAGGTAGGTGGCCTCCTCCATGGCGGAGTCGCCCCCGCCGACCACGGCCAGGACCTGGTCCCGGAAGGCGGGAAGGGCGCCGTCACAGACCGCACACGCCGACACGCCACCCCCGCTGTGGGCCAGCCGCTCCTCGTTCGGCAGCCCCAGCCAGTTTGCCCGGGCTCCGGTGGCCACGATCACGGTGTGGGCCCGCACCTCGCCGCTGTAGCGGGTCACCAGGCGAAAGGGGCGCACCGAGGTGTCCAGTTCCACCACGTCGTCGGTGACGACCCGGGTTCCAAAGCGCTCGGCCTGCAGCTTCATGTCGGCCATGAGCTTCTGACCGTCCACGCCCTCGGGGAAACCGGGAAAGTTCTCGATGTCGGTGGTGAACATGAGCTGCCCGCCGGGAATCATTTCCCGGGAGGGGCCGCCCTCGATCACCAGGGGATCCAGGCGCGCACGCGCCGCGTAGACGGCGGCTGTCCACCCGGCGGGGCCGGAGCCGATGATGACGACGTTCTCGATGGGCGTGGCGGATTCGGATGCAGTGTCGGATGCGGACATGGCTCAGGCTCCCTGGAAGGCCTTGTTGCTCGTGGAATGCCCCGGGTTGACCCGGGCCGTGGGATCCACGAAGCGGACGGCATTGTTGACGGCGGTGGCGGCCTCGGCAAAGCCGGTGGCGATGAGATCGAGCTTTCCCTCGTACTCCACGAGGTCGCCGGCGGCGTAGAGGCCGGGAATGTTGGTTTCCATGAGGCGGCCCACCTTGACCCGGTTCTTCTCCACCTCGACGCCCCAGGTCTTGATGGGACCCAGGTCAGGCTTGAACCCGAGGAAGGTGAGGACCACGTCCACCTCCAGCTCGGCGCGGGACTGGTCCCGGTTGTCCACCAGCGTGACCCCCTCGACCGTCTCCGTGCCCTGGATCTCGGCCACCTCCTGGAAGAGGCGGAGTTCGACCTGGCCGGCGGCCACAGCCGCATCCAGCTGGGTCAGGGAGGCCTCGTGGGCCCGGAACTCGTCGCGGCGGTGGGCGAGGATCACGTGGGCTGCCAGTTCCTTGAGGATCAGGGTCCAGTCCAGCGCCGAGTCTCCTCCCCCCACGATGAGGATCCGCTTCCCGGCAAAGTCGTCGGGGCGCTTGACCGCGTAATGCACCCCGCGGCCGAGGAAGGTGTCGTACCCCGGGCAGTCCAGCTTCCGGGGCTCGAAGGCTCCCCGGCCCCCGGCCAGCACGATGGCCCGGGTCCACCAGGTGCCGGTCCGGCCCTCCATCCGGAAGAGGCCGTCGGCCTGGCGCGTCACGTGGCGGACTTCCTCGTCCAGAATCACCTCGGGTTCGAACTGCATGGCCTGCGAGATCAGGTTCATGGCCAGGTCCCTGGCCAGAACCCTGGGGAAGCCCCCCACGTCGAAGATGTGCTTCTCCGGATACAACGCCATGAGCTGCCCGCCGAGTTCCGGCAGGGAGTCGATGATCCGGACCGACACCCCCCGCATCCCCGCGTAAAAGGCGGCGAAGAGCCCGGTGGGCCCCCCTCCGATGACCGTCAGGTCACGGGTCCGGTCGGGGTCCGAGGTGGGGTTTCCGGATTCGGCCGGGGAAGCGTCAAGGGAGGATTCCGGGGAGGAATCAGGAGAAGGGGATGCCTGCGTCATGGGTGGGGTCGGGTGCGTGTTCGTGGCGTGGTGGATGAGGACATGTGCGGGCACGGTCAGGGGCGGCGGCCGCCTTCGGACTACTCCGCAGCGGCGTCCGGGTGCCCGACGGCGGAGGAAGCAGCCCCTTCGGC
Organism: Gemmatimonadota bacterium; assembly: GCA_007120305.1. Classification (GTDB taxonomy): domain Bacteria; phylum Gemmatimonadota; class Gemmatimonadetes; order Longimicrobiales; family Gaopeijiaceae; genus SKNW01. The sequence continues at coordinate 9,123 of SKNW01000010.1, read as the reverse complement.
GGCCTCTCCACTTGCGGCGAGATCGGGGGCGAGATCGGGGGCGACTTCGGCGGCAAAGAGGGGAGATCGCCGGTACCGTTCCAGTGCCCGAGCCAGGAGGAGCTTGATCCCCACAGCCCCGGGGACGGCCAGAAGGAGGCCGACAAACCCGAAGAAGAATCCGCTTACCGCGATGGCCAGGAGGATCCAGACCGGGTGGAGCCCCGTGGAATCCCCCACGATCCGGGGGCTGAAAACGGCGCTCTCCAGGGTCTGGGCCACGGTGTAGACCACGCCCATCTTGAGGAGGGAGGTCCCCACGTCGCCGCTGGCCAGGGCGATGGCCAGGGCCGGCAGAAGGCTCAGGACCAGGCCCAGGTAGGGAACCACGTTGAAGATGGCGACGATGAGCCCGAGGAAGATCGCGTACGGGAAGCCCACCAGCAGGAGCCCGCCCGCGGTCATGGCTCCGATGATGACGGACACGGTGACCTGCCCCCGGAGGTAGCTGGCCAGCGCCTGGTCGTAGTCCCGCCCGAACACGCGGATGTGGTCGTGGGTCGGCGGAACCAGGGCGGAGGCGCGACCGATGACCCGGTCCCAGTCCCGCATCAGGTAGAAGGCGATGACCGGGGTCAGGACCAGGTACCCGAGCACGGTGAGGGCAGCCCCGACTCCGCGGCCCACCCCCAGGGCCCCGCTCAGGAGCCACTCGCCCAGCTGCGCCTTCCGGGCATCCAGAAAGGCCACCACATCGTCGGCGCGCAGGGCCCGGAGGCGCTCCGCCACATCGGCCCCTTCCACGCCGGGGATCCGGAGCCGGGCCAGCCGGCCCTCCAGCCCCTGCAGGATGGTCGCCAGCCGGTTCAGGGCCTCGGGCGTGCGGCGGGCCAGCCCCGCCAGTTCCTCCGCCGCCCAGGGGAGTCCCCAGACCACCGCCCCCACGAGGGCGCCCGCCACAGGGACGCCCAGGAGGAAGACCGCCAGCGTCCGGGGAAAGCGATCCGCATCTCCCACCTTTCGCCCCGCGGCCAGAAGGGGGCGGGTCCGGGCCAGCCTGTTCACCACCGGATTCAGGATGTAGGCGAGCACCACCGCCACGACAAAGGGTGCAAGAAGGGCCCCCAGTTCGCTCAGGAGCCAGAACGCCGTGAGGACACCTGTGGTGATCACCAGGGGGAGGAAGGTGGCGCCCTTCCGGAAGGGGAAGAGAACCGCCACCAGCCCGAACCAGAGAATCAACGGGTTCAGGAGGGGGAGGAGGAGCCAGAGGAGCGCCCCCAGGAGGAGGACGGCGGCTGCGACCCCGGCCACCCGCGCCATGTCCCGGGCCCCCGCCTCCCCGGTCAAAGCACCTCCCAGGGGAGGAAGGTCCGGGCCCGTCGGATCATCTGCCGGGCGTTTTCGTAGGTCACCCGCTGCTCCGCCTCGTTGGTGGGAAGCCAGATCGCCTCCGTGATCCCCTCCGCCAGCTGGGGAGCGGGCTCACCGTCGCCGGACGCCATGAGGTAGAAGCGGCAGAACTTGTGGATGCGGGCGTTCCCTGTGCGGAAGACCCAGTCGATCTCGCCCAGTTCGGGACCCAGGATCAGCCCGGTGAGCCCGGTCTCCTCCTCCACCTCGCGGACCGCCGCCTCGTGCGGGGCCTCGCCGGCCTCCAGGTGGCCCTTCGGAAGGCCCCATTTCCGGTAGGGATCCCGGATCACCAGCACGTGGACCTGGCCATGGATGGTGCGCAGGACCACGCCGCCTGCGCTCCGCTCGACGGTGCTCACGGGTGGCGCTCCTGCAGGGTGGGGAGGGGGAGAAGAGGGAACACGGGCGCCCGGTCAGAAGATGGAGAGGCGCAGGTAGCGGCGGGGATTCTCCCGGATGTCCTGGAGTAGCACCTGGAGTTCGGCCAGGGTCCCTTCCATTCCGGCCGCCATCGTGGGATCGGCCAGGAGGCGCCCGAGGGAACCCTCTCCGGACTCCGCGCGCTCCACGACCCGGTCCAGGGCGGTGAAGGCCGAGTCCACCCTGGACGCCATGGACTGGACGGTAACGTTCGTGTCCTGAAGGCCCTCGCTCAAGATCCGGAGATTGGCGGCCAGCGCGACGAGGTCATCCAGTGCATCTCCGGTCGCGGCCTGGGCGAAGAGCTGGTTCATGCGCGTCAGCGCCACCTGCGCCTCCAGCGCCGCGTCGCCGATTCCCTGGGTCGCCCGGCGCACGTCGTCGGTCACGTCGGTGAAGGAGGCCGCCTGCTGGGTCACGAGGTCGGAAAGCCGCTCGGTGACCTCCTCCACGTTCCCGATGAGGGAGGCGATGTTCCGGGCCGTCTCGTCGGAGAAGGCGATGCCCACCCGGTCGGTGAGCTCGGCCAGGTTCTCCGAGATCCGGTCGGCGGTGGCGGTGAGCTGGGAAATATCCGGGAGGGCGTAGCCGGGGAGTTCACCGGCCTCTCGGGGATCGGCGAAGTCGGCGTGGGGAAACCGGGTCCGGGGGTGGATCTCGGCCTGCCAGTCGCCGAAGAAGGACTCGGGCGACAGGACCACCGCCGCATCCTCGGGAAGCCGAATCCCGTCCTGGATGCGGAAGTGGACGCGAACACCGCTCCCGTCGGCGAGCACCTCCACCTCCTGAACCCGCCCGATCCGCACGCCCCGGAGCTTGACCGGGTTCCCGCTCTTGATCTGGCCCACCTCGTGGAAGACCGCCGCCACCTCGGTCCGCTCTCCCGAAAAGCTGGAGCCTTCGAGCCAGAGCGTTCCGGCGGCGATCACCACCAGCGCGGCGATGATGACCACCCCCACCAGGGCGTCGCGCTTCTCGCTCATTCCGCCTCCTCCATCAGTTCGGGTCGGCCCTCGATGAACGCCCGGACCACCGGGTCCTCCGAGTTCCTGAATTCGTCGGGGGTGCCCTCCAGCCGGCACTTTCCTTCATACAGCATCGCCAACCGGTCCGCCACGCGGAAGGCGCTCTCCATGTCGTGGGTGATGACGATCCCCGTCACCCCCAGTTCGTCCTTCATCCGATTGATGAGTCGATCCACCACGGCCCGTGTGATGGGGTCGAGCCCCGTCGTGGGTTCGTCATAGAGGAGGTATCCTGGCCGCGTGGCGATGGCCCGGGCAATCCCGGCCCGCTTTCGCTGCCCCCCGGAGAGTTCCGAGGGCGCCCGGTCCTCGAAGCCGACCAGGTCCACCACCCGGAGGGCCTCCCGCACCCGCTCTTCCCGCTCCTCGTCGGAGACCTCCTTCATCCGCCGAAGTCCCATGGCCACGTTGTCGGCCACCGACATGGAGTCGAAGAGGGCCGCGAACTGGAAGACGAATCCCACTTTTCGCCGGAGGCTAAAGAGTTCCTCGATGTCCATGCCGCCCACCCGTTCGCCATCCACCCGAACCTCGCCTTCGTCCGGCTGGAGCAGGCCCACCACGTGCTTGATGGTGACCGACTTCCCCGAGCCGGAATGCCCCAGGATCACCAGGGTCTCACCCTCCCGGGCCTCCACCGAGAACCCCCGGAGGACCTGGTTGGCGCCAAAGGCCTTGTGGATCCCGTCGATTTCGATGCTCATGGGCGGGGAATCCGGCGGAAGCAGGAGCGCCGCCTCACAGGAGGAGAACGGCCCAGAAGGCGTCCAGGACCAGGATCACCATGGAACTGGCCACCACCGCCCCGGTGGTGGAGCGTCCCACGCCCTCGGCTCCCCCTTTGGTGTTGAAGCCGAAATGGCACCCGATGGAGGTGACCACGAAGCCGAAGCTCGTGGCCTTGATAAGGGCATAGGTCACATCGAAGGGGAGGAAGAAGAGCTTGAGGCCGTTCACGAACTCCGGGGTGGAGAGCTCCAGGAGCTGGATGGCGGTGATCCACCCGGCCACGATGCCCATGGCGATGGCCAGGGCCGTCACCAGCGGAAACATGATGGTCCCGGCAATGACCCGAGGCACCACGAGGTAGGCCACGGGCGGGTAGGCCAGCGTCTCCAGGGCATCGATCTGCTCGGTGACCCGCATCGTACCGATCTCGGCCGAGATGTTGGCCCCCACCCTTCCGGAAAGGGCCAGGCCGGTGAGCACCGGACCAAGCTCCAGCATCATGGTCTTTCCCACCAGCACCCCCACGAAGTACAGGGGGATGGCGCCGGTGAAGGTGTACGACGCCTGAAGCGCAAGCACGATCCCGGTGAAGGCCGCAATGAACAGCGCGATGGGAACCGAATCCACCCCGATCCGGGTCATCTGCCTGAGCGTGAGGGGGGCCCAGATCTGGACCCACCGGAGCGCCCGGACGGCGTCGACGACGAGGCTGCCCCAGCTTCCCACGGCGAGCGTGAATACCCGTGTACCGCGCCCGAGGGCTCGAACGGGGGCCAGGAGGGTGCGAGTCATGCGGCAGGGGTCGGAGGAGCGGAGGGAGGGTTGGGTGGCGCAGGGGGCGAAAGGGGGGCCGGGCGGGGCGCGACGTCCGGGGGAAAGCTCTCCGTGGGGAGGATCATCCGAGGGGAGGTGCCAGTCCGTTCTCGATGACGAAGGCCACCTCTTCGTTGCCGTTGCCGCCGGACCTGGGCACTTCGCAGGAAACCACGATGCGGCAGACGCCTCCATCGTGGCAGCGAACCGCGACCTCGACGTCTACCCCCTGCTCGGGGCAGGTGATCCGGGTCCTGACCTGGTCGCCCGGCGCCGATTCCTGGCGCTCCAGGGGATTCCGGAAGAGGGTCATGGTGGAGCGCCGGCCGGAGGTCAGGTCCCGGCTGATCTTCACCTGACGGAGCCAGTCCGGCTGATAGCTGATCCGGTAGGCGAAACCGTGCTGGTCCACCCCTTCCCCTTCCCGATTGTGTCGAGCCACGGTGTGGACCCTGCCTGTTGATGGATGGGCCTGTCGTTGGCCGGTCGAGCTCCCCGGCGAATGTCCCGACGGGGGGGTTCCGTGTCAAGCGATTCGGTCGACCCGGAGCGACCCCGATCGCCCCCGATCGGCCCCGGCTGCGGGGTACACGCCCGGCCGGGTGGCTGGCGCTTGACCCCCTGTGGGCAGATCGTTATCGTGGCCGCGCTCTCGAGAACATGGTGCTGGTCGCCGACCATGGTCGCCGGCCGTGGTCACCGGACATGGTCGCCCCGAACCGCTCGTTCCCCGCGGGATGCTCGATTGGGCGGGTCCCGACCCCGACGCTGCCGAGTCCCGGAGGCTCGATCCCCCGGGCTCCGGGGTACCGAACCTTTCCGCAGGTTCCCCGGGGCCGGCCAACCCCGGTCCCTCCATCGCTGTCTCGCCGCCTCGTCGCTTCGCGTCGGCTCCCGCACGTCCTCCCGCCCTGCCCCGCCACCCTCCTGGCCTACCGCCTCCTTCCCGCCCCGTCGGTTCCCCCCGACGATGGAGACTCCCGTGGACATCGCCGCCCTCAAGAAGAAAACCGTTTCCGAACTGCACGCCATCGCGGCGGAGCATGAACTCCAGAACTTCGCCGGCCTCCGGAAGCAGGACCTGATCTTCAGGATCGAGCAGAAGCTCCTGGATACGGACGTGACTCTCCGGACCGAGGGCGTCCTGGAGGTTCTCCCCGAGGGCTACGGGTTCCTCCGCTCTTCGGACTGGAACTACCTCTACGGCCCCGATGACGTCTACGTCTCCCCCTCGCAGATCAAGCGTTTCGACCTCCGGACCGGCGACACCATCAAGGGGCAGGTCCGCCCCCCGAAGGAGGGAGAGCGCTACCTGGCGCTCCTGAAGGTGGAGGAGGTGAACCTGGACGAACCGGAGAAGGCGAAGCACCGCACCACCTTCGACAACCTCCGACCCCGCTACCCCGAGACGCGCATCCGACTCGAGAACGCCGAGGGCGACATCTCCATGAGGGTCATCGACCTGATCGCCCCCATCGGCATGGGGCAGCGCGGCCTCATTGTCTCGCCCCCGAAGGCCGGAAAGACCACCATCCTCCAGAAGCTCGCGAACTCGATCCGCGAGAATCATCCGGACGTCTACCTCATCGTGCTGCTGATCGACGAGCGCCCCGAGGAAGTGACGGACATGGAGGAGCATGTGGATGCCGACGTCGTCTCCTCCACCTTCGACGAGCCCGCCGAGCGGCACACGCAGGTGGCCGAGATGGTGCTGGAGAAGGCCAAGCGCCTGGTGGAGCACGGCAAGGACGTGATCATCCTCCTGGACTCCATCACCCGGCTGGCCCGGGCGTACAACGTGACCGTTCCCCACTCGGGGAAGATCCTGTCGGGCGGTGTGGATGCGAATGCCCTCCACAAGCCGAAGCGCTTCTTCGGAGCCGCGCGGAACATCGACGAGGGCGGGTCGCTCACGATCATCGCCTCCGCGCTCATCGAGACCGGCAGCCGCATGGACGAGGTGATCTTCGAGGAGTTCAAGGGAACCGGGAACATGGAACTGGTTCTGGACCGGCACATTGCCGACAAGCGCATCTTCCCCGCCATCGACGTGAACAAGTCCGGCACACGGCGCGAGGAACTCCTCTTCACCGAAGGGGAGCTGAACCGGGTCTACCTCCTGCGCAACTTCCTGGCCGACATGCATCCCTCCGAGGCCATCGAGTTCCTCATGGACCGGCTCCGGCGAACGAAGAGCAATGCAGAGTTCCTGGAGTCCATGCAGTCGGGATGAGGCCGAGGCTCGAGCCTGGGAGGGCCGCTCTGCGGGCGGGAGAGGTCCGCTCTGCGGGTCCAGCCGGAGAGGTCCGTGCCGCGGTGGTCCCGGGTCAGCTCTCCTCGAGAAGCTCCCGGTAGCGCGGGTTGATGACCCAGGACTCGCCGTCGAAGACCTTCACATCCCAGGGAAAGATGACGGTGGCGTCGGTCTCGAGGGCGTGGTAGTCGGGGCGGTAGGCCCGGGGGCGCACGAAGGTGGTGGCGGTGCGGATCTGGGCCGGGTAGGCCTCCCGCAGGGTGGCGATCCCCAGGCGGAGGGTGTCGCCCGAGGTGGTGATCTCGTCGACCAGGAGGACCCGCTTCCCCTCGATATGCCGAGGCACCTGGGAGAAGACCTGCGGACGCTCGAGCACGTCGGCATCGTCGTCGGCGCCGTGGAGCCCCATGCGACGCGAGATGCTGATGGCGTGAAAGTCGATGCGGAGGAGGGAGGCAATGATGGCCGCCGGGATCACCCCGGCCCGGGCCACCCCCACCACCACCTCGGGGCGGTAGTCCCGCGCCACCCGCATGGCCAGGGCGCGGCAGAGTTCGCCGAACATTTCCCAGTCCAGCTCCAGGAACTCCCCGGGACGGACGTGGGGATCGGGGAGGCGGAAGGAAGAACCGGACGAAGGGCTGGGGGTCGATCCGGACATGTGGGGCCTCCGAACGAAGGGGCGGGGGTCAGGGGCGCGGGGCGGGGAAACCGGGCCCGGGGATCCGAGGGCGAAACGAACTCGCCAGCGGATGCACCCAGGAGCACCGCATCTCCAGAAAAGAATAACAGGTCCGGGGCCGGGGTGCCGGGGCCGGGGCCGGGGCCGGGGGTGCCGGGGCCGATGCGCTCCGCGTTGACCTGGTGCGATGACACGGTGCGTTGACCTGGTGCGATGACCCGGTGCGATGACCCGGTGCGATGACCCTGTGCGATGACCCTGTACATTGACCCCTTCGGCTCCCGGCCCCATCGTGCGGGATGACCGACGATCTTTCCACCCTGGCCGACCGGCGCTTCGCCGAACGACGGGCCGCCACCGGCGCCCGGGATCCCCGGGAGTTCTACCGAGGCCTTCTGCGCGACCTGCGGGGGGCGGATGAAGCGGCCTACCGGGAGATGGTGGCGCGCTACGAGGTCCAGATCGTGGGAGCGGTCGGGCGCGGCGAGGCCGACCCCCTGGAGGCATGGCTCGCGTTCGGGTTGGAGCTGGCTGCGGCCTCGGTTGGGCCGGGGCGCAGCGTCGTCGTGGACGCCACCGGTCGCGCCACACCCCTGGAGGGCCGTCCCCGCTGGGACCAGATGGTCCTCCACCTCCCGGATGGACGGGGTCGCGCAGTGCCGGTGGGCCTCCCTCCGGAGCTTTCCGACGCCCAGCGTGCCGCGCTGGACCTTCTGGTGAAGGGCAAGGTACGCACCTCCGCCGACGACTGATTTCGAAGCCCGCCAGCTTCCTGGCCCACCGGTCCCACGACGGGTCCGCTCTTTCGGCCCTTCCCCCGTACCTGGAGCCTCTCCGCATGCGCGAAACCCGTGTCCGCACCTCCGCCAACGTGGCCTGGACTCCCCGTCCGGGCTGGGTCACCATCCGGCTTGTGGGCACCTGTGCCGACCGGTCACTGCGACGCGGACAGGTCGTGACGCACTCCCCCCTGGAAGAGGGAGACGATCTTCCGGGCTACCTCGAGGAGCTCCGCCCCGGGACCATGGTCATCGTGCTGGCGGAGCAGGCGCACCTGGTCGAGGACGACCTGAACCTGGTGCCGGAGATGGCCGTGGTGGCGGTGGGGGAGCTGCTCCCCTGAGCCGGGTTCCGGCGGCCCCTCGAGCGACCCGGCATCAGGCGGCCTCGCGCCGGCGTCCCATCCAGCTGACCAGCGCCGTGACCCCCAGCGCCAGAAAGAAGGCCGGGACCAGTTCGTAGACCAGGGCCTTGAGGGCCGGGGTGTAGTACCAGACCACGGTGACCCCCGCGCCCGTCAGGATGCCCGCCAGCACGCCCGCCCGGGTGGTTCCCTTCCAGTACAGCGCCAGGATCAGCGGAGGCCCCAGCGCCGCGCCGAGGCCGGCCCAGGCGAAGAGGACCATCCAGAAGACCAGGTCCTCTGCTACCCACCCCAGGACGAGGGATCCCAGCACCAGGAGCACCACCACCGCCCGGGAGAGGCGGACCAGGGTGGTGTCCGGGACCGACTCGCCTCGCCGCATTCCTTTCTCGTAGACGTCCCGGACCACGGCGGAGGCGCCCACCAGGAGCTGGGAATCGGCCGTGGACATGATGGCGGCAAAAATGGAGGCCACCACCACCCCGAAGAGCACCGGGGGGAGGGTCTCCGCAGCCAGCATGGGGTAGAGGTTCTCGGTGTCGCCGCCCAGGAGTCCGACCTCGGGGAAATGGGCTCGCCCCACGATCCCGATGAAGACGGCGCCGGCCCCCATCATGAGGTTGGCCGCCGTTCCGGTCACGGCGGCGAACCGCAGGTTTCG
>SKNW01000033.1 GCA_007120305.1 Gemmatimonadota bacterium | reverse complement strand
TGGGAAAGGCCGAACCGCTCGGCGTGCTCGATGACCATGACGGTGGCGTTGGGCACGTCGATCCCCACCTCGATGACCGTGGTGGCCACCAGGAGATCCAGTTCTCCGTCCCGGAAGGCGCGCATGACCGCGTCCTTCTCCTCGGCGGAGAGCTGCCCATGGAGGAGCCCCACCCGGCGGTCCGGAAAGACCTCGGTACTGAGCCGGAGATGTTCGTCGGTGGCCGCTCGCAGGTCCACCTTCTCCGAGGCTTCCACCAGGGGGTAGACCACGTACCCCTGGTGCCCCGCATCCAGCTCCCGGGCCACACCCTCGTAGACTTCGCCGCGCTGCCCGGGGCGCCGGAGGAGCGTGGTGATGGGGGTCCGCCCGGGCGGCAGCTCATCCAGCACCGAGAGTTCCAGGTCCCCGTACAGCGTCAGGGCCAGGGAACGGGGAATGGGCGTGGCCGACATCACCAGGACGTCAGGGGCCGGCGCCCCGGGGCGCTCCAGGAGGGCCATGCGCTGGCGCACGCCGAACCGATGCTGCTCGTCCACCACCACCAGCCCCAGCCGCTGGAACTCCACCGCCTCCTGGATCAGGGCATGGGTCCCCACCACAAGGGGGATCCTCCCCTCGCGGAGCCCCTCCAGTGTCTCCCTTCGCGCCTTGGCGCCCAGGCTTCCAGTGAGGATGCCGACCCCCAGGCCCAGCTCGGCCACCAGCTCCCGGAGCTTCAGGGCATGCTGTTCCGCCAGGAGCTCGGTGGGCGCCATGAGGGCCGCCTGCCAGCCGCTCTCCACGGCCAGGAGCATGGCGAAGAGGGCCACCAGCGTCTTTCCCGCACCCACGTCCCCCTGGAGAAACCGGTTCATCCGCTGCGGCGAAGTCATGTCCCCGTAGATCTCCCGGAGCACCCGGGCCTGGGCCCCGGTGAGCCGGAAGGGGAGGGCCTCGTGCAGGGGTCGGATCAGGGTGTTGGTGCGGCGGAAGGCGATCCCCGGCTCCACCGCTCCCTCGTGGAGGCGGGCCAGGGCCTGCACCAGCTGCAGGAAGAAGAACTCGTCGAAGGCCAGGCGTCGCCGCCCGCTCTCCGCCTCGGTCAGGGCTCCGGGGCGGTGAAGCCGGCGAAAGGCCTCGGGTAGCCCGGGGAGTCCCAGCGTCCGAAGCACGCCGGCCTCCAGGTACTCCTCCGAATCGCTCTCGGCGAGGAGGGTGTCCAGATTCTCCTCGTAGACGCGCCGGAGCACCCACTGCGGGATCTCGTCGCTGGCGGGATACGAGGTGAAGATGGTCCCACTCCGGGACCCGCCTGGCCCCTGGCCGCCCTGTTCTTCCAGGGCGCTCCCCTTCCCCGCCCGGGCCGTAATGACAAACTCCCGGGGGTGCATCTGCCTTCCGTGAAAGAACTTGACCGGCCCTGACACCAGCAGTTCGTCCCCCTCCCGGATCTTCCGCTCCAGCCAGGGCTGGCCGGGCCAGGCGCAGGTGATCATCCCGGAGTCGTCCTGGAGCACGGCCTGGAAGATCCGGAGCCCGGATCGGGTCGGGATCACCCCCCGCGTCCGGACCCGGCCCACAAAGGTGGCGTCGCTCCCCGCCTCCAGGCGGTCGATGGGGGTGAGGGTCGAGGCGTCGTCGTAGCGCCGGGGGAGGTGGTAGAGGAGGTCCCGCGCCGTCCCCAGGGCCAGTTTTCGGAAGGCATCGGCTCGGCGGGGCCCGACCCCCTTCAGGAACTGGATCGGGCGATCCAGCCGGGTCAGGTCGCCCGCGGGTTCCGAACGGGATCTTTCCGGCTCGGGAAGGCGCCCCTCCGCCGGCCGTCGACGCCCGGTCATCGCGGCGTCACCGCTCCCCGTCGAAGACGCCCTGGAGGAACTCCTGGGGGTCGAAGGCGTCCAGGTCTTCCACCTTCTCGCCCAGTCCCACCAGCTTCACCGGAAGCCCGAACTCCTGCCGAAGGGCCACCACGATGCCCCCGCGGGCGGTGGAGTCCATCTTGGCCAGGATGATACCGGAGAGTTCCGCCGCCTCCCGGAATGCCCGGACCTGGGCAACGGCGTTCTGCCCCACGGTGGCGTCCAGCACGATGAGCGTCTCGTGCGGAGCCCCTTCCAGCCGGCGCCGGATCACCCGGTCCACCTTCCGGAGTTCGTCCATGAGACCCCGGTTCGTATGGAGACGCCCGGCCGTGTCGACAATGACCACGTCGGCGCCCCGGGCGATCCCAGCCTCCACGGCATCGAAGGCCACGGCGGCCGGATCCCCTCCCTCCTTTCCGCGCACGAAGTCGGCGCCCACCCGGGTCGCCCAGGTCTCGAGCTGCTTCACGGCCCCGGCCCGGTACGTGTCCCCGGCCGCCACCAGGACCGACTTCCCCTGCTGCACCAGGTAGTGGGCCAGCTTGGCGATGGAGGTGGTCTTTCCGACCCCGTTCACCCCCACCACCAGGTAGACCGTGGGGCCGTCCCCCGGGTTTTCGGCCAGCTCCACGCCTTCGGTCGAGCGCCCCGGGCCGTCGTCCTCGGCCAGGATCCGGGCCACCTCTTCCTTCAGCGCCTCCCGCAGCTGCCCGCCTCCCCGGATCTTCCCCCGTCGTGCCAGGCTCTCCACGTGCTCCACCAGGCGGAGGGTGGCCGGGACACCGAAGTCCGCGGCCAGCAACCGCTCCTCCAGCTCCTCCAGCGACTCGTCGTCCATGCCGGTGGCCAGGACCCGCACGTCGGTGAGGGCCAGGTCCACCATCTTCTTCCAGATGGACTTGCGCGTTTCGTCCTTCTTCCTGAACAGTCGCATCGCTTGCCGGTGGGAGGGGTGGGAGGGAAAAGGGTGGAGCAGCGGTCCCGGGTGCAGAGTGCAGGGTGCAGGGTCTCGGGTGCTGCATCCTCGGGGCCCGCACCGCCGGACACCCCAAAGCTAACCCGAAGCGGGCGCCCCGGGACCCCTGAAGCCAGGGCTCAGCGCAGCCCGATCCGCCGCCGAAGGATCCATTCGGTCCCGAGGAGCCCCACGAGGAGAAGCCAGGGAAGGGGATGCGTGCGCAGCGGGCGTTCCCGGGGTTGGACGTCCTCCCCCCGGGACCCCGCGACGGTCTCCGGCATGACCCCGGCCTCGAGTTCCCCGGGGGGCGCCGGCACCCGGGACGGATCCATCGCGGCCGCGCCTGACCCCAGGGTCTGCGCCCCCTCCGCCCCAGGGGCCAGCGGTTCTCCGGGAGACAGCATCCAGGCGGCGATCCCTCCCCAGAGACTCCGGTAGAAGCTTCCTGCCGCTCCCTCCCTCCCCGCCCACCGCCAGAGTCCCGTGGCGGGAACCCGGGCCTCGCGGATCCCCGACGCCTGGCCCAGCACGACGCCAGGACGCACATCGCCCCCAGCATTCCTGAGGTTCAGGGCGACTCGGTCCTCCAGGAGCGCAGCTTCCGGGACGACCACTTCCCCGCCATCGGCCACCCACCCCAGGGGGGGGAGGCGAGCGGCGGCTCCCGGGGCCAGGACCCCTGAAAGGAAACCTGAAAGGGCCGAAAGCGGGATCACGGGGTCCACCCCCCACCCCCCCTCGCCGCTCGAACCGGCGGAGGCCAGGAAGATCCGTCGCGGATGGGCCCGGAGCGCAGGGATCCAGTCCGGAGGAATGTCCCCTCCCTCGCCCTGCACCACCAGAAGCCGGGCATGGGGGATCTCGCCAGCCAGCTGGGCGGGAGTCGCCAGGCGAAGGCCCTCACTTCCCTGCCCCAGGGCCACATGGCGGGAGGGACCGGCTCGGATCCATCCCTCGCCCTCGAGCCCGGTGGCCCGTTCCAGGAGAGGGAGGAGGACCCGGAGCTCTCCATCGGGGCGCAGGGAGAGAAGGAGGATCCCCCCCGTCGCCCCGCCCCGCCGGACCTGTCGGCGCATCACGTCATCGATCTCGTAGGCGTCGCCGGCAAGCTCCACGGAGGCGACCACCTCCAGGAGATCCGCTTCGTCGGCGCGCGCGGCCCCCGGTGCAGGCCGAGGGTCCGTCAGCGGGTCCGTCAGCGGGTCCGGCAGCGGGTCCGCCATCGGGTCCCCCGTCGGATCCGGCACCGTGACCCGAAAAGGAACGCGGACGCGCTCCCCCGGCGGCGGAAGGGGGATCCGGGTCTCGAACACGACGCGGGCACCGAGGCGCACGTCGACCCGGAGCGAGTCCCCAGGGGCGACGGCCCCGGAGACCGGGTCCGCGGGTCCTTCCGCCCCCTCGCCGGCCACCACCACGGCGCCCTCCAGGGCCTCACCCGGGGAGACGGAGGCCGGAAGCTCCAGCGCCACCACCCCCGCGTTCCGGAGGTCGCCTCCCACCCGGTGGACCCGGACGGGCACGGGGACCGGAAGCGCCGCGAGAGCTCGGATCGCGGCCTCCAGCGGCTCCAGGGGACCCCGGAGGGGAGTGACCAGGGTCAGGGAGTCGGCCCCGGCCTCCGCCAGCCGGAGCAGGGTGCGGGCCACCGCCTCCGGCGACGGGCCGCTCGAGGGAGCGCCGGGGGCCGGGGCATCGACGTGAAGGGGATCCACATCCCCGGAGTCCAGGCGACGGAGGTCCTCAGGCCGGTCGCCGAACACGGCCACCGCCCCGGTTCCCGGAAGAAAGGAGGACCCATCGGGGGATGCGTGGCGCGCCCGGATTCCATCCCAGGCAACCTGGCCCAGAGAGCGGGCCTCCCCCGCATTCCCTGCCCTTGCCGCCAGCACCGGGTGGATCTCCGCCACCACCCAGTGGCGGATTTCGTCCGCTCCCCGGGTGGCGGGGTCCTCCCCCGGGAGGCCCGGGTTCAGCAGGAGAAGAAGGAGAAGGACGAGGCTCGCCATGCGGAAACCCGCAGGCAACCACCGGGCCGAAGTGGCGGGTTCTCTCCGGGCATAGGAAACGGCGGCCGGGATGAACCCGACCGCCGTCACCAGCAGGACGAGGAGGAAAAGCCGCGTCACCGGGTCAGGCTTCTCCTCCGGGGAACGCCGGGATCACAAGGCGCCGTCCTCCGAGGGGGCGTCCGTGTCCACGCGGCCGACCCCATCCACCCCCGCCCGGCCGTCGGCCAGCTCGCCGCCGCCAACCTCCGCGCGGGCCATCTGGAACTGGGGCCCCTGGGCGGCCTGGTTCAGAAGCGCGAAGCGGACATCCGCCTCCACGTTCCACCGCGGCATGAATTCGGCGGGGATCGGATCCCCCGAGGGAATGTCCACGCTGAGGGGATCCACCGGGCGACCATTCTGGTGGAGCTCATAGTGGAGATGGGGGCCGGTGGCGAGGCCCGTCATGCCCACGTAGCCGATGACCTGGCCCTGGCTGACCCGGCTGCCAGCCCGAACCCCGGACGCGAACCCGTTCAGGTGGGCGTACCGAGTCACGTACCCGTTGGAGTGGCGGATCTCCACCAGGTTCCCGTACCCGCCCTGGACCCCGCGAATGGTGACCACGCCGTCGGACGTGGCCATGACCGGGGTTCCCGTGGCCGCGGCATAGTCCACCCCGATGTGGGGACGCCGGGTATTCAGGATGGGGTGGAAGCGGTTCATGTTGAAGCGCGACGAGATGCGGCGGAATTCCAGCGGAGCCTTGAGGAAGGCCCGGCGAAGCGACTCGCCCTCCAGGTCGTAGTAGCCGCCCACCCCGTCGTCGTGGAGGTCGAACCAGATGGCGTGCAGGGGACGTCCGCGGTTCACGATCTCGGCGGCGACGATGCGACCGGACCGCATGGAGCCGTCGGGCCGGACCTGGCGCTCGAACACCAGGCGGTAGGAATCGCCGGACTGGATCTGCCGGGAGAAGTCGAGCTGCCACTGGAACACCCGGTCCATGAGGTCGATGACCTGGGCCCGGTCCCCTCGGGGCATCTCCTCCAGGTCCGGGTTCAGGACCACTGCGCTCCAGAGATCCCTGGTGATCTCCCCGTGCACGAACATCGTGTCCATCCAGACCGGCGTCTCGAGCTTCGAGGAGCGCCAGCCGAAGTCACCGCGCTCGAGACGGAGGAGTTCGTCGGGGCTGACCACGACCTCGATGGCGCGGACGTCCGCTTCCCCCCGCCGGTAGCGGAGGGTGATCTCGGTGCCCACACGGAGACGAGACGGGGAAGCGTGCTCCTGGAACGCCAGGATCAGGGCCTGCTGGTCGGCGTTGGGGATCAGGGCGCGCGAAAGAACGCCGCCAAAGGTCTCGCCGTACCCGAGCACCTCCACCGCGACCTGCTCGGTGGTCTCGGCCTGCAGCGGCTCCAGGAGCCCGGCGTCGGGGGTGCGGGAAAGGCCGGGGGTGAGGATCACCAGCCCGAGGGCCACGGCCCCACCGGCACCCAGGAAGGCGCGGGAGGAGGAGCGCTTCAGGGAATTCATTCCGTAGGTCAGGTCCTTTTCCGCGGTACATCCCGCAGAAGGCTGGTTCGATGTCAGGAGCGGCTGGCGTAGCCGCTCCGCCCGGTGCAATGCCGCGAAACGCGGAGCACGGGTAGGCTCGCCCACCCCGTGCTCCGCGATCCCGTAGGCGGCTGGTTCAGTCCATCTGGCGCCGGATGAAGGTCGGGATGTCGAGGTCCCCGATCTGGTTCCGGTCCACCACTCGCTCCGGCGGACGGTGGAAGGGGGTCACGCCGGGACGATCCCCGCCATTCCCCTGGCCCTGTCCGTGGCCCTGCCCAGGGCCATGTCCGCTGGTATCGCTGTTCGCCACCCGCCGCTCGCTCTGGAACTGGAGCTGGGCCTGGGCGGATGCCGCCGGCTGGGACACGTTCCGTGGCGCAGTCGTGCCGACGCCGGACCGCCGGAAGTCGGGGCGAATCACCGGGGCCTCATGCCGCGCCGCCTCACTCCGGTCGAACCCGGTAGCGATGACGGTGACGCGGATCTTTCCTTCAAGATCCGGATCGTGCACGGCGCCGAAGATGATTTCCGCATCCTCGCCGGCCTCTTCCTGGATGATGGAGGACACCTGGGTGACCTCGTCGATGGCCAGATCCATGCCGCCCGTGATGTTGATGAGCACGCCCTGGGCGCCCCGGATCGACACGTCGTCCAGGAGAGGCGAGGAAATGGCCTCCTGCGCCGCCTCCTGGGCCCGGTTCTCCCCTTCGCCGAACCCTGATCCCATGAGCGCCGGTCCCCGGCACGCCATGATGGTGCGGACGTCGGCGAAGTCCACGTTCACCTCACCGGTGACGCGGATCAGATCCGAGATCCCCTGGGTCGCGTGGAGGAGCACTTCGTCCGCCCGCTTCAGGGCATCCTTGAAGGTGGTTCCCTTCCCCACCACCGAGAGAATGCGGTCGTTGGGCACCACGATCATGGTATCCACGGCGCGGCGGAGCTCGGCCAGCCCGAGGTCGGCCTGCCGCATCCGCTTCTTGCCCTCGAAGGAGAAGGGGCGGGTCACGACGCCGATGGTGAGGGCGCCCAGTTCCCGGGCGATGTCCCCGATGAGGGGAGCGGCACCCGTTCCGGTCCCGCCGCCCATCCCCGCCGTAATGAAGACGAGATCAGCGCCGTCGAGCGCCTTGCGGACCTCTTCCTCCGACTCGGAAATGGCCTGCCGGCCGATCTCCGGGCGGGCTCCCGCACCGAGCCCCCGAGTCAGCTTCTTGCCGAGCTGGATGGTGATCTGGGAACGTGAGTTCTTCAGCGCCTGGGCGTCCGTGTTGGCGGAGATGAACTCCACTCCCTCCAGGTCCTCGTCCACCATCCGGTTGACGGCGTTGCCCCCGGCGCCACCCACGCCGATGACCTTCATCCGTGCGTTCTGAACCGGCGTCTCTTCGAATTCGAAAATCATCATGGTCTCCTCCCGGGTTTCGGGAATGTGAGGGAATGGCACGGATTTGTCCAGAACGACGGGAACAGCAACGTGAACAGCAGGCGACTCAGAAGAACTCCCGGATCCACGCGCCCACCCGGGTGAGGAGCTGGGAGGACATGGTGCTCGCACCCTCCCCGGTCTCGTGGAAGCGGTCCGCGCCCAGGAGGCAGGCGCCGGTAACCGTGGCAAAGCGGGGGCGTCCCACTTCGGAGGTCAGGCCGCTCAGGCCGTCGCCGGGCGCCCCGAGCCGGATGGGCGCCGCGAAGCACTGCTGGGCCATCTCCACCACGCCGTCCATGGACGACGTACCGCCGGTGAGGACCACCCCGGCGCCCAGGCGGTCCAGCACGCCGACACCGTCGAGGTGCTGATGCACGAGTCCGAAGATCTCGTCCAGGCGCTGCTCGACGATGTGGGCGATGAGTTCCCGGGCCACGTCACGGCGCTGGCCGGGCCCGGGCCCGGGGAGCTCCACCGTCTCCTGGGGATCCACCAGCTGGGCCAGGGCAACGCCGTGGCGCTCCTTGGCCTTCTGCGCCTCCGCAAAGGGGATGGAGAGTCCGCGTACCAGGTCATTGGTGATGGTGTCGCCCCCCACCGGGAGGACGCCGATGTGCTGGATCTTCCCCTCGTGGAAGACCACCATTTCGGTGGTGGAGGCTCCCACCCCGATGAGGGCCACCCCGACCTCCTTCTCGTCCTCCGTGAGCACGGCCCGGGCCGTGGCAAGGGGCGAAAGCACCAGGGACTGGACCCGGTACCCTGCCCGGTTCACCGCCTTCCGGAGGTTCGTGGCGGCCGCGGCGGCGCAGGTCACGAGGTATACCTCCGCTTCGAGGCGCACCCCGGACATCCCCACCGGGTCCTTGATTCCGTCCTGGTGGTCCACCCGGTACTCCTGCGGAACGGCATGCAGGAACTCCCGGTCCGGCGGGAGGGCCACCGCCCGGGCGACCTCGTGCACCCGGGCCAGATCCGTGGCGTTGATCTCCTCCCCCTGCACGGCCACCACGCCCATGGAGGAGAAGGCCTGCACGTGGTCGCCCCCGATGGAGCACCAGACCCGATCGATCTCGCTGCCGGCCATCAGTTCGGCTTCCTTGATGGCCGACTTCACCGACTCGGTGGTCTCCTCGATGTGGGTCACCACGTCGCGTCGGACCCCCCCTGTCCGGGCCTGCCCCACGCCCAGCACCCGGAGCTCGGGCCGACGACGTCCCTCCCCCACCAGTTCGGCAATGAGGGCGCAGGTCTTGGTCGTGCCGATGTCGAGTCCGGCGATGAGGTTCGATCGCATGATCAGCGTGGGTTTCGTGGGGAATAGCGAACGACGACCTGGTCGGCAAACCGAAGGTCGATGACGGTGGGGATCTGGTCCGGTCGCCGCTGCATCGCGTCGGCCAGGACCCGGTAGGCCTCCTCCAGGCGGTCCGGGGTCAGGGGTGGGCGATACTGGAGCGCGGTCCTGGGGTCCACCAGGTGCACCACGGCGTCCCCCCAGGCATCCAGCGAAGCCTCGGAAATCGACGCCGCCAGAACCGGTTCGAGCTGGGCAATCCGGGCCACCTCCCCCACCAGCGTCCGGAGATCGCCGGGAGAAAGGGCATGGCCCTCTTCCTCCAGGGTGGGACGCAGCAGGGGAAGGTCCAGCGCGTGCTGCGCAGGATCGATGGGAAGAAAGCGGCCCTCCGCATCCACCGGGACGAGCACGGGGGTGGGCACCAGCGCCACCGGCTCCCGCTCCCGGACCCGGAGCACGAGGGTGGACGGAAGGCGTCGTCGCACCTGGGCCTCCGCCACCAGCGGGTGGGTGGCCAGGCGCTCCGAGAGTTCGTCCAGGTCATGCCAGACGGAGAGTCCCTCGGGGATGCCGGCCCGGGCCACCGCCTCGTCCAGCCCCAGGTACCGGCTGCCTTCGAGCTGGATGCGATCGACCCGGAAGAACTCCATGGAGGCCAGGGCCTCGGGCGCATGTTGGGCGGCCAGGACGCCTCCGCCCAGGAAGGCCGTGGCCAGAAGAAGACGAATCCCGTTACGCATGGGACCCTCCTCGGCGAAGCCGCTCCACGATGGCTGGACCCGTCCTCTCGATGGAGCCGGCCCCCAGGGTCAGGCAGAGGTCGCCGGGGCGAAGGGTGGGCGCCACGGCATCGGCAAGGGTTTCCAGGGAGGGATGCAGGTGCACCTCGGAGGCCCCGGCCGCCCGGGCCGACCGCTCCACCAGCCCGGCATCCACGCCAGGCAGGGGCTCCTCTCGCGCCGGGTAGATGGCGGTGACCCAGATCACGTCCGCAGACGCCAGGGCCTTGCCGAACTCCAGGTGGAAGTCCCGGGTCCGGGAGTACAGGTGCGGCTGGAAAATGGCCACGAGCCGGGCGTCCGGGGCCGAGGCCCGGGCGGCGGCGAGGGCGGCCAGCACTTCGGTGGGATGATGTGCGTAGTCGTCCACCACCCGGATACCCCCCACCTCGCCCAGGTCCTGGAAGCGCCGACGCACGCCCACGAACCCTTCCAGCCCCCGCCGGATGTCCCGCCACGTCACGCCCATGGACCGGGCGGCACCGGCGGCACCGAGGGCGTTGCGGAGGTTGTGGAGTCCGGGGATGCGAAGGCGCAGGCGACCCTGGTCCTCGCCCCGCTCCCGGACCCGGATCGACGCCCCCGTCGCTCCGAAGACCGGGCGCTCCCCCCGGAGTTCCGCGCCGGCGGAAAACCCGTAGCTGTGGCCCTCCACCTGGGGACCGAGACCGGCCAGAAGGGCGGAGGCCCCGGGGTCGTCGGCACAGGCCCAGACGTACCCGCCCGGGCGCACACCGTCCAGGTAGGTCCGGAAGGCCGCGCGGACGCCCTTGAGGTCCCCGTAGATGTCCAGGTGATCGGCTTCCAGGTTGGTCACCACCGTCACATCGGGACGGAGATGATGAAAGGAGCGGTCGTACTCGTCCGCCTCCACCACGAAGAGGTCGTCCCGACCCGGCCGGAGATGACTGTGCCAGGTGGCCACCTCCCCCCCGACGAAGCCTGTGGGGTCCCGGCCCGCGGCCTCCAGGATCGACGTGAGGAGGGCGGTGGTGGTGGTCTTCCCGTGGGTTCCGGCCACGGCGGCCACCGTCCCCGCCGCCACCCAGCTCCCCAGCGCCTCGGCCCGCTTCATCACCGGGATCCCCAGCTCGCGGGCCCGTCGCAGCTCCGGGTGCCCCTCGGACACGGCGGCCGTGACCACCACCCCGGACACTCCCTCCACGTGGGAGGGATCGTGGCCCCGGTGGACGTGGACACCGAGGGACTCGAGCCCCCGGATCGCCGACCCCGGCTCCCGGTCGCAGGCGGTCACGGTGGCGCCCGTGCGTGCCACGGCTTCGGCCAGGGCGCACATCCCGGCCCCTCCGGCGCCCATGAAGTGGATCGGCCCGGTCCCTGCCAGCGTGCGGAGATCGACGCTCATGGAGCCACCCCCTCGGGCCAGGGTGGGGGAAGGAGCGCGGCCACCTGGGTGGCGATGGCGGCGGCGGCCTCCGGGTGACCCCGGCGGCCTGCCGCCTTTGCCATGGCGGCCCGAAGGTCGGTGTCGACCAGGAGGGTCTCCAGGTGGTCCAGAAGGGACCGGGGCGTGAGCTCCGCCTCCGGGAGAAGCAGGGCAGCGCCGGCCTCGGCCAGGGCCCGGGCATTCTCCGCCTGGTGGTCCGCCGCGGCCGTGGGGAGAGGCACGAGGATGGCGGGGATCCCCCAGGCCAGGAATTCCGACGTCCCCATGGCCCCGGCACGGCTCACCGCCACCTGGGCCAGCGACAGGGCCCGGGGCATGGCCTCGATGTAGCCGGTGACCCGGACCCACGCCGGGTCTCCGGCCCGGCCCATCGCCTCCTGGATACTCGAAAGGTGGGCAGGACCCGTGGCCCAGAGGAGCTGGGCCTCTCCGGGGAGACCCTGAGGCATGACCGCGGTCACAAGCCCCTGGACCGCCTCGTTCAGCGCCCGGGACCCCTGGCTTCCCCCCACCACCAGGACCACGGGACGCTCGGGATCGAGGCCGAAATCCGCAGCCGCCGAGACCCGGTCCACCGGAGAGGGTGGGCGCACCGGGTTCCCCGACACCCGGCCGCGTCGGCGGGCCGGGCGCGGCAGCCGGTGCCTCGCCTCGGGAAAGGCCAGGTGGATCTGCCGGGCCCCCAGCGAGAGGAATCGGGTGGTGAGGCCTGGGACCGAGTTCTGCTCCTGGAGCACAAGGGGCACCCGCAGGAGGACGGCCATGACGCCGGCAGGGCCTCCCGCATACCCCCCCGTGACCACCACCGCCGAAGGCCGGATCGCCCGGAAACGTCCCGCCAGCTCGGCCAGGGCCTTGAGCAGCACACGCACCACCCGGAGGCGGTCGGCCAGGCGCCGCCATCCCGGGTTTCCCCCCCGTCCGAAGCCCTCCACCCCGAGGAGGAGGTGCGGAAGACCCCGCTCCGGGAGCACCCGGGCCTCGAGCCCGCGAGCAGCCCCGACAAAGAAGGGGACGACATCGGGGCGATGCGCCGAGAGGGCCTCGGCCAGCGCCAGGGCCGGGTAGAGATGGCCACCGGTCCCCCCACCCGAGAAGACCACGTGGACCGGATCGGGGCGGCGCTCAGACACGGGACACCTCCGCACGCCGGGGCGCGCCCTCGCGTCGAGCCCGGGGATCGCCCCGTGCGATGGAAATCAGGATCCCGACGCAGACCAGCGTCACCAGGAGATTGGACCGCCCGTAGGACACCAGCGGAAGCGGGAGGCCGGTGGTGGGGATGACCCCGAGCCCAACGGCCATGTGGAGGACGACGTGCAGCGCGATGAAGCTCGTGATCCCCATGGCCAGGAGTTGCCCGAACAGGTCCGGCGCCCGCCGCGCGATGCGGAACCCCACCACCACGAGGGCCAGGTAGAGACCCGTCAGCGCCGCCACCCCCATGAACCCCCACTCCTCGCCGATCATGCTGAAGATGAAGTCGTTATGGGGCTCGGGCAGAAAACCGAACTTCTGGCGCCCCTCGCCGAAGCCCACGCCGGTCACCCCGCCGCTCCCGAGGGCGATGAGGGACTGCTTGACCTGGTATCCCGCCCCCAGGGCGGTGGCCTCCATGTCTCCAAAGGAGCGGAGCCGCTCCATCCGGAAACCCCTCGACAGCTGGGCCCACGCCACAGGAAGGAGCAGGAGGCCCATGAAGAGGAAGTGGGCGAGGCGAGCCCCGGCGGTGAACAGGACCAGGAGTCCCAGCAGCCCGATGATGAAGGCGGTGGAGAGATCGGGCTGCAGGAGAACCGGAACCAGGAGGATCGCCCAGATCACGAAGAAGGGGAGGAGACCCCTCGAAAGGCTGTCGAACTGGTTGCGCTTTTTCACCGCCAGGTGGGCGGTCCAGACCAGGATCGCCAGCTTGGCGAATTCCGAGGGCTGGACCGTGATCCCCAGCGTCAGCCAGCGCCGGGCGCCGTTGATCTCGGGAGCAATCCCCGTGGTCCAGGGCAGAACCACCAGAACGAGGGCGCCCCACACCCCAACCATGAGGGGCCAGGCGAGGGTGCGCCAGAAGGTGTAGGGGATGCGGGCCGCCAGGGCGAGCCCCACGAGCCCCACCGCACCGCCCACGGCCTGCCGGGTCACGTAGAAGTGATCCGGCAGGGCCTGTCGCTGAGCCAGGAACGCCGAAGCCGAGTAGAGGTTCGCGAGGCCGAATCCGAGGAGAAGCGCCGTAAGGCCGAAGAGCACGGCCGATTCCCACCCCTGCCCCAGCCCGGTGTTCGGGAGGCTGGGGCGAACCACGGGAGCGATGTCGGCCCTGGCGGTCTTCATGGCGACACCTCCCCTCGGCCGGCCCCGGTTGCCGGGCTGGCCTTCGGGATCCCCTCCCTCGCCAGGGCAGCGAAGTGCCCCCCCCGCTCGGCGTAGTCCCGGTAGGCGTCGAAGGAGCTGCAGGCCGGAGAAAGGAGAACCAGGTCCCCGGGGTTTGCCACGGGGCGGAGCCCGGCCACGGCCTCCTCGAGTCCTCCGGGTACCCGCACCAGCGGGATCCCGCCGAGGTCGCCCCGGAGCTCGGCTTCCAGCCGGCCCCCGGCATCCCCGAATACCACGACATGGCGGGCCCGGCCCCGGAGGGCCTGGGCGAGGGGACGGAAGTCCTCTCCCTTGTCCCGGCCTCCGAGCAGGGCGAGGACCGGGCGGTCCAGGCTCTCCAGGGCCGTGCAGGCGGCCGCCACGTTGGTGGCCTTCGAGTCGTTGACCCAGAGGACACCGTCCACCTCCGCCACCGGCTCCATTCTGTGGGGAAGCGGCGTGAAGGAGAGGAGACCCTCCCGGATTCCGGAGAGGGACGCACCCGCAAGGCGGGCCACCAGCGCTGCCGCCAGAGCGTTCAGCACATTGTGGCTCCCCACCATGGGAAGGGCATGCCGTGGCACGAGGGCCTCCTCTTCCCCGCTTCCACCCACGCGTTCGGGAAGGCGAAGCGTGAGGATCCCGTCCCGAACGAAAGCGGCGGTCCGTTCCTCGCCCGGCCGCGGCGCATCGCTCCCGGCCCGGGGGTCGGCGGCGAAGAGGATTCGCCGGCCGGGTGCATCCCCTGGCAGGTCACGCACCCGGTCGCTCTCTCCGTTCAGGACCCAGCGGCTCCGGGGCGTGGCGTTGCGAAAGAGCCGGGCCTTGTCGGCGTAGTACGCCTCCAGGTCCGGGTACCGATCCAGGTGGTCGGGGGCGAGGTTCGTGACCACGCCGATGTCGGGCGCAAAGCGGTGGGTATCGGCAAGCTGGAACGAACTCATCTCGAGGACGCTCCACTCCGGCGGGGGGACCCGGAGGGCCAGCTCGGAGGCGGCAGGGGCCAGCCCGCCCCCCACGTTTCCACCGGCCTCCGCGTCCAGCCCGCCCGCCCGGAGGAGATGGGCTGCCAGGAGCACTGTGGTGGTCTTCCCGTTGGTCCCGGTAACCGCGATCAGTGAACCCGGGAGGAACCGTACGGCATACTCCGGCTCACTGATCCAGCGGATGCCCCGGTCGCGGAGGCCCCGGAGCACCGGAGCGTCCGGAGGGATGCCCGGCGAGACGACGACGGTGCCGGCCGACGCGATCCGGGCCAGGTCGTGGTGGCCCAGCTCGACGTGGGCTCCCAGGAGTTCGAGGTCACGGGCATGAGCGCGAGTCGTGGGGTCGGTCCGAAGGTCCGAGACATGAACCTGTTCTCCTTTCGTGAGGGCCAGTCGGGCTGCGGCGAGTCCGCTGGCTCCGAGGCCGAGAATGGACACATGGGGGGTGTCCGCCCCTCCGGGGACCGCGCCGGGCCCACTCATCGGATCTTGAGGGTGCTGAAGGCCACCAGGGCGCACAGGATCCCGAGGATCCAGAAACGCACCACCACCGTCTGCTCGATTTCCTTCCCCCGCACCCGCTTCCGCTCGGCCCAGACGTGCTCGTAGTGATGGTGCAGGGGGGCCATGCGGAAGAGGCGCACACCTTCTCCACGGGTCCGCTTCGTCAGCTTGAACCAGCTGACCTGCAGCATCACCGAGACGGCCTCGGCCACGAACACGCCGCCCACGATGAGGAGGAGGAACTCGGCCTTGAGGAGGATGGCCATCACGGCCAGGGCGCCCCCCAGGGCCAGGGAGCCCGTATCCCCCATGAAGACCTCGGCGGGATGGGCGTTGTACCAGAGGAACCCGGTGATCCCGCCGGCCAGGGCGGCGGCGAAGACGGCCAGTTCGCCCGTTCCGGGCAGGTAGAGGAGTCCCAGGTACGCCGAGGTGTCCACCCGACCGATGAGGTAGGCCAGCACGCCGAAGGTCACGAAGGCGATGGCGCTCAGGCCGCCCGCCAGGCCGTCCAGCCCGTCGGTGAGGTTCACGGCATTGGAGGTCCCGGACACCACGAGAGCCACGAACCCGATGAAGACGGCGGGGTGGAAAACCGCCACCCAGCCGTCGAAGAAGGGGACCATGGACCAGGTGGAGGGCACCGGGTGAATCGGGTGGAGCACCAGGAAGGCCCCCAGCGCCAGCCCGAAGGAGAGCTGGCCGATCATCTTGTATCGGGCGATGAGGCCCCGGGACCGATGCTGCACCACCTTCAGATAGTCGTCCATGAACCCGATGGCGCCCATCCAGAGCAGGGCCAGGAGGGTCAGTACCACGTACCAGTTGGTGAGCTCGGCCCAGAGCAGGGTGGATGCCGTGGCGCCCAGGATGATGAGGACCCCGCCCATGGTGGGGGTCCCCGCCTTCTCCAGGTGGCTCTCGGGTCCCTCGCCCCGGACGACCTGGCCCACCCGGAGGCGCCGAAGCCACCGAATGACGGAAGGGCCCGCCAGGAAGGCGCACAGAAAGGCCGTGACCCCGGCTCCCGCTGACCGGAAGGTCAGGTAGTTGAAGAGGTTGAAGAGGATGTGGACGTCGGCCAGCTGAGGGAGGAAATGGTAGAACATCAGTCCGTTCCCCCCGGGTCCGTCGCTTCCCGGACGGTTGTCCGGTCCATGGCCTCTTCCAGGGCGGGGAGAATCCGCTCCAGCGCCACGGAGCGGGACGCCTTGAGAAGAACGGTGCTCCCCGGCTGGAGACGGGGGAGGAGAAGGGCCAGCGCCTCCTCCGGGTCATCGGCGCGAAGCAGGCGGGGGTCCGCCATCCCTTCCGCCGCCCGGGCGAAGAGGCCGACGGCCACCACCAGGTGGAGGGGGGCATCCAGGGCCACATCCAGGACCCGGCGATGCAGCACCTCGGATGCGCTCCCCAACTCCCCCATGCTCCCCAGGACCGCCACCCTCGGGCCCGGTGAGGGGAGGGTGCCCAGCCAACCCAGGGCCGCCTCGGTGGACTGGGGGTTCGCGTTGTAGCAGTCCACCAGGAGGACTCCCCGGGCATGATGCCGGATCTCGGTGCGGAGTCCAGGGAGGGCTGTGGCCGGGAGCCCCTCCCGGGCCACCTCGGGAGGCACGCCCAGAAGATCGGCCACAGCGAGAGCCAGGAGTGCACACCGGACGCCGTGGGCGCCCGGAACCGGGCAGAGAAAGGACCCCGACGGAATCGCCACTCGCCACCGCCCCACGGCATCATGCTCCAGCTGCCGGCCTCGCCAGGGCTGATCCGCCCGTTCGGAAAGGCCGGTCACGCGGAGTTCATGCCCGGGCGCCAGGTCGCGAGCCCGGTCCGCCAGCTCGGGCGGCTCGTCACCCACGACCACGGCTGCTCCGCCCGGGAGCCCGGTCACCAGCTCCAGCTTCTCCCGGAATACGCCCTCCAGGTCCACCAGTCGCTCCACGTGGGCCTCGCCGACGGTGATGATCACCGCGATGTCCGGGTGAACCACGCGGCGGAGAGCTTCGATCTCTCCTGGCTCACTGGTCCCCACCTCCACCACCACCACCTCCGCGTCCTCCGGGGCCGAGAGGAGCGTCAGCGGCACACCCACCCGGTTGTTCAGGTTGGCCGTCGTGGCGTGCACCCTGACCTGCCCTGTCAGCGCCGCACGGAGGAGTTCCTTCGTCGTGGTCTTCCCCGAGGATCCGGTGATGGCCACCACCCGGGCCGGGAGGCGGAGACGGCGGTAGTGGGCCAGATCGCCGAGCGCCCCCAGGGTGTCGGTGACCGGGTACAGGCCGAGGCCCTGGGGTCGCCCGGCAGGCACATGTCGCACCACCGCGCCCGCAGCTCCACGCTCGGCCGCCTGCGCAAGAAAGTCGTGCCCGTCGAAGGTGGGGCCCTCCAGGGCCACGAAGAGGTCACCGGGCTCCAGGGTACGGGTGTCGGTGGAGATTCGCCGAAAGACGCGGTCCTGGTCTTCGGGCGTACCCACCCCTTCGAGGCCGAGGGCCTCCCGGACGGCGGCCGCGGTCCACTGGAACCGAACGGGCGAACCCGGACCGGACAGGGTCGAGCGCTCGGCCGTCACGAGCCGTCTCCCTCGGTCTCGAACCCGGACCGGAGTTCGCGCAGGAGATCCTGCAGGACCACGCGCTCGTCGAAGTCCCTGACCTCGGTCCCCACGATCTGGTAGGTCTCGTGCCCTTTCCCGGCCAGGAGCACCGCGTCGCCCGGCCGAGCCACCCGCAGCGCCCGGGCCATGGCCTCCCTCCGGTCGGTGACCCGCATCCACCTGCGTCCCTCCTCCGCCGCCGGCATCCCCGCCACGATGTCGTCCACGATGGCCTCGGGGTCCTCCGTCCGGGGGTTGTCGGAGGTGACGATGGCCAGCGCGGCGCCGACGGTGGCCACCCGTCCCATTTCCGGTCGCTTCGTGCGGTCGCGGTCACCCCCGGCGCCGAAGACGACGATGAGTCGCCCCGGGTAGAGCGGGCGCAGGGTCTCCAGCGCCCGGGCCAGGGCATCGGGGGTGTGGGCGTAATCGAGAATGACCGGCACGGGTTCGGTGAAAGCGACTTCCATGCGGCCCACCGGGGCTGCGACACCGGAAAGCCCCAGGGCCACGGCCTCGAGTGGATGTCCGGCGGCCATGGCAACGCCCGCGGCCACGAGGGCGTTCTCCACGTTGAAGCGGCCCAGCAGAGGAAGGTGCACCGGGTGGACCTCCTCCCCTCCCTCCTCCCCCAGGTCAAACCGGGCCCCGGTCCCCGAGAGGGTTAGGTTGCGGGCGACAAGTGCAGGTCTCCGCTCACGGCTCTCCGGAACCCCCGGCATCGCCTCGCCTTCGATCCCCACGGGCCGAACCGGCACCTCGACCGGAGGCAGCTCCCGCCACGCCGGGTCCCCGGCGTACACCACCACCTCCGCCTCCTTCGAGAGGAGAGCCAGAAGTCGCCCCTTTGCCGCCCGGTAGTCGGCCATGGTGCCGTGGTAGTCCAGGTGCTCCCGGGTCAGGTTCGTGAAGGCCGCGATATCGACCTGGAGACCGTCCAGCCGACGCTGGTCCAGCGCATGCGACGAGGCCTCGAGCACCAGCTCCCGAACCCCTTCCCCCGCCAGTCCCCGCACCCGGTTCGCCAGCTCCACCGGACCGGGCGTGGTGAGCCCCCCCGTACCCTTCCTCACATCCCCGTCGGGGCCCACCACCCCCAGCGTGCCCAGTGCCGCCGCCGGGGACCGAGCCCCGAGCAAATGGCGAACCAGCAACGCCGTGGTCGTCTTTCCATTCGTTCCCGTGACCGCGGTCACCCGCATCCCGGACGCAGGGTCGCCCAGGACCAGCATCGCCGCCACCGCGGCCGCGGCCCTTCCTTCGGTGACCCGGAGCTGGGGAATTCCCGCCCCCTCCACGAAGTCTTCCACGAGGGCCGCCGCCGCACCCCGCTCCGCCACCTCCGCCACGAAATCGTGGGCATCGTGGCGAGCACCCTTCCAGGCCAGAAAGAGATCACCGTCGCTCACGTCCCGGGAATCCTGGCGCACATTCAGGAGCGGCCTTCCCTCCCCCTCCAGACCCCGAAGGGTCACCGCAAACCCCCGGGCTTCAAGGCCCCGAGCCAGTCCTGCCACGGTCAGGGGCCGCACGGCTTCCTCGGACGCCCCGGAGGACCTCGCCTCCGGCGGCCCCGACATCAGGGCTGCCCCCCCGACGCGCGGACCATCGCCGCCTGCGTCCGCACCCCGCTTCCGACTGCGCTTCCCCCCGGACGAAGTCCTGCCGGCGCGGGGCGGGCCCCGAGCACCCGGACCGTGTCCCCGGCCTGAAGGCGGGCACCCGCCGTCGGGCGGGTCCCGACGATCTCGCCGGAACCGTCCCAGAGGACGTGCAGCCCCAGGCCATGGAGCTGCCGGACGGCAGTCCGCACCGGGAGCCCCCGGACCTCCGGGACCAGAACCTCCATCCCCGGGAGGGTCAGGCTCCGGGACGCGGCCGCCATGGCCCCCGACCGGGCCTCCCAGGAGGCGAAGAGGGCCGGAACGCCACCCCCGTTCAACGGCGCCGGGTCGCGGGCAAGCTCCTGGTTGCGGGCGATGGTAGCCAGGGCCTGCCGATCGAGCGGAGGATGGCGGGCGGCAAGAACCGCCTCCATGGTGGCCCGGGTCACCGGGGCGGCGGTGGCGCCTCCGAAGTAGGCGCCCTGCGGACGGTCGAGCTTCACGAAGACCACGAGCTGCGGGCTCTCCGCGGGAAAGAATCCCACGAACGAGGCGAAGTAGGCCCCGGCCTCGTAGCGCCCGTCCGCGCCCGTGGCCCGAGCCGTACCGCTCTTTCCGGCCACCTGGAAGGTGCTCAGGCGCGCCCGGCTTCCGGTCCCGTCCTGGACCGCGTCGACCAGGGCCTGGTTGACCTCCGCGGCAGATTCGGCTGACACGACGCGGCGGACCACCCGAGGTTCATGCCGCTCGAGGACCTGGCCGTCCGGCGCACGCACCTCCCGAACCAGGAGCGGTTCCATGAGGAGGCCGCCGTTGGCCAGGGCGCCATAGGCCATGGCCATCTGGAGGGGAGTAACCGAGATCTCGTAGCCGATGGAGAGGGACACGGCCGACTGACCCGACCAGTCCCGGGGATGCCGGAGGAGCCCTGTGGACTCTCCCGGGAGGGGGATACCGGTCCGCACCCCGAACCCGAAGTCCCGGAGAAGCTCGAACTGCTGCAGAGGATCGAAGGCCCCGGCCAGCTTGGCGATGGCCACGTTGGAGGAAACGCGCAGGGCGTGGGACAGCGTCACCTTTCCCACCACCGAGACGTCGGTCACGGTCCGTCGCCCCACGGTCCACCGGCCGTTCTCGGTGTCCACCGAGTCCGACATGGAGGCGAGGCCCAGGTCCAGGAGGCCCGCCACCGTGAAAGGCTTGAGCGTCGAGCCCGGCTCGTAGGGGCTGTTGATGCTCCCCAGGTGGTTGGAGGACCCTTCCTGGATGGAGACCATGGCCAGGATCTCGCCGGTGCGTGGATCCGTGACCAGCAGGTCACCCCCGCGAGCCCCAGTCTCCGCCAGGGCCTCCAGCAACGCCTCGTGGGCGATCTCCTGGAGGTCCCGATCCAGGGTGAGGACCACATCGCCGCCGGCCTGCGGGGGCTGGACCACCCAGCTCTCCCCGGGGATGGGGCGCCCCTGCGAATCCCGGGAAACCACCTGGGTTCCGGTGATGCCGCGAAGGTGGGGTTCGAAGGCCTGCTCGATTCCTCCGGTCCCCTCCTCGTCGATGACCACCCCGAGGATGCCACGCCCCAGTTCGCCGTGGGGATAGGAGCGGGTGAGCTCCCGCTCCACGTAGATGCCTCGCTCCGGCGTCAGTCGTTCCCTGACCTGCGGTTCATACCGGGTCGGCAACTGGACCCAGGAACGCTCCGAGGTCACGACCCGTCGCGCCTCATTCGGCGAGATCTTCAGGGTCTCCACCAGGAGGGCCGCTGCCTCGTCCCGGTCCCGGAGCTCTCCCGGGGCAACCCCGACGCGAAAGACCTCGTGGCTCAGGGCCAGGGGCATTCCGTCGCGGTCCAGGATCCCTCCACGGGAGGCAGGCAGGCTCCGCTGGCCCCGGTGCTGGCGATCCGCCTCGGCCTGCCAGATGGCGCCCTCCCGCAACTGAATCTCTCCAGCCCGGACCAGGAGGCCCCCGAAGGCCCCCACCCATGCAACGAGGAGGATTCGTCCCCGAAAGGCGGGAGACCGAAGCGTTCGGCCAAGATCACGAAGGCTCATGGCTGCCTCCTCGCGGTGGAAGGATGAGAGGGGGGGGTGGGGCGGGCGGCAGCCGCCGACTCCGGGGCGAGGAAGACCATGTCACCGGCCTCCGCCACACGGAGGCCCAGGCGCTCCCGGGCCGCGGGCAGGACATGCCGTCGGCTCTCGAGGATCTGGATGCGTCGTTCCATGGCCGCCCGCTCGGCCTGAACCAGGGAAATCTCCCGCTGCAGGCGATCCAGCTCCGCCATGGCCTCCCGGGCCCGGGACTGGCGCCACGTCACCATGGAGAGAGCGAGGAGAAGGGCTGCGAGGCCCAGCGACGAAAGGGCGATCCACGCCGAGCCCCGTTTCATGCCGCCTTCCTCCATACGCGGAATCGTGCGCTCCTGGCCCGAGGATTGGCGGCCACTTCGGCCTCGGAGGGCTTG
Organism: Gemmatimonadota bacterium; assembly: GCA_007120305.1. GTDB lineage: Bacteria > Gemmatimonadota > Gemmatimonadetes > Longimicrobiales > Gaopeijiaceae > SKNW01. The sequence continues at coordinate 20,499 of SKNW01000033.1, read as the reverse complement.
ACCACGGAGCGGGTCACCAGCGTGCCCAGGGCATGCCCTCGGCACCGGCACTGGAGGAGTTCCGGCGGGCACACGCAGCTCCGGCTCCATTCCCGAAAGGTGTTCTTCACCTCCCGATCCTCGAGGGAGTGGTAACTCAGCACGGCCAGGATCCCTCCGGGACGCAGGGCGTCGCGGAGCGCGGGAAGGGCCTGGGTCAGGGCTTCCAGCTCCCGGTTCACCGCGATTCGGAGGCCCTGGTAGACACGGGCCTTCTCCTTTGCCCGGAGGGGACGACGGTAGAGGTCGGCCAGGACCTCGTTCAGGTCGGCTGCGCTGGCGAAGGGCGCGGCCAACCGGCGGGCCACCACCGCTCGGGCCAGGGCGCGTCCCCGGGGCTCCTCGGCCAGGCGCCAGAAGAGGAGCGCCAGTTCTTCTTCCGACCAGCTGTTCAGAATGTCGGCCGCCGTGGGTCCCTCCCCTGCGGCTCCCTCCATCCTCGCATCCAGGGGAGCCTCGTCACGAAAGGTGAAGCCCCGCTCCGGCTCGTCGATCTGTCGCGAACTCAGCCCCAGGTCCAGGAGGGCCCCGGCCAGCACAACGCCCTCCGTGAGGGCGCGAAGCGCCGCCTCGTCGAAGCGGGCCTGAACGAGGCGCACCCGATCACCGAAGGGGGCAAGGCGAAGTCGGAGGGCGGCGATGGCTTCCGGGTCCCGGTCGACGGCGATGACCTCGAGCTCGGGGTAGTGCTCGAGAAGCGCCTGGCTGTGTCCCCCGCCCCCGGCGGTACCGTCGAAGAGAACGCCGTCGAAGGCAGGCGCCATCGACTCCACCACCTCGCGCACCATGACCGGCACGTGGTAGGCGTCACCCGCAGGGAGGGCAACGTTTGCCCCGTCCCTGTGCGCTTCGCTGCGTTTCTCCTCCCGCTCGTCCACCGGCCCTCCGGGTCAGCCGAAGATCTGGACTTCCAGATCAGTGAGGTCGTCGTCGTCCTGGGGGATGGTCTCCACGGTGGCCCGGAACATCTCGGGGTCCCAGATCTCGATCCGGTCCACGTTCCCCGTCACCACCACGGTGCCGTCCAGTCCCACCGCATCCTTGAGCCCCGAGGGGATGAGGATCCGCCCCTGCTTGTCCGGGTCCACGTGGATGGCGCGGGAGGTGATCCTGCGCAGCCGGTTCAGCATGGCGGGTCGGGTACGCCGGAGCTCGAGGATGCGGGCCTGGACCTCCTCCCAGACATCCAGGGGGAGAAGCGTGAGATGCGTGGCTTCCCACTGGAGCAGCACGAAACGCGACCCCTCCGACTCCTTCCGGAAGTCGGCGGGGAGGCTCACCCTCCCCTTGGGGTCGAGCTGGTACTCGTACCGGCCCAGGAAACTCGCCACCGGGCTGGACCTCGTGGGTGAAAGTGGAGAGAAGTGGTAAGAAGTGGAGGACTCGTGCACAACTATATGCGTGGGGTGGGATGCGGGCAAGGGTCATGTCGCGCCGGGACTGGGCCCGCCCCAACGACACGAGGGGCGCCGCGGCCGTAGCCGCGACGCCCCTCGTCGCCTGAGAACCCCAGGGTTCTACCCGGATCTGTCCCAACGCCCGCCGGAGGCTCCCGGGTCAGGGCCTCCCGCTCGATCCTGCGACCGTCAGCGACCGCCGCGTCGGATGATCGCGTCCTGGATCTCGATGTAGGTGTCCACGTTCCCGATGAACTCGTTCAGGTTCGGGATGATGTTGGTCCGCTGCACGTAAGGCCGACCGGCCTCGAGCAGCTCCTTGGCCCGCCGGAACTCCGGCAGCGTGGCCTGGGCCGACTGAACCGTGGAGGGAGCCTGCCGCTGGATCGCGCGCTGGAAGAGGGCGTATCCATGCCAGAAGTCGAGCTGCTGGCGCCACTCCTGCGAGACATCCAGCGTGCTCTTGGCCATGTCCAGCTGCCGGATGCCGTAGTCCAGATCGCGGTTGTCGCGGATCCCGTTCGAGTGGGCATCGCCGAAGATCACGTTGGCCACCTGGTCCGCCGTCTGCTCACCGGACTCGATGGCCCGGCGCAGGTACGGAAGCCCATCCTCCATCCGGCCGGCCTGCACCAGGTAGATCCCCATCCGCGAGTTGATCTGCGGGAACTCCGGGTTCAGCTGCTGCGCCCGCTCCAGGGACGCCACAGCCTGGTCCGTCTGCTGCAGCCGGTTGTGAACGGTCCCCTTCTCGACCCAGAGGTTGGCCGCCTCGGGGAAGATCTGCAGGCCGCGCTCGGCGGTGCGGAGAGCCTCCTGAAGCTCGTTCAGCTGGAGGTAGGCCCGAACGGAGTTGACCACGTAGCTGGGGTTGGACTCCGCACCCTCTTCCTCAACCACCCGCATCAGCGTCTGGGAGGCCTCACGGAAGAGCGAGGCGGTCTCCGGATCCATCTCGCCATCCTGCGAGACCGGGGCAAACGACTGGCGATCCACCGCCACGCGGAAGGCGTAGGAGCCGTAGGACTCGAGGAGACCGATGTCGTCCGGGTCTTCGGCCAGCCCCTGGCGGACGAACTCCATCGCGCCTTCCACGTCCCCACCCTGGGCCAGGTCGAAGGCCACCTGCTGGCGGACTTGGGCGCTCCCCGGGTTGATCTCCAGGTAGCGGGTGTAGAACCTCCGGGCCTTGTCCGTATCCCCGAGCTGGGTTGCGGCGTATCCGGCGTTCACCATGACGTCGCTGTTCCACTCGTCCTGGGCCAGGACCTGCTCGAAGTAGTAGAGCGCCTGCTCGAAGTCCTGGAGCTCCATGTACGTCCCGCCCAGGGCGATCTTCGCGGAGGGGACGTCGGGGGCCAGTTCCACGGCCTGGGTGCAGTATTCGATGGCCCGCTCCCAGTCGCTGGACGCGTAGGCGTCGCCGCAGAAGGCCACGAACTGGACCTGCTGCACCATGACCTCGAAGCTCTGGAGGATTCGCTCCATGGCGCCCCGCTCATCGTTCTCGGCGACGAGGAAGGGCTCCACGGGGTACTCCTCGTTCCCGGGGACGGTGTAGAAGGAGGCGTTCACGCGCAGCTGTCCGCCCTCGGCCTGGTAGAATCCGCACATCACCAGGGGCACGTCCACCAGCGCGGCCAGCTGCCGGGCCTCGATGCAGCCCAGGTCCCGGGCCCGCATGTCGTAGTCCCGGGCGGCGCGATCCATGTCGCGCTCGCTCATTCCCACGTGGGTGTTGAGGTCGATGCCGTTGCGAAGATTGTTCGCCACGCGCTGACCGAAGCGATCCCGCGTGTCATCGGTCGGCTGCATGTTGGGGATCATGACCCGGAAGCGACTGCCGTCCTGGGCCTCCGCCTGCTGGGGCACCATCAGCAGCGGAACGGTGAACAGGGTCATCGCAGCGGCGATGACCAGGTGGTCTCTCAGGCGTCGAAGCATGGTACGGCACTCCCTGCGGTCTACTCTGGCCGGGGAGACGCAGCAACCGGGTTCCGGCCGCATGCGTCTGCGATGGACGGATTGCTCACCCTTGAACCTTCAAAAGGTTTCGCGGTTGCAATCCCAGCGTTTTGGGACCCCCCTTGATAACCCGAGGGGCAGGGAGGCGCAAGCCTCGAGGACCCGGACGCTCTTCTTCTTTACCATCAGCTAACGGGAAGGGTCCGCCCGGCGGGGGAGAGGTCGCCCTTCGTGACGCTCCAGCCGCACGCGCAGATCGTCGGGAACCGGCTTCGACTTCCCGGCGGCGTAGTCGTACATCACGAGGATCGTCGACCCGGTCACCGCCACCTCGTTACGTCCGGTGCGTACTTCGTAGGCGAGCTCCACGTGGGTTCGACCCACCGACTCCGCTCGAACGCCCACCGAGAGGATGTCGGGGTGGAGGATCCGCGCCCGGTAGCGGAGGCGCGCTTCGGCGAGGATGTAGTCCACGGCCTCGGCCCGGGCCTCCCGCCCCGCCACGTCGGTCCAGTAGCGCCAGCGAGCCTCCTCGAAGTAGGCAAGGGCGTGACTGTGATGCGCGTGCCCCCCCACATCGATGTCCCGGAAGCGGACCGGAACCTCGGCCCGAAACAGGAAGGAGCCGAGCCCCTTCTCCATGGCCGTGGCAGCTTCGCCTCGGCCCGGCAGAGGCGGCAGAGGTGGGGGCGGGGTCTCGGGGTCCTCGGCCATGGGGCACTCCGTGGTGGCCCTGGAAGGGGCTGTGAATGGGGGGCGGAAGCCTGAGAATCGGAGGATGGGATGCGATCGAGCAAGACCGACGCCGATCCCGGACCACGGATTCAGACGGCGACAGGAAACCCCCGAACTCGACCCGAATCCTTGGCGCCGCTCTCGGGGTACGCGATCTTGATGGGGGCACTGGGACGTCTTCTGGCCGGTGGCCTGAGGCATGAGATTCCGGACGAGTTCCGGCCCCGTCGTTCCCGCACCGCTGTTTGACGAACGTATCGCGCGCCTGATCCCCTGCCCTTCCTCCATCCTTCCCCCCACGGAGCCCCTCCATGGCCCTCCCGAACCTGACCCGTCCCCTTCCCACGGCCCTCTTTTCCCTGGTGGCCCTGGGCGCCCTCTGGATGGCGCCCGGCCTCCCGGAGCTGGCCGCCGTTCCCGCTCCCGCCAACGACCCCGCCTGCACGCCCGTGGAGCGGATGCCCCTCGAGGGCCGGGCCTCTCCCTACGACTCGGCCCAGGTGGCCCTTGCCGGCGGCGTGGTGAAGATCTGTTACGGAAGCCCGTCCCTCCGGGGGCGGACCATGATCGGTGGCGAGGCCGTGCCCTACGGTCAGCTCTGGCGCTTTGGCGCGAACGAGCCCACTACCCTTCACACCAGCGTCCCCCTCTCCGTGGGCGGGATCCCGGTTCCGGCGGGAAGCGTGGCCCTCTACGCCATTCCCGGAGCCGGGCACTGGGAGATCTTCATCACCGCGTCAACGGATCACTGGGGTCTCCAGATCACCCCCGAGGTCCGGGCGCAGGAGCTCGGCTCCATTCACGTGGATGCCGAGACGCTGGAATCTCCCGTCGAATCCATGGTCCTTCGCTTCGACGACGCCGGCACGCGAGGGGCCACGCTGGTCTTCGAATGGCAGACGACCCGCCTCTCCATCCCGGTGACCGCCACGAACCCCTGACCGGCCAGCGCCCCCTCACCGGCAGACCCCTGAGCCCCACGCGGTCCTGCTCCGGACGAGCGAGGCCGCGTGGTGGCGGGGGTTGTGGCGGATCCCGAGGGGGCGGAATAGCTTGTCCCCTCGACTTCCTTCACCTTAGCCCCCCTCGGGAGGGTAGCCGGATGGGCCAGCATCCGCACCAGCATCAGGGCCAGCGCCAGCGCCTGCGTCAGGGCCTGCGCGGGGGTCAGCACCCGTGAGCCGGGCATCCCGGAGCGGGATCGAGATCATCGGGCACCGGGGGAACCCGGTACACTTCCCGGAAAACACCCTCCCCTCCCTTCTGGGTGCGGTGGCCGCAGGCGCCCGGTCGGTGGAGTTCGACGTCCGCGTCGCCGCCTGCGGCACACCGGTGCTCCTTCACGACGCCACGCTGGATCGCACCACCGACGGGTCGGGATCCGTCGAGGCCTTCACGCTGGATGAACTGCGGGAACTGGATGCCGGGAGCTGGTTCGATCCGGAATTCCGGGAAACCCGGATCCCCTCGCTGGAGGAGGCTCTGGCGGCCCTCCTGCCTCCGTCTCCCCGGGGGCCAGGCCACCGGATCCACCGCATCTACGCGGAGCTCAAGGGCGTCCGCGAATCCGGGGACCTCGCCCGCATCCTCGAACGGATTCGGCGGACAGGCACCGAAGATCGTGTGATCCTGATTTCCCTGGATTTCGAGCTTCTTCTTGACCTCCGGGCCCGTGGCCCCGAGCTCACCCTGGGCTACGTGGCCGAGGACGAAGGAGCCCTGGCCGATGCCCTCCCTCTGGTCCGACAGGACCCCCGGTCGATCCTGGATGCACGCCAGGAACTCCTGCGCGCGGAACCCTTGCGCACCACCGGCTGGGTCGAGGAGGGAATTCGTCTCGTGACCTGGACGGTGAACGAAGAGGCCCATGCTCGGGAGCTCCTGGCGCTGGGCATCCGACGCCTCACCACCGACGACCCCGGGGGCCTTTTGCAGGGCGGGTCGAGGGGTTCCTGACATTGACAGGGAAGACCCCGGGAGGTAGCGTTCCCCCACGGAGTTGAGTCTGGTTCTCAACTCCCTCCTCCGGCCTCCCGCCTCCGCTCATGCCCACGGCCCGTCCCGTCATCCAGTTCGAAGGCGTCTCCAAACGCTTCTGGCCAGGTCCGGTGGAGGCGGTCCGGGACGTCTCTCTGGATGTGAACGAGGGGGAGATCGTGACCCTCCTGGGTCCCTCGGGGTGCGGGAAGACCACGACCCTCCGTCTGATGGCCGGGTTCGAGATCCCGGACGCCGGGACGATCCGCATCGGGGGGCGCGAGGCCGCCGGGCCCCGGGCCTGGCTCCCGCCGGAAAAGCGCGGGGTGGGCATGGTCTTCCAGGACTACGCCCTCTTCCCCCACCTGACCGTAGGGGAAAACGTCATGTTTGGGCTGGATGCCCTTCGGCGGGGTGACCGAAAGGACCGCGCCCGGGACGTCCTCCGGGTGCTTGACCTGGGATCCCATTTCAACCGCTACCCGCACGAGCTTTCGGGGGGACAGCAGCAGCGCGTCGCCCTCGCCCGGGCCATCGCCCCTCGCCCGGTGGTCGTCCTCATGGACGAGCCCTTCTCGAACCTGGACGCTCACCTCCGCGACCAGGTGCGCGACGAGGTGGTGGGGATCCTCCGGGAAGCGGGAATGACGTCCATCTTCGTGAGCCATGACCAGCGCGACGCGCTGGCCATCTCGGACCGGATCGTCGTCATGAACCGGGGCCGCGTGGAGCAGGTCGGGAGCCCGAGGGAAATCTACCGGCACCCCGAATCGGTGTTCGTAGCCACCTTCGTCGGCCGGACCAACCTCCTGGCCGGCGTGGTACAGAACCAGAACGGGTGCGTACTCACCGACTTCGGATCCTTCTGCCGGGTGGACCGCCTGGGGATGCCCGGCGGAAGCCAGGTCATGGTGGCCGTCCGCCCCGACGGCTTTCTTCCCGCCGAGGGAGGACAGCTCCGGGGGCGGATCCTCACCACCACCTTCACCGGAGCCCAGGTGGAGGCGGAGGTGGCCATCCCCTCGGCGCTGGGAGGGGATCGTCGACTCATCGTCCACCTTCCTCCCTCTGCCGGCTTCGCACCTGGCGACGAAGTGGCCTTCCGCCTGGATGCGGACTACGCGTCGGTGGTGCGCAATTCCTGTCAGGTGCTGGATCGTGGAGAGGGAGCGTCCACCCCGGTGTCCCCCGTGGCAGCGGCGCTCGCATCTTCCTGACTCGAGCTGACACCCTCCGGGCTCGCATCCTTCCGGCGGACGCCAGAAGGAACCCCGGACTCGTCTTCGGAGGTGGGTTCGCGGATCGTCGCCCATTCGCCGGCGCGGGCCAGGTCCAGGTGATGTGAGGCCCGCCAGGCATGGTAGGCGATCCGGTCCATCCTCTTCACGTGGAGGATCGAGACGCGCCCCATCTCCGGTGGCATCCCCCCCACCGCCATCTCCTCGAGGGCCGTGTCCCGCCGGCTCTTCCGCTCCTCGGCCAGCTCCCGCGAGAAGTGTCCCAGCGCCTCCGTGTCGCGGGCATGCACCCATCCCGACAGGGCTTCGGCCACGCGGTGCGCCGTGGGCGCCAGGTTCACGGGGAGGGGACCCAGTTCCTCGTACTCCCTCCGGAGATCCTCCAGCCGGTCCAGGTGATCCACGGCGTGGATGAGGGAGAGATGCCGCTGGAAGGCGACCCCGTCGTCGGGCGGGGTCCGGACCCGGGCCAGGAACGTGCGGATGACCCCCAGGGCCAGGGGAACCTCGTGGATCCGAGGGCTCGCCGAGACCCGGTCCGGCGGCCTCCCCGCCGACTCGAGAGAGAGCCGCGCCAACTCCTGGACCAGCAGGTCCGCCACGCCGGCCACGCTCTGCCCGGCGGCCTCGACGGCCACCTCCGGGATCTCGGCCACGGTGGGGTCCAGGTTCCGGGTCAGGTCCGGTCGGGTCTCCGGGATGACGCGTTCCACGAGGGAGGCGAACCGGTCCAGGACCGGGAAGAGCACGGCGACCCCGAGGATGTTGAAGCCGCTGTGGAAGAGGGCGATGGCCACCGCCGGTTCCGCCTCGCCCGCCAGTGCCGAGGCGCCGGCCAGCAGGAAGGGAAAGAGAACCAGGGCGAGGCCTGCGGTAATCAGGTTGAACAGGGTGTGGGCCACCGCCGTCCGTCGCACGGGCACGCTCCCTCCGATGGCGGCGAGGATCGCCTTCACCGAGGTTCCCAGGTTCTGGCCGATCACGAGGAGGGCGGCCTGGTCCAGCCCGATTCCGCCGGCATGGAGGGCCGTCAGCGTGGTGGCCACCGCCGCCGATGACGACTGCATGATCACGGTCATGGCAGCACCGACTAGCACCAGGATGATGCGTCCCCCCCAGGTGGCGCCGGGGAGCGTGGCCGGATCGATTCGGTCGGCCAGTCCCGCCATTCCCTCCTGAAGGGTGTCGATCCCCACGAAAATGAGCCCGAATCCCGCCAGGGCCATTCCCCCGTGGGCCCATCGTCCCTTGCCCAGGAGGCGGAGGACGGCCCCCACACCCACGATTGGAAGCGCCACGGCGCCCACGTTTACCTTGAAACCGAGCACGGCCACCAGCCACCCGGTGCTGGTGGTGCCCAGATTGGCGCCGAAGATCAGCCCCACGGCCTGCGGAAAGGTCAGGAGGCCGGCGCTGACGAACCCGATGGTGGTGAGCGTGGTGGCGGACGAGGACTGCACGAGGGCCGTCACCCCCGCCCCGGAGAGCACGGCCCTTGCCGGAGAACGCGCAAAGCGCTGGAGGATGGACCGTAGAGCTCCTCCCGCCGCCGACTTGAGACCCTCGCTCAGGAGGATCATCCCCACGAGGAAGATGCCGATCCCCCCGACGAGGGTGAGGATCACGGATCCATCTCTTGAAGCATGGCCCGGTAGCCCTCCCGGAAGGAGGGGTACCGGAACCGGTACCCTGACGCCTGGAGCCGGCGACTGGAGCAGCGCTTGTTGGATCGGTCCCTCGACATCTCCGGATCCACCTGCGGCTCCGGAGCGCCCACCTCGGACGCCAGCCAGCGGTAGACCTGGCAGAGCGGCGCCGGTTCCTGGTCGATCCCGAGGATCACCGGGTCCGGATCCGGAAGCTCCAGCAGGTGAACCAGCGCCCCGGCGGCGTCGTCCCGGTGGATGCGGTTGGACCAGATGGGTCCGTCACCCGGACAGCGGGCACGACCTGCGCGGACCTGGTCCACAAGCCGGGTGCGGCCCGGACCATAGATCCCCCCCAGCCGAAACACGACGCCGGGGATGGGGGAGGCCAGGGTCCGCGCCTCTCCTTCGAGCATGACGCCGCCGCGGAAGGATTCGGGACGGGGCGGGGTGTCCTCGTCCACCCACCCGCCCTCTGCATCCCCGTACACCGCCGTTGACGATACGAAGATGAAACGGGATGGACGCTGGTCAGGGGGGCGGGCCTCCAGGACCCGGAGAAGGGCATCGACCCCATCCACGTAGATCCGCCGATAGGCCTCCTCGTTGGGACTGTCGGAGGAGGCGGCGAAGACCACCTGGTCCACGAGGGGAATCCGGTCCTCCAGCCCCGACGCCAGGAGATCCACAGCCACGGGCTCCACCCCCTCCGGAAGATCCACGGGGCGACGGCGGAGCCCGAAGACCCGGTGGCCCTGGCCGGCCAGCATCTCCGCCGCGCGACACCCCACGTACCCGCATCCGGCCACGAGGACCCGGCGCGCTCCTCCGGTCTCTCCTTCGGTCGGCGGGCTCATGCGCTTCCCCTCACCGATGAGAGAGGGGGGCGAGGAGATGCGGGGAAAGATCGGGTCACGATGCGCGTCTCCTGGCGGAACCTGAGTGGCTTCATGGCCATGTAGTGGGCGCTGAGGGATGCGCTCCGCTTCGCTTCGCAGATCCCCAGCCCTCGGTGCTGTCATGGCCATGTAGTGGGCGCTGAGGGATGTGCTTCGCTTCGCTTCGCAGATCCCCAGCCCACGGTGCTGCCGTGGCCATGTAGTGGGCGCTGAGGGATTCGAACCCCCGACCCCCTGCTTGTAAGGCAGGTGCTCTGAACCGGCTGAGCTAAGCGCCCTGAGTCCTCAGCGCGTGAGCGCCAGCGGAAATAGAACCAGGAAGGCAAGGACCAGAAGGAGGGGAGCTGCCGTGATGTCTCCCTGGGCCGTCAACCACAGGCCGAGAATCGTGATGACGACGCCGGCCAGACCCAGCCCGATACCCAGCGGCGTCAGTCCGGCGACCACCTCGCCGGCGGTGCCTCCGGACGGCGCTGGGCGTCGGCTACGGCGGCGCACCCGGGTCCCCTCCGGCGCCTCTTCCTTCCGGGGGTCATGCCCCCCACGTTCACGCGTGCTATTCATGCTGAAACGCTACCGATTGCCGGGCAGGGGGTCAACAGGGGACCCTCCGCCGCCCGCCCGCTGAACCCGCTCGGTTGCCGGAAACCGGAACCGAGCCTCGCCCGACCCTCCGATTCGGGGGTTCAGGAAAAGGGCGTCCACCAGCGCTCCCCCCCTTCCCCCATGGCCTCCGCCCTCCGAAGGCGCTCCATGCGCTCCCGGTCGCGGCGGCGGCGGATCCCGAAGAGGATCAGGAGCACGACACCCAGGATCCCCCACACGAAGGCCGTCTGTGAGAGGAAGATGAACCACCCGTAACGGCGCCGTACATGCTCCACCCAGCGGCGCTGGAACTGTCCCGAGGTGAGCCCGAAGGTCTGGCGCAGGGCCCCCTCGAAATCGCCGCTCTCCCTCCACCGCCCGAGGAAGACCTCCATCCCCCGGGCGCCGCTCTCCTGCACGAGGAAGCTGACCGCGCTGGCGGAGAGGAGATAGGCCAGCTCCGCCTCGCCCCGCTCCCGGGGCCAGACCAGGGTGAGGTCTTCCAGGGGAGGGGCTGTTCCACGGGCCAGCGCCGCGCGGAGCTTCCAGGCGGCGGAGGTGTCCCATCCGCCGGACGCCCACTGAGCATACCCCTCGTCGAACCACCGGGGGATCCGGAGTCCCTCCAGGTAGCCGTGCAGCCCGAGGTGGGCCCACTCGTGCCGGAGGGTGCGGTCCTCCGAGACCCCTCCGCTCCAGGGTGCACGGAAGAGCGGAAGGACGATCCGGTCCAGCGAGGGGATGGCCACGCCGGCGCCCCAGTGCGGCACCTGCCCCCCGGTCCAGGCATCCCACGTCGCCAGGTCCGGCGCCAGCACCACCTGGGCCCGGAGGGGATGGTTCGCCGGGAGGCCGGGGAGAATGGCGTGGCGGTCCAGCACGCGGGCCGTTCGCTCAGCCCGCCCTTCCGACCCTTCCCAGTAAAGGATCTGGACCCGCTCGGCCAGGACCGGGCTCTCGGGGACCAGGATCCGTGGCTCCGGGTCCGAAACGGCCGGGCCCGCAGCGCCCGCACCTGGTCCCGCGAACCCTCCCGCACCCATGAGGAGGGCGCCGACCGTGAAGAAGGCGAACAGGATCCGTCCCCACCCCCAGGGCTGGTGTCGCCAGGAGGCCGATGGGAACGACGGCCGGATCGATGGGCCGGACGGGCCGGTCATCGCGGGGCCGAGGAGGCCGCCAGCTGCAGGTTCGTGCGGACCACTTCGTTGCGGGGGTTCAGTTCCAGGGCCCGGCGCCAGTGCTGAAGAGCCAGGTCCCGGTCCCCATCCCGGTGAAAGAGGTTTCCGAGTTTCAGGTATACGTCGTCGCCGAGGTCCGGATCCAGCCGCACCGCCCGCTCGTAGTGGGCCCTGGCTCCCGCCTGGTCTCCCCGCCGATAGGCCACGTCGCCCAGGTTCTTGTGCGCCTGCGGAGGTACGGGAGACGAAGAGGCAGCGCGCAGGTAGAGGGCCTCGGCCGCGGCGCCCTGCTCCCGGGCCTCCAGAACCACCCCCAGGTTCACGAGGATCGCCCCCTCGGTGGGATGCGCGGCCACACCTTCCCGCCCCACCTGGAGCGCCGCATCCGGGTTTCCACTGGCCGCGGCAGCCAGGATCGCCCAGGCGTAGTAGAGGGGAGGCGGATCTCCCCCGCTCCACGCACTCCGGAATCGTCGAAGGAGGTCCCAGGCGGCGCGGGGCCGGCCCACCTTGAGGAGAGGAATGGCCCGGGCCAGCAGAAGTTCGGGAGGGGAAGGCGCACGTTCAGCCAATCCCTCGAGGAGGTCCACTGCCTCCTCGTTCCGCCCGAGCATCTCCAATGCAAGGGCGCGATTCCGGACCCCCGACGGGCTCTCACGGACGGAGTCGGGCATCGCCTGGTAGTGCGCGAGGGCCTCCTCGAAGCGCTCCGACCTCAGGCAGATCAGGGCCAGGCGGGCGCGGGCCGTAGGCTCGTCGTTCACGATGGCCAGCGCCGCCCGGTATTCTCGCTCCGCATCCTCGAACATCCCCGCGCGGTAATAGGCGCCCCCCACCGAGAGCTTCTGGGGGAGCCCCTCGGCCTCGGCGGCATCCGGCGACGCGTCCTCGCGTCGGCCCACGGAAACGATGAAGCCGGCCTGGAGGAGCCCGAAGAGGGACTTGGCCACGTCGAACTCCACGAGCCCCGATTCGTCCACGAGATCACGGACCGTACGATGCCCATCCACGAGCTCCAGCAGCCGCTCTTGCTCCGGGGTGAGCTCGGCCTCCTCCGCGCCCTTCCCGGGGGAGGACTCCCTACCCCCTGGCTCCCCTTCCTCCGCCTTTCCATTTCCGGTTTCGGTCCGATTCTCGTTCGTTCCGGTCCGCTCCTCCCTGGCGAAGACCAGGTCCATCGACGGGATCTTCTTCTCGATCATGGACCATTCGTCGACGCGTCGAGCTCCTTCCAGAAGGAGGCTCTCGGCGCTGATCGACACGTGGGGTCCGGTCGTATCGTCGGGATGGGAATCCGGCTCGAAGTGGAAGGCTCCCCGCTCCCAGGCAAAGAGATGGTACACGGCCTCCTCGACCTGCACCGTGATGAAACGAGAGAGGTCCTCCTCGGTGATGGTTCCCCGACTCACGAGGATCCGGCCCAGGCGGAGTCCCGGCTGTCGGGCCTGCTCCTCCATGGCCCGGGAGAGCTCGTTCCGATCGATGACCTGGTTTCGCACGAGGAGTTCGCCGAGTCGGTCCGGGCGGTTGAGGACGTTGGCGTAGATCACCCGGCCGTCCTCCATGTAGATGTAGCCGAAGCTGGACCGGTCTGTCACGGTGAGGCACCCGGTTTTCCGCCCCACGGCCAGGAGCTGCATGATGTCGGCAAGGCCGACGTCGGAAAGCTGTCCCTCAATGGCCATGGATCACCTCCCCCCCGGGTTGTGCGCGCCCGGCGTTCATGATGCGTCCTCCACGATCCGGTCCTCGATCCGCGGCCACCGCCAGACGACGCGGTCCGGGGGAGGCGTCCAGGCTGGCGGCTCCTCTGCACCTGCTACCGGGGTCGTTACCGGCGCCCCGAGGGCGGGATCGCGCTCGAGGTCTGCCGAAGGATCGAGCACCGACCTGGATTCGGGCGTGGCGGGCCCCGTCGCGGTGGGCGTGGGCGCAGGTGCGGCCGGATCCTGCTTGCCCCGGCCCTGCACGGCCGGGAGGTGCCTCGGCGAGGCGGGCCAATCTCCGCTCCCGCCTCCGGCCCGGGCTCCCGGCTCCATGCCAAGGTCCAGGACCAGGCCGCCCTGGAACCGGGAACGAAGGCGGTCATCGATCCCCTCCAGCGTCGACGCCGGTCGGTCGGCCGCCACGAAAATCCGGGATCCCCGCCGCTTCAACGCCTCGAAGAGGTGGAAGAATTCCTCCTGGGCCCGCTCGGTCCTGCCCAGCGCCTCCGCCTCGTGGAGGAGGAGGAGATCCACGGACCACCACCGTTCCCTCCACGCCCCCGCCACACCGGCGGAAAGCGCGGCAATGAACTCCTCGCTGAACTCGGGCACCGACAGGAGCCCGACCCGTGCCTTCGGGTCCAGGGCCCGGTAGGTCCGGCCACAGGCCTCGAGGAATTCCCGGGTCCGAACCGGATCGGAGGCATGCACGAAGAGGGGGTTGTACTCCGGAACCTCCGATGTCATCGCCCGCTCGGCGGCCCGCCGGGCGAGGGCCGGAAAGCGTGTGCCCGATTCGTCCAGCTTGGGCCCCGAGGGGATGTCAGGAAAGGACCGGGACCGCTCGACGGCCAGACCCAGGAGGCGCTCCGCCTCGTCCAGGAGGTCGGGGTCACGGAGGATGACGTCCGCATCCGAGGGCCAGGGCGCCGGGAGGTCCTGAAGCTGGGCCCGGATCTCCCGGAGCCGATCCAGGTCCCGCCGGAAGGCCTTCAGGATCTCCTGCCAGTCCGCAGGTTCGTTCCACCGGTCCTCAAGCGGGCGTCGGAGCCGGTCGGCCGAGTACCCGGCCGACTCCACGGTCTCGATGACCCGGACAAAGGCGACCCTCCACTCCGGCTCCACGTTGGCCGCCTCGTCCGTCTGCGCCCCCACCCGGGATGCATCCCCACCCCCCTCTCCACGGTCGACATCCACGGCAAACTGGGGCCCCAGCACGGCCCCCAGATCGGCCACCCGGACCAGGCGTTCCTCCAGCTCCTGGATCGCCAGGAGTCGGTTCAGGGCGCCCTGGAGCTCCCGCACGTTCTGGAAGGGAAACCGGGCCAGCGCCTCGGCCACGCCCTCGGCAAGACGGGCCCTCCGCTCTTCCACCTTCCGACGCATGATGGCGACCCGGGTCTCGTAGTCGGGAAGGCCGATGTCCACGATGAGCCCCCCGGAGAACCGGGAAAGGAGCCGGGCGTCAAGCCCGTTGATCTCCGCCGGAGGCCGGTCCGAAGCCAGGACGACCTGGGCGCCCCGTCCGGTCAGCGTGTCCAGCATCCTCAGGAGCATCTCCTGGGCCTGCGCCTGACCCGTCAGAAACTGGACGTCGTCCAGGAGCAGGATCTCGGCCTGGGCGTAACGATCCAGGGCGGCGCCGCCTCCCCCCGCTTCCAGCGCCTCCGCAAGGTGGTCCAGATACCCCTCCAGCGTCTCGTACTCCACCACCCGGGAGGCGCTGGTGCGAACCGCGTGATGGGCAATGGCATTCAGGATGTGCGACTTGCCGAGCCCTGACGCCGAGTAGAGGAAAAGGGGATTGTAGCTCGCTCCCGGCGACTCCGCCGCCCTGCGCGCAGCGGCCGAGGCCAGGCGGTTGGCCGGGCCCACCACGAACGTCTCGAAGGTCAGGCGGGGATCGAACTCCACCACGGCCCCTCCGCTCAAACCGCGCCGCCCGATCATCGGTCCGACTCCAGCGATGCCTCGAAGCGCTCGGCCTCCAGGACGATGGGCCCGCCGGGAATCCGGGGTGCCAGGGCGCGAAGAAGTCCAGGGAGGTCATCCTCCCACGCTTCCTCCGCACCGTCCCCGCCGTTCAGGTGAAGGAGGAGGACGTGAATCGCCGGTGGCGGAACCCTGAGAAGAAGCACCTGGCTCCCACCGGCCCGGATCCGGAGAAGCGCCGGCCCCGGGTTACCGGCCGCCTCCGAGAGGCGGGCTCCGGAAGCGTGGAGCCCCGCCACCAGCGAGGCGGCCTGGATCCGCGCGGAGCGGTCGGCGAACCCGATGCGATCCACGACCCGCCCCGAGAGATCCACGAGGAGCGCCTCGCGAACAGGGGAGAGCGCCACGAAGGGATCCAGCAGCCCCGGGGTGGCCGCCTTTCTCACCGCCCCGGCTCCCTGAGCTCCTCTCCTCGCTCCTGGTGCTCCGGGTGCGCCTGGCGCTCCTGGTCGTGGACCCAGCTCACGACCGCCGCCAGATCGGGCGGGAGGTCGGACTCGAAGGTCAGCACGTCGCCCGAGACCGGATGGCGAAACTGGAGCCGGCGAGCATGGAGGAACTGGCGGGGAACACGGCGGGCCAGCTGCCCTGCCCAGCCCTGGGCCACGCCACTCATTCCCCGCTCCCACCCGGCGCCGTAGAGGGCATCGCCCACCACCGGGTGCCCAAGGTGACTGAGATGCACCCGGATCTGGTGGGTCCGACCCGTCTCCAGCGCCACGTCCACCAGCTCGGCGGCCCGCCAGCGCTCCCGGACCCGGACGTGGCTCACCGCCGGCCGCCCGTCGGAGACCACGGCCATCCGCTTCCGATTGGACGGGTCCCGTCCAATGGGGTGATCGATGCGCAGAGGCGTTCCCTCCAGGTGCCCCCAGGTGGCGGCACGGTAGAGGCGCCGGATCTCGCGCTGCTTGAGGGCGGCGGAAAGGACCCGGTGGGCCTGGTCGTGCTTGGCCACCACCAGAAGGCCGGAGGTGTCCTGGTCCAGCCGGTGGACGATGCCGGGCCGCAGTTCGCCCCCGATCCCGGACAGGTCGGTGACGTGGAAGAGGAGGGCGTTGACCAGGGTACCCGTCAGGTTTCCCGGGGCCGGGTGCACCACCATCCCGGCAGGTTTGTTCACCACCAGGAGATGGGCATCCTGGAAGACCACCTCCAGCGGGAGATCCTCCGGCTCGGCTCGGGGAACCTGTGGTTCGGGAAGGGTGACCTCGATCCGGTCCCCGGCCGCCAGCGGCTCGGCCTTCCGCGGCACGCCCTCGTTCCAGCGCACGCGGCCTTCCGCCACCAGGGCGGCCACCCGGGTGCGCGACAGGTCCAGCGTCTCCGAAAGCCACCGGTCCAGTCGCTCCCCTTCCCCCTCGGGACCCACCACCAGCTCGTGTCGTTCCAGCGTCCCTTCCTGCATTCGTCTCCCCTCGGGGTGGATCCTCACGGCGGATCGTCACGGTGGATCGGCGAAACCTCAGTCGCCGACCCGGCTGAGCGCGACGCGCACGGCAGATCCGTCCACGTCATCCTCCAGGAGAGAGGCCCGGGCGTCCACGGCCTCCCGTCCGACGTCAAGTTCCACCGCCAGCGTTTCTCCTGCAATGAATGTACCCCAGGCCGCAACCGCCCGTGCCACCACCTCCGGGCCATCCACCGCCAGAAGGATGCGATCGGTGATCTCGAGCCCCGCATCCTTCCGCAGGCGCTGGATCCGGTTCACCAGCTCCCGGGCCATCCCTTCTACCCGCAGGTCGTCCGTGAGCACGGGATCGAGCGCCGCCACGAAGCCGTTCTCGGCCTTCACCACCAGGTCCCCGGCGGCGGCGTCCACCACCTCGAGCCAGTCAGGCTCCACGGAAACGGCCTCGCCTTCGACGTCGATGGCGACGGGCTCCCCTCGGCGGAAGGCCCGAAGCGCTTCCTGGTCCAGGCCTCGGAGCGCAGCCGCTGCCACCTGGCTCCGGGCCTGGAATCGGGGACCGAGGACCCGGAAGTTCGGCCGGGCCGACAGCGTGACCAGACCCTCGGCCGAGTCCAGGAACCGGACCTCCTTCACGTTCAGCTCGTCCTTCAGGACCTCCAGGACCTCCCCCCGGGGGCGGCGTCCAGGGACCACCGCATGGAGCGATGCTAGGGGCTGGCGCACCCGTATCCGGACCTCTTCGCGGGCGGCCCGCCCCAGGGAGACCAGGGCCCGCACGGCCTCCATCTCCTCCTCCAGCGCGTCCTCGATCCGTCCCTCGTCCGTCTCGGGGAAGGCGGCCAGGTGCACCGGGTCACGACCCTCGTGGAGGGCCCGATGAAGCCAGTCCGACGAGAAGGGCACCACCGGCGCCGTGAGTCGGGTGACGGTGACGAGGGCCTCCCAGAGCGTGCGGAACGCCGCCCGTGTATCGCCAGCCTCCGCCTTTCCCCAGAACCGGGCCCGGGACCGGCGCACGTACCAGTTGGACAGGTCCTCGTTCAGGAAGTCGGTGACACGCCGGTAGGCCCGGGTAAGCTGATAGCCGTCCAGGTCCTCCCCGACCTCGGCCACGGTCCGGTTCAGGCGGGAAAGCAGCCAGCGATCAAGCACGCTCCGCTCCGCCGGAGACGGATCCTCTCCCTCTCCTCCCAGCCCGGCCGACGGGGTCCATCCCTCGACCCGGGCGTACATGGCGAAGAATCGGTAGGTGTTGAAGAGGGTGTCGAAGTACTTTCGTGCCGCCTCGCGCACGCCTTCCGGATCGTACCGCTTGGCTACCCAGGGGTTCGACACGGTGACCAGGTACCACCGGAGCGCATCGGACCCGAACTCCCCGATGGCCTCCCAGGGATCCACCGTGTTCCCCTTGGACTTGGACATCTTCTGCCCGTTGGCATCCAGGATCAGCCCGTTGACCATGACGTTCCGGTAGGCCGGGCCAAGGTCCAGCATGGTGGAAATCGCCATGAGCGAGTAGAACCACCCCCGGGTCTGGTCCAGCCCCTCGCAGATGAAGTCGGCCGGGAAGTGAGCCCGGAAGGCCTCCTCGTTTTCGTGGGGCCAGTGCCACTGGGCGTAGGGCATGGCGCCCGAGTCGAACCAGACGTCCAGGACCTGCGGCACCCTGCGCATCGTCCCGGTCCCATCGGATGCAGGCCAGGTGATGTCGTCGATCCAGGGACGGTGCGGGTCGAAGTCGTCGGGAAGCCCGGCACCTCCCGCCTCCCGGACCCTGGCGTCAAGCTCGGCCAGGGAGCCGATCCAGACGACCTCCGAGGGGTCCGCATCATTCACCCAGACCGGGAGCGGCGTCCCCCAGAACCGGTCACGGGAAAGGGCCCAGTCCACGTTGTTGGCCAGCCACTCGCCGAAGCGGCCTTCTCCCACCTCCGGTGGGTGCCAGGCAACCTCCCGGTTGTGCTCCAGCATCCGGTCCTTGAGGGACGAGGTGGCGGCAAACCACGAATCCCGGGCCATGTAGATGAGGGGAGAGGAGCAGCGCCAGCAGTGCGGATAACTGTGGACTTCGGCCTCGATCCGGAAAAGAGTACCGGCCTCCCGGAGCGCCTCCACCAGCAGGGGGTCCGCCTCCTTGACGAAGCGTCCACCCACCCCCGGGATCTCCGCCCGGAAGCACCCGGCGTCGTCGATGGGACGGAGCATGGGGAAGCCGTGGCGCTGACCGGATGCGTAGTCGTCCGCGCCGAAGGCCGGCGCCATGTGGACGATCCCTGTCCCGTCATCCGCCGACACGAAGGCCTCGTCCACCACCCGCCATCCGACCGCTTTCTCCTCCGGAGGCACATCGTCCAGCGTCACCACCTCCAGCGGGCGCAGGTAGCGCTGCCCCAGCAGTTCCTCACCGGTGTAGCGTCGGGTGATCCGGGCCGTGGCCCCCTCGCCGAAGATGGCCTCCACCCGGGCCTCCGCCAGGACCAGCTGGCGCTCCGTGCCATCAGGGGCCGTCCAGGGCACCTGGGCATAGGTCAGATCCGGCGCCACGGCCAGCGCCGCATTGGCCGGGACGGTCCAGGGGGTGGTGGTCCAGACCAGGAAGCTCCGCCCCTCGGCGTCGGAGCCCCCATCCTCGCCCTGCCAGTGGCAGAGGAAGTGGAGGGACGGGTCCTCGACGTCGTCATACCCCTGGGCCACCTCGTGGGAGGAGAGTGCCGTGCCGCACCGGGGGCAGTAGGGAACCGACTTGTGCCCGCGGTACAGGAGCCCCTTCTCCGCCAGCGTCTTCAGAATGGCCCACACCGACTCGATGTAGGAGGTGTGGTAGGTCACGTAGGGGCGGGAATAGTCCAGCCAGTAGCCGATCCGCTCCGAGAACCGCTCCCACTCCTCCTTGTAGGTGAAGACCGAGTCCCGGCAGACCTGGTTGAAGCGTTCGATTCCGACGGCCTCGATCTCGGGCTTCCCCGAGATCCCCAGCTTTCGCTCCGCCTCGATCTCCACGGGAAGGCCGTGGGTGTCCCACCCGGCGATGCGGGTCACGCTCCGCCCCTGCATGGTCCGATGCCGGCAGACCAGGTCCTTGATCGTCCGGGAGATCAGGTGATGAAGCCCCGGACGCCCATTGGCCGTGGGCGGCCCCTCGTAGAAGACGAAGGGCTCCCCGTCACGGGTGGCGTCCAGCGTCTGGCGGAAGAGGGACTCGGTTCGCCAGCCCTCCAGCGTCTCGTCTTCCAGGAGGCGGGGGTTCTCGGGCGGATCAGGGTAGCGCATGCCGGGATCGATTCACGAAGGTGGAAGAGAAGTCCACGGTGGGAAACCTGCCGGGGACGTGCCGAAACCAGAGCCGAAAACAGTGCCGGGACAGTGCCGGGAACCGTGCCGCGTACGCGGACGGGATGGGAACCGGAGATGCATCCGGGCACCGGACATCTGCCCCCCGAAAGGAGGCGGGCCGGAAGGGCATGGGCCAGGCGACGTCAGCGGGCAGGGGCCTCGGCCCCCGGGTCCTCTTCGCCTCCGGGCATCGTCGTCTCGCCCGCGGACTCGGGCGGGTGCTCAGGCTCGGGTGGGTGCTCGGGCGGGTGCTCGGGCGGGTGCTCGGGCGGGCGCTCGGGCGGGCGCTCGGGCTCGGCCGGGTGCTCGGGCTTGGGCTCGCCCCCCCCCGGAAGATCCGGCGGGCGTCCAGGTCCAGGTCCAGCCCCCGATCCTGCGCGGTGGACCTCGTC
>SKNW01000018.1 GCA_007120305.1 Gemmatimonadota bacterium | reverse complement strand
GCCGGAAGCGGAGGCGCCGGAAGCGGAAGCGAAGGAGGCGGAATCGCTGGAGGCGGGCGGGAGGCGATCCCCACGCCTCCGAGGCGGTCTTGTCCTCGGGACGCTCGGGGCCGTCCTTCTTGCCCTGGTCGTCCTGGTTCCCCGGGGCGGGGAGCCCGAGGCCGGGGATTCCGTCCAGAATTCCCAGTCCTTCCCCCTTCAGCCTCCCTTCGAGGCGAACCGCGTTCTCGTTCTTCCCCTCGAGAACCGGACCCTGGACCCCGCACTGGATCCCCTGGGCCGGATGGCCGCCGACTGGATCACGGAAGGGGTCTCCCGAACCGGGGTCCTTGAAGTCGTCCCCGCCACCCTCGGCTGGGGCACGGAAGGGCCCAACGACCCTGCGATCTGGGGCCTCGCCCGGGAGACAGGGGCGGGGATCGTCGTCACCGGCTCCTTCTACCGGGAGGGGGAGACCCTCTACCTGCAGGCGCGGGCCCTGGATGCGGCCACGGGACGCGTAATCGGCCCCGTGAGCTCCGTCGACACCCCGGTAGGTGCCGCCGTATCCGGGATCGATGTCCTCCGCACCCGGGTCCTCGCGGCTCTGGCCCCGCTGGCGGACACCGTCTACCACCTTCGGGTCGCCTCGCCTCCCCCGACCTTCCAGGCCTACCAGGCCTATCTCGAGGGGATGCAGGCCTTCGTGGGGGGGGATCCCGCCACCGCCCTCCGCCTCTACCTGGAGGCTGCCGACGCCGACCCCGACTGGTCCATGCCCAGACTGGCGGCGGCGATCATGCACCAGAATCTGGGCGACGTTGCGGCCGCGGACACCCTCCTGGCTTCCCTCGATGCGGAGCGGGAGCGCCTCGGCCCCCTGGAGCGCCACACCCTCGACTTCGCTCTCTCCATGCTTCGCGCCGAGTGGGGAGCCGCCTGGGTCGCCATGGAAGCCGCGGCCCGCATCGCCCCCGGGACGATCAATGAGTACATGGTGGGCGAGGCACACCGGCGCCTGAACCGGCCCACCCTGGCCATCCAGGCCCTGGAGGCCCTCGGTCCCGACCGGGGAGAGCTCCGTGGATGGCTTCCCTACTGGCGGGAGCTGACATGGTCATGGGGACTCCTGGGCCGGCACGACCGGGCCCTGGAGGCGGCGCTCGAGGCGAGGTCTCGGCATCCCCGTGACCTCATGGCGCTTGACCTGGAGCTCCAGGCACGGGCCGCGCTCGGGGATGTGGACGGGGTGCAGCGCCTCGTGGAGGAACGACTGGGAAGCCCGGCAGGAGGGCTTCCTTCGGCCGCAGATCTCATGGAGACGGCGGCGAACGCCCTCGAGGCCCGGGGGGACGAGGTCGCCGCCGCCGATTTCCGCGAGCGGGCCCTCGCCTGGCACGAAAACCGTCCGGCGCCCGAACGGGCGTCGGTGTCGAGTCGGTTCGCCCTGGCTCGCCTTCTTTCCCAGTCCGGGCGACCCGCGGAGGCCCTCCCTCTTCTTCGATCGCTGCTTCAGGAACGGCCGGACGACCCGGTCGTGGCCGCTCGCCTGGGCATCGTCCTGGCGCGGTTGGGGGAGGCCGACGAGGCGCGGGAGCTTTCCCGGCTGGCGGGTCAATGGGCGCCCCCGGTGGGCCGATCGGGTCCCCTCAACACCCTCCAGGGCGCTCACACCTTCCGCCGCGCCGCCCTCCATGCCTGGGTGGGCGACGTGGACGAGGCCGTGGCCCTCCTCCTCCAGGCGCAGGGCGAAGGACTCTCGTTCAGCCCCCGGGTTGCCGATGACCCGGACCTCGCACCCCTGAGGACTGACGCGGGCTACCGGGCCTGGATCACGCCCGGCTGAGGAGGGACAGCGGCATCTGAGGCCTCGGCGTGCTTGCCGGGGTGGAAGGCGAACTGTATCTATCGTGCAACAGTCCGGCATCCTGATGCAGAATGCCGGGGGAATGCAGGGTGCGAAGGCGATCGGCGGCAGCGATAGGCGGGCGTGGGGTCGTCCGGAACCCAGGAAGGCGCTGGATTCTGGCAGGTTTCGCCCCGTTCGGGGCGTCAGCCCGCGATGTGGCTCGGGGATGGAGCCGGGCGCCGCCCGGACGGCACGGGATTTGTCACATGGGGTCACGACTCCACCGTTCGCTCTCCGCATTGAATGTGTGGCCCTTTCTCCCAACCACCTGGAGCGGGTCCTGGATGGATCGCATCCGCGACGGACGACCCTGCCGGACCATTCCCCGAGCCTCGGGCTCCCGGGTCACGGGCGCCTGGACCTCGGGTTTCCGGGCGTCGGCGGTGTTCCTGGGCCTCCTGGCTCTTGAAGCGGGCCTCCCTCCCGCGGCCACCGGCGGGCTGGTTCTTCTTCCCCTGCCGCTGGAGGGCCAGGTCCTTTACGTGGGCCTGAACCCTGCGGGACTGGACCCCGACTCGGAGCGGGAACGCGCCGTGCGAATGGCTCGGGACGGCGAGGTGGAGGCAGCTCTCGAGATCCTGTACCGGCTCCACCTCGAGCATCCAGGTGACCAGGGGCTTCGCGGGGACCTGGCCGCCGTACTGGCCTGGGCTGGAAAGGATGCCGAAGCGGTGGCCGAGGGACGCCATCTTCCCTTTGCGACGCTCGACCCTCTCATTGCCGAGTCGGTGGCGCGGGCGGCACGCAACACCGGGGATCCGGAGCTGGCCATCGCGCTCTATGCCGGCGTCCTGGAGCGTACCGGGGAACGTACCCAGAGCGAGATCGGGCTGGCCATGGCCCTTCTCGAGGCAAACCGCCTCGACGATGCCCTGGCCCGCCTTCCCCGGCTTCGTGCCCTGACCGGTTCCCCCGTGGACGCCCACCTGGCCGCCGGCCATATCCTCGCGGCGGCCGGGCGCTGGGTGGAGGCGGCCACCGCCTACCGTCGAGCCCCGGTGACCGAGCGGGCCTGGGAGGATGCCCTGATCTCGGAACTCGTAGCGCTCCGGGAGGCGGGTGCGGTCGTGCTGGCCCGGGAACGAGCCGATTCCGCACGGGTCGCGGTCCCCCTGGAGCTCCGGCACGACCTTCTGGCCGGGCAGGTGGCCCGCCTGGTGGAGTGGGCGCCGTCCGCCACCGAGGAACGGGGGCACGCGGCGGCCGTGGCACCGTCGGATCGGGCCCTGGACGCGGGCATCGCCGCGCTGCGCGAAGTGGAGGCCAGGCCCACGGGGGAACAGCGCTTCCCTGAACTGCGGCTCCGGTTCGACCGCCTGGTGGCGCTCCGGGAGCGCGAGCGGATGCTGGACGTTCTGGCCGAGGCCCGAAAGCTCGAGGCCGAGGGGGTGGAACTTCCGCCCTACGTGCTCCGTGTCGTGGCCGATGCGGCGCTGGATGCGGGCGATCATGACCAGGCCATCCGGCGTTACCGCGAGACCCTGGACGGATGGCCGGGTCAGCCGGAGGCCACCCTGGGTCTCTTCTGGGCCCTGGTGGAGCAGGGGGACTACCGCGAGGCGGACCGGGTCCTCGCTGCCTATCTCGGTGACCAGCCCGAGCGGCGCTCCGCACCCGGACTCCGGGAGTCGCTGCCGAATCCGGATCGGCTTCCCGCTGTGCTCGCGCGTCACCTGGGGTGGGGGATGGCCGGGGATCTCCCCCGGGCGGAGGCCGGCCTCTCCGACCTCCACGCCCGGGCGCCCATGAACGTGGACATCCGGCAGGAACTGGCTTCGGTCCTTCACTGGCGAGGCAGGCACGGTCCGGCGTGGGAGCTCTACGACCGGATCCTGGCGCTCGATCCCGACCACGTGCCGGCGCGGATCGGACTCGTCTCGGTGGCGCTCGCCACCGACGAACGACCCACGGCCCGGGCACTCGCCGATACGCTCATGTTCATGGCGCCGGAGAGCTCCAACGCGCTGCGGGCGGTTCGGCAGGTCCGGGTGGACGGGGCATGGGAGGCATCGGCCCGTCTGGGGGGCGGCAGGAGTTCCGGTGGGGAACTCGGAACCCGGGACCGGACGCTTCGGACCCGGCTGGTCGCCCCTCCCGTGGTGGACCGGATCCGGGCGTACATGGGCACCGAGCGGGTAGACGCGGACTACGCCGAAGGGCGGGGGGCCCACGACCGGGTGTCGGCCGGGCTGGAGTTCAGATCCCGACCCCTCCGGCTCCGTGTGGAGGGCAACGCCGACCGGGTGGATGCTGAATCTCCCGGGGTTTCCGCCGACCTCCTGGTCCGGCCCGGGGACCGATGGACCATGACCCTGGGGGGTGACTCCCGATCCCTCGAGGTCCCCCTCCGGGCCACGCTGCAGGGAATCCGGGGGTGGGGGGCACGGGCCGGCATCGGGTACCGGGCCCATGAGGCTCGGCGCTGGGGGGGCGAATACGCCCGTCTCGAGATGACCGACGGGAATGTGAGGAACAGCCTCTATCTCGCTCTTGAGCAGCAGGTCATCCGCACGCCCTTCCATCGGTGGGCGCTGCTCGCCGAGGGGTACGGGGCGCGGAGCAGCCGCGAGGATGCGCTCTACTTCAATCCCTCGGAGATCCGGTCCGCGTCCGGCTCCCTCGTCTGGGACTGGACCCTCCACCGGTTCAGGGACCGCGGCTACAGCCAGCGGGCCACCGTGACGGTGGGTGCCGTGAGCCAGGCCGACGAGCCGACGATGGGCGTGGTCTCGGCCCACCTGGAGCACCGGTGGGAGGTGTTCGACCGACTGGAGTTCACGTACGGGCTGAACTGGGGCATCCCGGTCTACGACGGAATCCGGGAGCGGCGGACCTGGGGCCATGCGGGCTTTGCCTGGAGGATCCCATGAAGCAGCGCACAATGGCCGGACTCTTCATGGCCGCCCTCCTCCTCATTGGCGTCATGGCCATGCTGGCGGGATGCGGGGTGAGCCCCGGTCCCGCGGACGGCGCGACGCCTGGGGGTGAGCCCAGGCCCTCTCCTTCGGGTGCCCCCACGGTGGAGGGGCCCACGGTGAAGGTGTTTTCCTACCACGACGTCCGGGACGACCTGGCAGGAGATCTGGACCCCGATCGGTTCGCCGTGTCCACCCAGCGACTGGTGGAGCACTTCGAATGGTTTCGCCTCGAGGGATACACGCCCATCAGCCTGGACCAGCTCCTGGCCGCCCGCGAGGGGCGCGGCCCCCTTCCGCCCCGGCCCATTCTCCTGGTCTTCGACGACGGCCTGAGGAGTGTCTACACCCGGATCTTCCCCCTCCTCGAGCTCTACGACTACCCGGCCGTGGTGGCCGTCGTGGGTGCCTGGCTCGATGCGCCGGAAGGATGGACCCTGGAGTACGACGGGCTCGGCGTCCTCGGGCCCCGGGACTTCGTGTCCTGGGGTGAGCTGCGGGAGATGCAGGCGTCCGGCCTGGTCGAGGTGGCCACGCATACCTGGGACCTGCACCAGGGTGTCCTGGGCAACCCGTTCGGAAACGAGCAGCCCGCGGCAGTGACCCGCAGATACGACCCGGACACGGGAACGTACGAAAGCGCGGCGGCCTACCGGACCCGGGTCCGGGACGATCTGGAACGGGCCTCCCGGCGCATCGAGGAGGAACTGGGGCGCCGGCCCCGGGCCGTGGTCTGGCCCTACGGCGAGTACAGCGAGGTCACCGAGGAGCTCGCGCGGGAGTTGGGGATGCCGGTGTCCATGGGGCTCGTTCCCGGAAACCAGCCTGTGGACCTGCTGAGCGGGATGCGTCGGTTCGTGGTCATGGGGAACATGCCGGTGGAGGACCTGGCCTGGTTCGTCCGTCGGTCGGCCACCGCCGTCTCTCCGGTACGGGTGGTGCACGTGGACCTGGACTACGTCTACGACGAGGATCCGGCCCAGGCGGAGCGGAACCTGGATGCCCTCCTGGACCGGATCGTGGCGCTTCGCCCCTCCCACGTCTACCTGCAGGCCTTCGCGGACCCCGAGGGCGACGGCACGGCGCGGGAGCTCTACTTCCCGAATCGGCACCTTCCGGTACGGGCCGATCTCTTCAACCGGGTGGCCTGGCAGCTTCGTACCCGCGCCGGTGTGCGGGTCTTTGCCTGGATGCCTCTCCTGGCCTTCGACCTGGGAGATGCCGAGCGTAACGACCGCCTCTCGGTCAAGCAGTGGGAGGGAGACCGGGCGGTGCCCAGTCGCCCGGACTACCGGCGGCTTTCGCCCTGGGAACCCGAGGCTCGACGCATCATTTCCGAGATCTACGAGGACCTGGCGGTCCACGCGGCCTTCGACGGCATCCTCTTCCACGACGATGCCTACCTGAACGACCGGGAAGACGCCTCGGCCTTTCCCGGGGAGCCGGGGCGGCTGCCCACCGTGCGGGAGAGGACCGACGCGCTCTTCGGCCTGACCGACGAGATGATGGGCGTGGTGCGCCGGCATCGACCGGAGGCGCGCTCGGCCCGGAACCTCTACGCCCGGGTCGTTCTCGAGCCCGAGTCCGAGGCCTGGTTCGCCCAGAACTTCCGCCGGTCGCTGGAGCACTACGACCACACGGCGGTCATGGCCATGCCGTACATGGAGGGGGCCCGAAACCCCGGGACCTGGCTGGACCGCCTCCTGGACCGGGTGGCCGAGGTTCCGGGCGGGCTCGCCGGGACCGTCTTCGAACTGCAGAGCGTGGACTGGCGCACCCAGCGCCCCATCCCCGCCACGGAAATCGCCGGGTGGATGCGTCGGCTCGAGCGTCGGGGCGGGATCCACTTCGGCTACTATCCCGACGACTTCATCCGGGGGCTCCCCGAACTCGGCCCGATTCGCGAGGTGCTGTCGGTGGAGCGTGACCCATGGGTGCAGGGGGATCGATGAGCGACGTGATCGGCCTGTTCAGCTTCTCGAGCACGCTGCTGGACTTCGTGTTCTACTATCCCCTGTTCATGGCGTACCTGTGGATGATCGGGGGCATCTACTACTACCTCCACTGGGAGCGCCCCGAAAAGCGGGCGGTGGATGACCCCCCTCCGCTCCAGGAGTACCCCTTCGTCTCCATCCTCATTCCGTGCTTCAACGAGGAGGAGAACGTCAGGGAAACGGTGGCATGGGCCCATGCCCAGGCGTACCCGGACTTCGAGGTCATCGCCATCAACGACGGGAGCACGGACCGGACAGGCGATCTTCTCGACGAACTCCGGGCCGAGTACCCCCGACTCCGGGTGATCCACCACGCCCGGAACCAGGGGAAGGCCGTCGGCCTTCGCATGGGAGCCCTGGCCGCCCGGGGCGAGGTCCTGGTCTGCATCGACGGGGACGCCCTTCTGGATCCCCATGCCACCACCTGGATCGCCCGCCACTTCGTCGAGGGCCCCCGGGTCGGAGCGGTCACCGGAAACCCGCGCATCCGCACCCGCTCCACCCTCCTGGGGAAGCTCCAGGTGGGGGAATTCTCTGCCATCATCGGGCTCATCAAGCGAACCCAGCGCATCTACGGGCGGGTCTTCACGGTGAGCGGCGTGGTCACCGGGGTTCGGAAGGCGGCCCTTCACCGGATCGGGTACTGGACCCCGGACATGGTCACCGAGGACATCGACCTGAGCTGGAAGCTCCAGCGTGACCACTGGGACGTCCGCTACGAGCCCCGGGCTCTCTGCTGGATCCTGATGCCCGAGACCCTGGGTGGACTATGGAAGCAGCGAGTGCGGTGGGCCCAGGGGGGAGTGGAGGTCCTGGCGCGCTACGGGACGAGCCTCCTCCAGTGGCGTCGCCGTCGGATGTGGGGCGTGCTCCTGGAGCACTCTCTCTCCATCGTCTGGTCGCATCTCATGGCCCTCACCATCGCTCTCTGGGCCCTGGGGCTGGTCCTTCCCATGCCCGAGCCTCTGCGGGTGGCCAGCATCCTCCCCGAGTGGTACGGCGTGCTTCTGGGCTTCACCTGCCTCCTCCAGTTCGCCGTGAGTCTCTCCATCGACGGCCGATACGAGGGCGGGATGGGACGCTACTACTACTGGATGGTCTGGTATCCCATTGCGTTCTGGATCGTCAACATGATCACCACCGTCGCCGCCGTTCCGAAGGCCCTGCTCAAGCGTCGCGGCACGCGGGCGGTCTGGGTCAGTCCGGACCGGGGCCTGAGGGTCACGCCATGAGCACGCCGGATCGCAGTCAGCTCATCATCGACCAGCCCCGGCTCCAGGGCCGAACCCAGCGGGTGGTGTCCGGAGCCGTCACCGCCGTGGCCTGGTTCGTCTGGGCCTACCTGTGGCTTCCGCTGGTGACGCTCGTGGCCTGGTACTTCGGAATCCGGTCCTTCGTGCGAGAGGTGATCATCCCCGACGCCTCCACCGTCCTGTGGACCGGTGTCACCTACCTGGCCGTCATCTTCCTGCTGGGGGTCGTGCTCCTGACCTGGTCCCGCTACAATCTCCGCCGCTTCGGAGGATCGGAGCGCCGGGCTGCCACGCCGCCCCTGACGGCGGACGATATCACGGCGTGGTTCGGGATCTCCCACGAAACCCTGGATTCCCTTCGCGGAGGCGCAAGTCTGATCGTGGAGCATGGCGCCGAGGGGGAGGTCGAGGGGGTGAGGGTTCGGGATCCTCTGGCGGGGGAAACCTCGCCGGGAGATGCCTCGCCGGGAGTTGCCCCGCCGGGAGATGCCTCGCCGGGAGCGGGCGTGCGGGAGTCCGCGTCGGCAGGGGGCGAGAAGGAGCTGGCCGGGACCTGATCCGGCAGACCCACCGGCAGGCCCACGGGCAGACGGGCAGATCCGCGGGGAGATCCACCGACAGACCCAGACGGGAAGGGGGAGGAGATTGGAGCCATCGTCGACGACGGAAGGCCTGGCCCGGGCCCTGGAGGCCGAGCGGGAGGCGCGCCTGGCGGCAGAGGAAGGGCTGCGCCGGGAGGCCGTGCTGGCGGAGGCCTCGGCCCTCCTCGTGTCCGCCACGGCGGAGCCCCACGGAGAGGTCCTCCGTCTCCTGGGCGAGGCACACCGGGTGGACCGGGCGTACATCTTCCTGATCCGTGAGGACAACGGCCTCTGGGACAACGCCTACGAATGGTGCCGACCGGGGGTGGAGCCACAGATCGAACATCTCCAGGGGCTCGATCCGGCCACCCTCTCCTGGTGGAGAGACTGGCTTCAGACCCGGACGCCCCTGGTCGTCCACGACCTTGCGGAACTCCCCCCCGAGGCTTCGGCCGAGCGAGAGCTTCTCGAGGCCCAGTCCATCCGGAGCCTCCTGGTGGTGCCCCTGGTCGACCCGGAGGCCGGAACCCTCGGCTTTGTGGGCTTCGACCGCGTCGAGCATGACGGACCCTGGTCCACCGAGGACCAGCGTGCCATCGAGATCGTGGCCCGCATGACGGCGCGGCAGATCGCCTCCCGAAGGGGCGCCCGGGCGCTGGAGCAAAGCCAGGAGCGCTACCGGCTGGCCGGCCTCGCCACCCGGGACCTGATCTACGACTGGGACCTGCACTCCAACCAGCTGGAGCTGGGCGCGGGGGGATCCACAGCCCTGGGCCTTCCCGACCTGCGCCGCGTTCCCATCGAGTGGTGGGAGGAGCGGATCCACCCCGATGAGCGGGTGCGGACCCTGGCGGACCTCCAGAAGGCCATCGCGGGGGATGCCCCGGGATGGGAGGCCGCCTATCGGTTTCGAACGGGGGACGAGACCTCCTGGGCCCATATCCTGGAACGGGGGTACTTCGTGCGGGATGCCGGAGGTCGGGCGACCCGCATGGTGGGCGTCATGTCTGATCGCACCGCCCAGGCCCGGATGGAGGATGAACTCCGCCATGCGCAGAAGATCCAGGCGGTGGGCAGCCTCGCCGCCGGGGTGGCCCACGAGTTCAACAACCTCCTGGCCGTCGTCCTGGGGTATGCCGAGCTCCTGTCCGACGGCGCGCCCCTCGAGCCGGAACAGCAGGAGGCCGCCGGGGAGATCCGGGAAGCGGCGATCCGTGGATCCCTTCTCACGGGGCAGCTTCTCGCCTTTGGCCGAAAGCAGGTCGCCTTCCCCCGGCCCGTTCCCGTGGGGGACACCGTGGCCCGGATGGGGCGGTTGTTCGAGCGCGTGCTGCCGGAGTCGGTAAAGGTCCAGGTCGAGAACCTGGCCGCTGGGGTCCACGTGTACGCCGATCCGGCGCAGATCGAGCAGGTGCTCCTCAACCTGGCCGTGAATGCCCGGGATGCCATGCCCGGGGGGGGTACGCTCACCCTTCGCGCCGTGGCCGCCACCGGGACGCACGTCCACCTCCAGGTGGAGGACTCGGGCGAGGGGATGAGCGAGGACGTCCGCAGTCGAGCCTTCGAGCCCTTCTTCACGACCAAGGCCCAGGGTGAGGGCACGGGACTCGGGCTTCCCACCGTCTACGGCATCGTCCAGGATCTGGGGGGGCGCGTCTGGATCGAGTCGGGGCCCGCCATAGGGCTCGAGCGTGGGACACGGGTAACCCTGGAGCTTCCCACCTGCCCGGCGGACGTGGAACGCGACCCGTCGTCGCCGGGGCCGGGGGAGGCGGGAGCGGGGAGAGACGCCCGCACACCCGATGGGGCGTCCGGTCCCGTGCTCCTCGTGGAGGACGACCCGGGGGTATCCGGCATCTGTCAGCGGATCCTCGCCCAGGCCGGCTTCGACGTCCGGGTGGCCCAGGATCGGGAATCGGCGGTGCGGATCGTGGAGGAAATGAAGCCCGAGGAGCGGGTGTCGATCCGATTCCTCCTCACTGACGTCGGGCTCCCCGGCCCCTCGGGTCCCGAGATGGCGATGGAGCTTCGTCGGAGCTTCCCGGAACTCCGGGACCTCCCGGTCATCTACATGTCGGGGTATACTGCTACCACCTCCCTTCGACTCGTGGATCCAGGCGGGTCGGAGGGCGGGGAGGGAGGGGAACGGGATGACGCGGGTGACGGCCAGGTGCCGGTGCTCTCCAAGCCGTTCCCGGCCGAGGCTCTTCTTCAGGCGGTGGCCCGGGTCCTGGGTCCGGGCTGACGCGGGGGGCGGGCCCTCCCCCGATTCACCTCCATCCGAATCCCGGCCCCCGGGGGGCATGCATGTCCGAGTCCACGCGATCCGACCGCTCCGATTTCATCCGCCAGATCATCGACCGGGACCTGGCGGCGGGGAAGCATCCCGACGGGATCGTCACCCGTTTTCCCCCGGAGCCCAACGGCTTCCTCCACATCGGGCATGCCAAGTCCATCGTCCTCAACTTCGGCTTGGCCGAGGAGTACGAGCCGGCGCGCTGCCACCTGCGGTTCGACGACACCAACCCCGCCACCGAAGACGACATCTACGTTCGGGCCATCCAGGCGGATGTGCGCTGGCTCGGGTTCGACTGGGGGGAGCATCTCCATTTCGCGTCGGACTACTTCGAGATCATGTACGGGTACGCCGAGGTCCTCATCCAGAAGGGTCTCGCCTACGTGGACTCGAGCACAGAGGCCGAGATCCGCGAGGCCCGCGGCACCGTGACGACCCCGGGCACCCCCACGCCCTTCCGGGACCGGACACCGGAGGAGAACCTGGACCTCTTCCGCCAGATGCGGGCCGGAGCCTTCCCGGATGGCGCCCACGTTCTGCGAGCCCGGATCGACCTGGCGTCCCCCAACATGCTGATGCGGGACCCGGTCCTCTATCGGATCCGGCACGCCCACCATCACCGCACCGGTGACGCCTGGTGCATCTACCCGCTCTACGACTACGCGCACTGTCTCGAGGATGCGCTCGAGCACATCACGCACTCGCTCTGCACCCTCGAGTTCGAGAACAACCGGGAGCTCTACGACTGGGTCATCGAGCACTGTCCCGTTCCCTCCACCCCCCGGCAGTACGAGTTTGCGCGGCTCAACCTGGACTACACGGTCATGAGCAAGCGCAAGTTGCTGCGCCTTGTGCAGGAAGGGGATGTGACGGGGTGGGATGATCCCCGCATGCCCACCCTGGCGGGGCTCCGGCGCCGGGGCGTCACGCCCGAGGCCATCCGGAGCTTCTGCGAGATGATCGGGGTGGCCAAGGCCGACTCCCGGGTCGACATGGGCAAGCTGGAGTACGCCATTCGGGACGACCTGAACCACAAGGCACCCCGGGTACTCGCGGTCCTCCGTCCCCTCCGGGTGGTCCTCACCAACTGGCCAGGTGCGGGCGCCGGGGCCGTGGCCGAGGATTCGCCGGGCGATCGGGCCGGGACGGAGCGGCGCGGAGAGGCCCGGAGCGGCCCGGAGGAACGCCTGGAGGCGTCCCTCTGGCCTCGGGATGTCCCGAAGGAGGCGGTGCGGCCTCTTCCGTTCTCGGGCGAACTCTTCATCGATGCCGAGGACTTCGCCGAGGATCCGCCAAAGGGGTTCCGGCGCCTCGTGCCCGGTGGGGCCGTTCGACTGCGCCATGCCTACGTGATCCACTGCGACGAAGTGGTGAAGAACGAACAGGGGGAGGTGGTGGAGCTGCGGTGCCGGTTCGATCCCGCCACGCGAAGCACCGTGGCAGGTTCGGCGACGGCATCGGGCCAGGCGGGAGCGCTGCCGTCGGGCGCGCCGCCGACGGGCGTCGGGGAGGGCGCCGGGGTGGGTGTTCAGGCGGGCGTCGAGGAAGGGTTCGGCTGGAAGCCCAGCGGAACCATCCAGTGGGTTTCTGCCGCCCATGCGGTGCCGTGCGAGGTGCGCCTCTACGACCGCCTCTTCTCGGTCCCGGATCCGGACCAGGCGGCCGCGCAGGACGGCGTCGCCGACTTCCGGGCCTTTCTGAACCCGAACTCCCTGGAGGTGGTGAAGGAGGCGCGGGTGGAGCCGTGGGCGGCGGAGCGCGCGCGAGCCGACCCTGGCACCCGCTTCCAGTTCGAGCGCCTGGGGTACTTCCAGGTGGACCCGACGGAGGTCGGCGAGCCGGGAGCCCTGGTCTTCAACCGCATCGTGACGCTCCGGGATTCCTGGGGGGGCGGACGATCTGCCGCTCACGCGGAGGGTGCTTCTGCCGTCCAGGCGCCACCCCCCGACGCCGCTGGCTCCCGCACGGGTGGGGATCGCGCGGGGAGTCACCGGACCGGCCACGTTACGGGATCCGGGGAGCCCGCCCGGCCGCCGGAGCTCGGCCCCGAACTCCAGGCCCGGGCCGATGCCCTGGTCGGGGAATTCGGGCTCTCGCCTGTTGACGCGGCGATTCTGGTCCGCGGTCCAGGCGACGAGGCGTTCTACCGAGGAGCCGTGGCCGCCTGGGCCGGGCCGGTGGACGGAGATGCCGGGGCGGGTGCGCTGGCCAACTGGATCATCCATTCCCTCCCGCCGGTTCGCGGAGGTCGTTCGTGGGAGGAACTTCCCTTCGGCCCTGCGTCCATGTCAGCCCTGGTGGCCCTCGTGGAGGACGGTACCCTCTCGAGCCGGGGAGGAGGGGAGGTTCTGGAGGTGCTGGCTCGGGAGGGCGGGGACCCCGTCGAGATCACCCGGCGCCTGGACCTGGCCCAGGTAAGTGACGACGATGCCCTGCTGCCGGAGGTCCGGTCCGTCGTGGCAGAGCATTCCGACAAGGCGGCCGCATGGAGGGCCGGCAAGACCGGTCTTCTCGGGTTCTTCATGGGGCAGCTCATGCGTCGCACCGGGGGGAAGGCCGATCCCGAGCGGGCCCGCACGCTCCTCGAGGAGGAACTCCGGTCAGGAGGGGAGTGAGGGTGGGAAAGAGGCGGAAGATCCCTGTGGTGCAGCCCGATCCCGTTCGATCACTTCACGGGTCGATCGCCGCCGATGCCCTGGATCTGCATGGCCTCCATGCCCGGACGGCGGAAGAGAGGGTCCGACGCTTCATCGAGACCTGGTCCCGGCGGGAGCCGGGGGCCATCGTCCGCATCATCACCGGGAAGGGGACGAGGTCGGAGGGGCCCGCCGTGCTTCGCGCCATGACGCTGGAACTCATGACCGGGGAACTGGCCGACCGGGTAGCGGAGTGGGCAGTGGAGGTCGGGGGCGGGTCCTACCTGGTCCGCGTGCGGTAGACGGCGTCCGGCCGCCGGGGGTTGCCCCTGGGCGGTGGACCTCTTCTTATGCGGGTTCGATGCGGGTCCGACGTGGATCCAACGCTCGGGCGGATCCGACGCCTGCGGGACTGACCCTCGCCTGCGGGACTGACCCCCGCCTGCGGGACTGACCCCCGCCCGATCTCCCCCTTCTCCCCCCGGAGACCCCAGCATGCGGAAACCGATCCGAGCCCTCGTGGCGCTGTCCACCCTCGTCCTTGTTCCGGCCTGTGGCCCCTCCGACGCCGACTCGGCCGGAGAACCGGAGGCTGCCGTGGCCCTCTCGGCCCAGGATGCCTTCTGGACCAACCTGCAGGGCCTCTGCGAATCGGCCGCCGAGGGCGAGCTCCTCCAGGCTCCGGACACGCAGATCGATCCCGAGGCCCGGCTCGTGGTCCACTTCTGGGAGTGCGGAGACCGGGAACTGCGCTTCCCCCTCCATGTGGACGAGAACCGGTCCCGGACCTGGGTCTTCATCCGGCACGAGGACAGCCTCGAGCTTCGGCATGATCACCGGAACGCCGACGGAACCGAGGAGTCCAACACCTGGTACGGCGCTTCCACCATGGCCGAGGGCACGGCCAACCGCCAGGACTTCGTCACCGTCCGTGACCAGGGGACCGGCGGATGGCGGGTCGAGATCCACCCCCGGGAGAGGTTCGAGTACGGCACGGCCCGGGATGGGGAGTTCCGGCACCACCTGGTCTTCGACCTGGCGAATCCCGTGGACCTGCCCCCCATGCACTGGGGGCACGAGACGCGGCCCTCCCAGCGCCCGACGTCGACGGGGAACTGACGCCGACTCGGGACTCTGGACTGGGATCAGCACCCCAGGAGCACCCCCCCCTCGCGGCCGGCAAAGGCTGCGGCGGGGGGGTGTTCGTTCCAGGGTCCGGCCAGGACCCGGAAGACCCCGTCGCCTCCCTCCTGGACCCGCCCCCGGATCTGCCGCTCCTCGAGCCGGGAGAGGGCAGCCAGGGCGTTGCCCCGTTCGCGGAAGGCACCGATCTGGACCTCCCAGCATCTCCGGGGCGCCGGTGCTTCCAGGACCGTGATGCGCACCGGGCCCGTGCCCGGCCCCAGGAGTTCCAGCTCGCGAGCGCCACGGCGCGACACGTCCAGGACTCGCCCCCCCACGAAGGGTCCACGGTCGTTGATGCGCAGGGTCGTGGTGGCCCCGCTCGCCAGGTTCTCCACCCGGATCACCGTGCCGAAGGGGAGAAAGGGGTGGGCGGCGGTGGCAGCGTCCATGTCGTAGGTCTCGCCCGACGCGGTCTGACGGCCATGGAACGGCCTCCCGTACCAGGAGGCGATTCCCTCCTCGGTCCATCCGGCGGCGATCTCCGGGGCCGGGGCGCCCGCTCCGGTGCTGCCTCCGGGCCTCGCCCCGACCCCGCTCCCCGGAGCCGGAAGGGGCGGAGCCGGTCGGCTCACCATCGCGCATCCCCCGAGGAGGAGGAGCAGCAAGGCGGCGAACGGAACGCGGAGGAGGGAGCTCACCCACCCCTTCCTCCGCGCATCCTCCGGCCTGCGGTTCACCCCCGGAATCATGGCCGGGAGGGCCATGGCCGGAAGCGTCATGGCCGGAAGCCTCGTGACCGGGAGAATCATGCCCGGAGACTCAGAAGGGCAGGGTAGCGCCCCGCACCCGGTCGAACTCGGCCAGGGCGTTCACGTAGCCGATGACGGCCCGGAGTTCCGCCAGCCGGGCCGAGGTCAGGGCATCCTGGGCCGTCACCACCTGGAAGTTCGTGGATGCGCCCACGTCGAAGCGGATCAGCTCGGCCTCCAGGCTCCGTTCTGAGGCCTGGCGACTCCGGCTTGCGGCCTGGAGCTGGAGGAAGGCGTTGCTCACCGAGAGTCCGGCGTTCGTCACCTCGGTCTCGATGGCGAGCTGCTGGTTCCGGATCGAAAGGTCGGTCTGGCGCAGCTGGAGCCGGGCCCGCTCCAGGTTCGCCCGGCCCGACTGCATCCCCAGCGGATAGGAGAAGTTGACGGAGACGTTGAAGGTGGGCGTGTCGAAGTTCGCGATGGACTGGAGGCCGTCCCGGTAGCCCCCCCGCTCCACCAGCACCGGATCTCCCCCCAGGCCCGAACGGTCGAAGAGGTCCCCTCCCACCCCCTGCAGGGAGTACCCGGCCGTGAGGTTCAGGTCGGGGAGCGTACCTTCACGGGTGACGTCCAGGTTCATCAGGGCGACCCGCCGCTGCTCCACCTGCTGCTGGACGTCGGTGCGGCGTTCCAGGGCTTCGGCCACCGCCGACGGGATGTCCACCACCCGCTCCTCGAAGACCGGCAGGTCCACGGGGTTCACCGTCTGCGTCCAGAGCGGGTCCTCGGTTCCGCTGATCAGAAGCCGCTTGAAGGCGAGTTCCTGGGCGCGCCACTGGATCTCGGCATTCAGCAGGGCCTGCTCCGCATTGGCCACCTGCACCTCGGCCTGCGCCAGGTCCATTTCCACCATGGTCCCGGCCCGGACACGGATCCGGTTGTTCTCCAGGAGCTGTTCGGCCTGGGCCAGGCTGCGTCGCTGGATCTCGATCTGTTCGATCAGGGATCGGAGGTTCCAGTAGGCGGACCGGACCTGGTTCGCCACGTTCTCGGCCTCGCCGCGGAGCTGGATATCGACGATCCGCCGCTGCACCTGCTGGGTCTCCAGGGCACTGCGCTGCTGGTCGGTGCGGCGTCCCGAAAGGAGGGGCTGGGTATAGCTGAGGCTCAGGGCCGAATTGAAGTTGGGATTCCGGGTGGCAAAGATGTTGTCTGTCGCCGTCCGGGCGTTGTTGAAGTTGGCCGTGACCCGCCCGCCGGCCCAGGGCAGGGTCTGGCCCAGTCCGAAGTTGAAGGTGTTTCGCTCCGTGGTGATGCGGGCGCCTCCGTCCAGCTGGCTCGTGGACTGGGTGCTGGCGTTGTTGTAGCCAAGGCTGCTGCTCAGCGTGGGGCGGAAAGCGGCCCGGGCCTGGTCCAGCCCCAGGTCCTGGATCTCGGGGTTAAGCCGCGCACTCTGCAGCCCCAG
>SKNW01000001.1 GCA_007120305.1 Gemmatimonadota bacterium | reverse complement strand
CGTCAGTCGAGGATCTCGGTGACGACGCCGGCGCCGACGGTGCGGCCACCCTCGCGGATCGCGAAGCGGAGTTCCTTCTCCATCGCGATCGTCGAGATCAGCTCCACTTCCATCTGCACGTTGTCTCCCGGCATCACCATCTCCACCCCGGCCGGCAGCGTGGCCGAACCGGTCACGTCCGTCGTCCGGAAGTAGAACTGCGGACGGTATCCGTTGAAGAACGGCGTGTGGCGCCCTCCCTCTTCCTTCGTCAGCACGTACACCTCCGCCTTGAACTTCGTGTGCGGCGTGATGGATCCCGGCTTCGCCAGCACCATCCCCCGCTCCACTTCCTCCTTCTTCACGCCTCGCAGCAGCAGCCCGGCATTGTCGCCCGCCTGCCCCTGGTCCAGCAGCTTCCGGAACATCTCGATCCCCGTCACCACCGTCTTCTTTCCCTTCGGCGCCGACAGTCCCACCATCTCCACCTCGTCCTGCACCTTCACGATCCCTCGCTCGATCCGCCCCGTGGCCACCGTCCCGCGGCCCGTGATGGAGAACACGTCCTCCACCGGCATCAGGAACGGCTTGTCCACCGCGCGCTCCGGCATCGGGATCCACGTGTCGATGGCTTCCATCAACTCCCCGATCTTCGACCCCCACTCCGACTCCGGATCTCCCGACTCCAGCGCCTTCAGCGCCGAACCCCGGATGATCGGCGTGTCATCGCCTGGGAAGTCGTACTCGCTCAGCAGCTCCCGGACCTCCAGCTCCACCAGCTCCAGAAGCTCCTCGTCGTCCACCATGTCGCACTTGTTCAGGAACACCACCACGTACGGCACGTTCACCTGCCGCGCCAGCAGAATGTGCTCCCGCGTCTGCGGCATCGGGCCATCCGCCGCCGACACCACCAGGATCGCTCCATCCATCTGCGCCGCACCCGTGATCATGTTCTTCACGTAGTCCGCGTGCCCCGGGCAGTCCACGTGCGCGTAGTGCCGGAGGTCCGACTCGTACTCCACGTGCGCCGTCGCGATCGTGATCCCGCGCTCCCGCTCTTCCGGCGCCTTGTCGATGTTCTCGAACGACACGAACTGCGCCAGTCCCTTTGCCGCCTGGATCTCCGTGATCGCCGC
The DNA here is from genome assembly GCA_007120305.1 of Gemmatimonadota bacterium. Lineage (GTDB taxonomy): Bacteria > Gemmatimonadota > Gemmatimonadetes > Longimicrobiales > Gaopeijiaceae > SKNW01. Next base: position 15,947 of record SKNW01000001.1, on the reverse strand, counting down.
CGTCAGCGTCGTCTTCCCGTGGTCCACGTGTCCAATCGTTCCCACGTTCACGTGTGGCTTCGTACGCTCGAACTTTGCCTTGCCCATGTTTCGGATCTCCCTGGTGGAACGAAAACGGTGGTCAGATGAACAAACGGTCAGTCGCTGGAGCCAGCGCCCTTGGCGCTGGCGATCTCCTCGGCGACGTTCTTGGGTACTTCCTCGTAGTGGCCGAACTGCATGGAGTACACCGCCCGCCCCTGGCTCATGGAGCGAAGGTTGGTGGAGTACCCAAACATCTCACCAAGGGGGACAGTGGCCGAAATCACTCGGGATCCGGCACGCTCTGACATCCCTTCGATCTTCCCGCGGCGAGACGAAAGGTCGCCGATGATGTCTCCCATGTAGTCGGCAGGGGTCACGACCTCCACCTCCATGACGGGCTCGAGGAGGACAGGGCTCGCCTTCCGGACGGCAGCCTTGAGCGCCATCGATCCAGCGATCTTGAACGCCATCTCGTTGGAGTCGACGTCGTGGTAGGAGCCGTCGATGAGCTCCACCTCGAGGTCGATGATGGGATAGCCGGCGATGACCCCGTTGCTCATGGCATCCTTGACCCCGTTCTCCACCGAGTTGATGTACTCCCTGGGGATCACACCACCCACGATCTTGTTGTGGAAGATGAGCCCCTTCCCGGTTTCCGCCGGAAAGAGATTCACCACCACGTGACCGTACTGGCCCCGACCGCCGGTCTGCCGGACGAACTTCCCCTCCACCTTCTCGACGCGGTTGCGGACGGTCTCGCGGTACGCCACCTGCGGGCGTCCGACGTTGGCCTCCACCTTGAACTCGCGACGCAGGCGATCGACGATGATCTCGAGGTGAAGCTCACCCATCCCCTGAATGATGGTCTGAGAGGTTTCGGGATCGGTGTGGACGCGGAAGGTTGGATCTTCTTCGGCGAGCTTCGCCAAGCCGTTTCCGAGCTTGTCCTGGTCCACCTTCGTCTTGGGCTCGATGGCCACCGAGATCACCGGCTCGGGGAACGTCATGCTCTCGAGCACGATAGGGTGGTCAGGGTCGCAGAGGGTGTCTCCGGTGCGAACATCCTTGAGGCCGATGGCTGCCGCGATGTCGCCGGCGAACACCTCACTCAGCTCGTCCCGCTTGTTGGCATGCATCTGGAGGAGCCGACCGACCCGCTCCTTCTTCCCCTGAGTCGCGTTGATGATGTGCGTCCCCGAGGGAATCGTGCCCGAGTAGACCCGGAAGAAGGTGAGTTTCCCCACGTAGGGGTCCGTCATGATCTTGAAGGCCAGGGCGCTGAAGGGCTCGCTGTCGTCCGCATGGCGCTCCATGAGCTTTTCCTCGTCGTCCACGTCATGCCCGCTGATGGCGGGGATGTCGATGGGCGAGGGAAGGAAATCCACGACGCCGTCCAGGAGGCGCTGCACGCCCTTGTTCTTGAAGGCCGAGCCGCAGAACACCGGAAAGAGGAGCCCGGCGGTCGTGGCCTTCCGAACGGCGCTGCGAATCTCCTCCTCGGTGAGAGGCTCCCCCTCGAGGTACTTCTCCATCATGACGTCGTCCGACTCCACGGCCGCCTCGATGAGGGCAGCACGGAGTTCGACACACTTGTCCTTCAGGTCAGCCGGGATCTCGATCTCCGCGACCTGGGAGCCCATGTCATCCTCGTAGAGGAACCCCTTCATTTCGATGAGGTCGACGAGGCCGCGAAAGTCCTCGCCCGCGCCAATCGGCCACTGAACGGGGTGGGCGTTGGCCTTGAGCCGGTCCCGCATCATGTCCACGACGTTGCCGTAGTCAGCTCCGATCCGGTCCATCTTGTTGACGAAGGCCACCCGCGGCACGGCGTACCGGTCGGCCTGCCGCCAGACGGTCTCGGACTGGGGTTCCACCCCGGCCACGGCGCAGAACACGGCCACGGCCCCGTCGAGTACCCGGAGGGACCGCTCCACCTCCACGGTGAAGTCCACGTGGCCCGGGGTGTCGATGATGTTGATCCGGTATTCGGTCCCGTTCCGCTTCCAGAAGGCGGTGGTGGCCGCCGAGGTGATGGTGATGCCCCGCTCCTGCTCCTGCTCCATCCAGTCCATGGTGGCTGCGCCGTCATGGACCTCGCCCACCCGGTGCAGTCGGCCCGTGTAGTACAGGATGCGCTCGGTGGTCGTGGTCTTCCCGGCATCGATGTGGGCCATGATGCCGATGTTCCGGAAGTGCTTCAGAGGGTGGAGCCTGGGCATGATCGTATTCCTTCTGGGTTCAGGCGCCCGCCTTGGGCACCTGCCTGGAGTTCGGACAACCGGAACGGGGCGATCTGCCCCGGCCAATGAGAGTCGGGGACTCCCGAAACGAAAAGAGCGCATGCGGACTTCCTGCCGTGATCTCCCGTAGAGGATCACCAGCCCGCCCGCGCTCCCGGAGTCCGGCGGCACCCGGACCCCTTTCGTCTCTCCGGCTCAGTGGCCCGAGGACGACTCGAATGTCACGGCGGTCGGTTCCCGCCGCAGCCTTCCTACCAGCGGTAGTGTGCGAACGCCTTGTTCGCATCCGCCATGCGGTGCGTGTCTTCCTTCTTCTTGATGGTCGCTCCCTCGCTGCGGGAGGCGGACATGAGTTCCGCGGCCAGCCGCTCGGCCATGGACTTCTCACCCCGGCCTCGGGCATACCCGACCAGCCACTTGATGGCCAGTGCGTTCCGCCGCTCTGGACGCACCTCGACCGGCACCTGGTAGGTCGCTCCACCGACGCGGCGGCTCTTGACCTCCACCGCCGGCTTGGCGTTCTGCAGCGCCTGCTGGAAGACGGTGAGCCCCGGCTGACCCGTCTTCTCCTCGATGACGTCCAGCGCATCGTAGAAGATGGATTCGGCCGTGGACTTCTTGCCATCGTACATGATGGCGTTGATGAACTTGGACACCACCGGGGACTCGAACTTCGGGTCCAGGGTGACGGGGCGCTGCTCGGCGCGGGAACGACGGCTCATGGCTTGATTCTCTCGTATTCGCGGGTAGGCGTCGGACGCGTCAGGACTTGGGACGCTTGGCACCGTACTTGGAACGACCCTGACGACGCTTGCTTACACCCGAGGCGTCCAGCGTCCCTCGAACCGTGTGATACCGAACACCGGGAAGGTCCTTCACACGACCGCCGCGAATGAGCACGATGGAGTGCTCCTGCAGGTTGTGCCCTTCACCGCCGATGTAGGAAGTCACTTCGTAGCCGTTGGTAAGACGGACGCGAGCCACCTTCCGCAGGGCCGAGTTGGGCTTCTTGGGCGTGGTCGTGTAGACCCGCGTGCAGACCCCGCGCTTCTGCGGGTTGGCCTGGAGCGCCGGGGACTTGTTCTTCTTCTGGACCTTCTTTCGGCCCTTTCGGACGAGCTGACTGATCGTCGGCATCGGAACTCACATCCTGTGGACAAGAAACCGCGCCGGCACAGTTGCCGCGGCGCGGGATTCCCGAACCTCGACCCGAGGGTCGGGGGACCGGGAGGCCGAACCCGTTCAAGGCTCGGCGCATAGACTGATTAAGGTAGACTTCCCCCTCCATGCTGTCAACGGTGACCCTGCCAATCCGTGGACGGCCCGGATCTCGGGGCGCCGAGCGGCGCCCTGCCGGAGAAAGGGATGGAGAACAGACGAAGGGCCCCGGAGACTCAGGGGCCCTTCGATGGCTATCTCGACGCTGTAGCGGAGGCAGTTACCGGGGGCGGGATCACCTCCGCCCGGAGCCTCAGTCCACCGAAGCTCCTTCGGCCGATGCTGCGCCGAGCCCCGGAAGGAGACCGCCGGGAGCCGTAAGCGGCAGAATCTCCTCGTCGTAGTAGGTCTCGTCCACCATGAACTCGATGTCCGAGTAGCGGTGGATTCCCGTACCCGCCGGAATGAGGTGACCGATGATGATGTTCTCCTTCAGCCCCTTCAGGTCATCGCGAGCTCCCCGCACGGCCGCATCCGTCAGAACGCGAGTGGTTTCCTGGAAGGAGGCCGCCGAGATGAAGGACTCGGTGGTAAGCGACGCCTTCGTGATGCCCAGGAGGAGGGGCTCGGAACGGGCCGGCTTGCCACCCTCCCCCAGCTTCTTCTGGTTCACATCCCGGAACTCGGCGCGATCGACGTTCTCGCCCTCGAGCAGCACCGTCTCGCCGGGGTCGGTGATCCGTACCTTCTGGAGCATCTGCCGGACAATCACGCCGATGTGCTTGTCGTTGATCTTCACCCCCTGGAGGCGGTAGACCTCCTGGATCTCGTTCAGGAGGTATTCCTGTACCGCCCGGGGTCCCTTGATGCGAAGGATGTCGTGGGGATTGATGGGTCCCTCGGAAAGCCGGTCCCCTGCCCGCACGCTGTCGCCTTCGTGGACGCGCATGTGCTTGCCCACCGGAACCTCGTAGGTACGCTCCGGTCCCGCCTCGGGCGTGATGATCACCTCGCGCTTTCCGCGCTTGATGTCCCCGAAGCGCACCCCCCCGTCGATTTCCGAAATGACGGCAGGGTCCTTCGGTCGCCGCGCCTCGAACAGCTCGGCGATCCGTGGAAGTCCTCCCGTGATGTCCCGGGTCTTGAAGACCTCGCGGGAAATCTTGGCCAGCGTGTCGCCCGGGGCCACCTTCTGACCGTCGCTGACGGTGAGCTGGGCGCCCACCGGCACGATGAACTCCCGGAGCTTCTCGCCGCCCTTCCCCGGCGCCAGGAGCTGGATCGTGGGGTGCAGCTTCTTGTTCCTGTCCTCCGTGACCACCAGCTGGCGCCGCCCGGTGGACTCGTCCAGCTCCTCCCGCATCGTCTGGTCCACGATGATGTCCTGGAACCGGATCACGCCCTGCGTGTCGGCCACGATGGGCTCCGAGTAGGGATCCCAGGTGAAGAGCAGATCCCCGGCCTCGATCTCGTCCCCTTCGCCCACCATGATGGTGGCGCCGTAGGGGACCGAGAGCCGACTGCGGATCTGCCCCGCCGGTGACTTCAGCACGATCTGTCCCTCGCGGGAGGTGACAACCGTCTCCTCCTTGGGCGTCTCGACCGTGGTCACGCGCTCCAGCCCCACGATCCCGTCGATCTTGGACTTCCGCTGGGTCTGCGCCGCGATGCGCGACGCCGTTCCGCCGATGTGGAAGGTCCGGAGTGTGAGCTGGGTCCCCGGCTCGCCGATGGACTGGGCGGCCAGGATCCCCACCGCCTCCCCGATGTCCACCGTCTGCATGGTGGCGAGATTCCGTCCGTAGCAGGATCGGCACACGCCCCGCTTGGCCTCGCAGGTGAGGACCGAGCGGATCTTGACCATCTGGATGCCGGCCTCCTCGATGGCGTCGGCGGCACCTTCGCCGATGATCTCGCTCGCTTCCACCAGGAGCTGGCCGTCGATGGGATCCGTAACGTCCTCCAGTGCCACGTTCCCGACGATCCGGTCCTTGAGGGGTTCGATGATGTCCTCGCCCTCCTTCAGCGCGACCATCTCGAGACCCAGAACGGTGCCGCAGTCCTCCTCGGTGATCACCACATCCTGGGCAACGTCCACCAGTCGTCGGGTCAGGTACCCGGCATCGGCGGTCTTGAGGGCGGTGTCGGCGAGCCCCTTCCGGGCCCCGTGGGTGGAGATGAAGTACTCCACCACCGTCAGCCCCTCGCGGAAATTCGACTTGATGGGCGATTCGATGATCTCGCCGATGCCGCCGGTCAGCTTCTTCTGCGGCTTGGCCATGAGCCCGCGCATCCCGGCGAGCTGACGCATCTGGTCCCGATTACCCCGGGCCCCGGAGATCATCATCATGAACACCGGGTTGAAGCCGTCCTTGGACCGCTCCAGATGCCGAACCATGGCGTCGGCCACGTCGTTGTTCGCGTGCGTCCAGGTGTCGATGACCTTGTTGTAGCGCTCGCCATTCGAAATGAACCCGGCGGAGTACGCCTTCTGGAAGCGGTTCACCTGAGCTTCGGCCTGGTCCAGGATCTCCGCCTTCTCCCGTGGGATCTCCAGGTCCACGATTCCAACCGACAGCCCACCCATGGTGGCGTAGCGGAATCCGAAGTCCTTGAGGCCATCCAGGAACGCGGTCGTTGCCCCGAGGCCCACGCCGGTGAAGCACTCGAAGACCAGGTCTCCCAGTTCCTTCTTCCCCAGCGTGTAGTTCCGGAACCCGATCTCGTCCGGGATGATGGAGTTGAAGAGCACGCGGCCCACCGTGGTACGTACCCACTTGTGGGTCTTCGTTGGCTCCTCGGCGTCCTGGATCTGACGCGGCGCCCAGTACCAGCAGAGGTCGTGGAACTTGAGTCGATCCAGCCCGTGCGCCAGCTCGACCTCGGCATACGTGGAGAAGCGCGGGGCCGAGGCGTAGGTTTCGTCCAGTTTCTGGTCCGCCGTCTGCCTGGCCGACCTGGCCACGGTGGTGTCCCCGACGGCCCGCTCCAGCTCCCGGATTTCCGCAGGGGCCCGGGTCAGGTAGAAGGCCCCGATGACCATGTCCTGCGTCGGCGACGCGACCGGGCGGCCATTGGAGGGAAGCAGAACGTTGTTCGACGACAGCATGAGGACGCGCGCCTCGAGCTGTGCCTCGAAGGAGAGGGGCACGTGCACCGCCATCTGGTCGCCGTCGAAATCGGCGTTGAAGGCGGCACAGACCAGAGGGTGAACCCGGATGGCCTTCCCCTCCACCAGCACGGGCTCGAAGGCCTGGATTCCCAGCCGGTGCAGCGTGGGGGCGCGGTTCAGGAGAACGGGATGGTCCCGGATGATGTCTTCCAGAACCTCATAGACCTTGGCCGAATCCTGCTCCACGATCTTCTTCGCCCGCTTGACCGTCTCGGCCTCGCCGCGGCGCTCGAGCTCGTGGATGATGAAGGGCTTGAAAAGCTCCACGGCCATCGCCTTCGGCAAGCCGCACTGGTGGAGCCGAAGCTCCGGCCCGACGACGATCACCGAACGGCCCGAGTAGTCCACCCGCTTCCCGAGAAGGTTCTGCCGGAACCGGCCCTGCTTCCCCTTGAGCATGTCCGAAAGGGACTTGAGGGGGCGCTTTCCCCGGCCCCGGATGGCCTTCGAGCGGCGTCCATTGTCGAAGAGGGCGTCCACCGCCTCCTGGAGCATGCGCTTCTCGTTCCGGAGGATGACCTCCGGAGCCCGCATCTCGATGAGCTTCTTGAGGCGGTTGTTCCGGTTGATCACCCGGCGGTACAGATCGTTCAGGTCCGAGGTGGCGAAGCGGCCGCCGTCCAGGGGCACCAGAGGACGGAGGTCCGGCGGGATAACCGGCACCACGTCCATGACCATCCACTCGGGGCGGTTGCGCTTGTCGGGCGTCTCGCCCGAATTCCGGAGCGCGTCCACCACCTTGAGGCGCTTGAGCTTCTTCTTCTTCCGGTGCTGGGAGGTTTCGGTGGCGATCTCGTTGCGGAGCCAGTCCGCCAGGCGATCCAGCCCGCGGTTGTCCCGGTTCTTCTCGGGCACCGACTTGTCCGGGTGGTCCAGCTGCTTCAGAAGCGTCCGGACGGCCTCGGCTCCGATCTCGGCCTTGAAGTCCTCGTCCCCCTCCTCCCGGGCCTTCACGCGAAGATCGTAGTACTCGTCTTCGTCGAGGAGATCCAGGTATTCCAGTTCCTGCTTCCCGGGGTGGGTCACCACGTAGTTCGCGTAGTAGATGACCTTCTCCAGGTCCCGGAGGGACATCCCCACCAGGTAGCCGAGCTGCGACGGAAGCGTCTTGAAGAACCAGATGTGGCAGACGGGAACCGCCAGTTCGATGTGGCCCATGCGCTCACGACGCACCTTGGAGAGCGTGACCTCCACGCCACAGCGATCACACACGTGACCGCGGAAGCGGATGCGCTTGAACTTCCCGCAGTGGCACTCCCAGTCCTTCACGGGACCGAAGATGCGCTCGCAGAAGAGTCCGTCCTTCTCGGGCTTGAACGAACGGTAGTTGATGGTCTCCGGCTTCACGACCTCGCCAAAGGACCACCCCCGGATCTCGTCCGGGGAGGCAATGCGGATCTGGATGAAGTCAAAGTCCGAGCCGCGCGTCTCGCGGGTGCGGGGAAAATCGATCATGTCAGTCGTTCCTCCCGAGAGTGACGGAGAGCCCGAGCGCCTGGAGCTCCTTGACGAGCACGTTGAAGGACTCCGGAACCCCCGGATCGGGCAGGTTCTCGCCCTTGACGATGGCCTCGTAGACCTTGGATCGCCCGGTCACATCGTCGGACTTCACGGTGAGGATTTCCTGAAGGGTGTGGGCGGCCCCATAGGCCTCCAGGGCCCACACCTCCATCTCACCAAACCGCTGTCCTCCGAACTGGGCCTTTCCGGCCAGCGGCTGCTGGGTGACCAGCGAGTAGGGCCCGATGCTCCGCGCGTGGATCTTGTCGTCCACCAGGTGGGCGAGCTTGAGCATGTAGATCTTCCCAACGGTCACCGGGGCGTCGAACCGTCGCCCGCTCCGGCCGTCCCGCAGCCAGATCTTTCCGTCGGGTCGGATCTCGGCAGCCGCCATGAACTCCAGGACAGCGGCCTCGAGCCCAACCTTGGGCTTCTTGCCCTTCGCCAGGGCGGACGCCGCCGGGAAGAGGTCGGCCACCTTCACTCCCTCGCGGGTCGCCAGTTCCTCCGTGGCGTCAGCGAGGAATCCAACAAGGCGCTGGATGATGACCTGCGCCTCCCTGGGGAGGTCGGGGGCCAGCCAGCCATCGAGGCTTCGTCCGAGACCATAGAGAAGTCCCACGTCGGCGCCCTGCTCCACCACCTGGGGTTCCGCAGCCGGAAGGTTCCGGATCGCCCGGACCAGCGTGCGCAGGTCTTCGGGTCCCTCCAGCGGGGACGGCGCCTCGAGGCGCCGGGCCTGCCGGGCCCACTCCACGCCGGCCAGCTTCAGCAGAAGGCCGATTTCGTCCTCCGAGGCCCCCTGGAAGACCGGCGTCTTCGCTTCGAAGCCCAGCACCCCGGCGGCCCACCCCAGATGTGTTTCCAGGACCTGTCCGACGTTCATCCGGGACGGCACGCCCAGGGGGTTCAGGACGATGTCCACCGGGGACCCGTCCGGAAGGAACGGCATGTCCTCCTCCGGGGCAATACGGGCGATGATCCCCTTGTTCCCGTGGCGTCCGGCCATCTTGTCGCCCACGGCGATCTTGCGCTTCTCGGCGATGTAGACCTTGACCAGCTGGACAACGCCAGGCGGAAGCTCGTCGGGCTGGAAGACCTTGTCGATCTGATCCTCGGTTCGCGCCTTCACGGCATCCAGGCGGTGCTGCGCGGCATCCACCAGGCGCCGGATCCGCTCAGACACTTCCTTGTTCTGCACCTTCAGCGTGGCCAGGTCGACCTCGCGGAAGTGGATGGCCTCCAGATCCTTGGTCGTGAGCTTCCGGCCCTCGTCGAAGAGGGGCTCCACGGTGCCCTTCTTGAGGAAGAGCGCCACCGACTGGTTGGTAAGCAGTTCCGTGAGCTCCGCATCGCGGGCTTCGGCGATGCGTGCGAGTTCGTCCCGCTCCCATTGGCGCAGTTCACCGATGCGGGCGCCGTGCTCTTTTTCCAGCAGTGGGTCGTCGATACGGCGCGAGAAGACCTTCACGTCGATGACGTCGCCCGACATCCCCGGGGGGACGCGGAGCGAGGAATCCTTCACGTCCTTGGCCTTCTCCCCGAAGATGGCGGTGAGAAGCTTTTCCTCGGGGGAAAGCTCCGTCTCGCCCTTCGGGGTGATCTTCCCCGACAGGATTTCGCCGGCCTTGACCCGGGCCCCGATGCGGACGATTCCCCGCTCGTCCAGGTCCACCAGCGCCTCTTCCGAGACGTTGGGGATCTCGCGGGTGATCTCCTCCATCCCGCGCTTGGTGTCGCGGACGTGGAGTTCCAGTTCCTGGATGTGGATCGAGGTCAGAACGTCGTCCTTCACCAGGCGTTCGGAGAGGACGATGGCGTCCTCGAAGTTGTAGCCGAACCATGGCATGAAGGCCACGGTCAGATTCCGTCCCAGGGCGAGTTCGCCATGGTCCGTCGAGGCGCCATCCGCCAGGATGTCGCCGGACTCCACGGTCTGCCCCAGCACCACCAGGGGGCGCTGGTTGATGGAGGTGTCCTGGTTGGTGCGCCAGAACTTCTTCAGGCGGTAACGGTCAAACTGGGCCAGACGGGCCAGGGGCTCGTCCGCGTGCTCGATCGCCGCTCCGCCCGTGTCAATGACGATCTCGTCGGCCGTCACCACGGTGACGGTCCCTCCGCGCTTCGCCGTGATCACGGCTCCGGAGTCCACGGCAACCTTGGACTCGAGCCCGGTTCCCACTACAGGTGCGTCGGTGAAGAGAAGGGGAACCGCCTGCCGCTGCATGTTCGAGCCCATGAGGGCTCGGTTGGCATCGTCGTGCTCGAGGAACGGGATCAGTGCCGCGGCCACCGAGACCAGCTGGTCGGTGGCCACGTCCATGAAGTCGATATCCTGCGGCTCCAGGAGGGGGAAGTCGCCCCGCTCCCGGCAGAGAACCCGGGTATTCACGAACCGTCCGTCTTCGGTCAGAGGCGCGTTCGCCTGGGCGATCCGGACCTCCTCCTCCTCGTTGGCCGAGAGCCAGACGATCTCATCGGTGACCCGGCCCTCGACGACCCTCCGGTACGGGGTCTCCACGAAGCCCAGTTCGTTGACCCGGGAATTCGTGGTGAGGGACGAGATGAGGCCGATGTTTGGTCCTTCCGGCGTCTCCACCGGGCAGAGCCGCCCGTAGTGGGAATAGTGCACGTCACGGACCTCGAAGCCGGCGCGCTCCCGGGAGAGCCCCCCTGGGCCCAGCGCCGAAACGCGCCGCTTGTGCGTCATCTCACCCAGCGGATTCGTCTGGTCCATGAACTGGGACAGCTGCGACGATCCGAAGAAGGCCTGGATCACGGCGGACACGGTCCGGGCGTTCACCAGGTCATCGATGGAGACCTTTTCGGGGTCGGTGTTGATGGACATGCGCTCCCGAACGAGCCTCGCCATGCGGGAAAGCCCCACGGAGAGCTGGTTCGCGATGAGTTCACCCACCGTGCGCACCCGCCGGTTGCCCAGGTGATCGATGTCGTCGGTGAAGCCCTTCCCCTCGGACAGGTCGATCAGGTACCGGAGAATGGCGACGAAGTCGTCGCGGGTGAGGACCGTCGTGCTCTTCGGAACCTCCACGCCGAGCCGCTGGTTGATCTTGTAACGGCCAACCCGGCCCAGGTCGTAGCGCTTCGGGTTGAAGAAGACCCGCTCAAGGGCCTGCCGAGCCGTCTCCACGTTGGGGGCATCTCCGGGGCGCAGGAGCGAGTAGATGGCGAAGAGTGCCTCCTCCTCCGACGACGTGGGATCCTTCTGAATGGTCCGCTTGATGATCGGGCTCTCGCTGCGGCCCGTATCGCCCCGCGCGGAATACACGGTGATCTTCTTGAGGTCGGACCGCTCCACCCGCTTCAGCGCCTCCTCCGTCAGTTCCATCCCGTGCTCGAAGAGAATTTCCCCCGACTCCTCGTCCACAACCTCTTCCGCCATGACCGAACCCAGGAGCTCCGATCCGGGCTGGAAGTGAGCCTTGACCAGCTTCACCTTGCGGGTGTCGTAGAAGAGGGCGTAGAGCTCTTCGTTGGTCCCGAACCCGAAGGCGCGGAGAAGCGCCGAGGCCGGGAACTTCTTCTTCTTGTCGATGTGGACGTAGCACACATCGTTGATGTCGATGGAGAACTCCACCCAAGACCCTCGGAAGGGAATGATCCGGGCGCTGTGAAGCCTGGATCCATTGGGATGCACGTTCTCCTCGAAGACCACGCCCGGGGAGCGGTGGAGCTGGCTCACCACCACGCGCTCGGCACCGTTGATGATGAAGGTCCCGAGGTCGGTCAGGAGGGGAAGGTCACCGAGGTAGACCTCCTTCTCGATGATGTCCTTCGGGCGACGCTCCCCGTCCTCCAGCTCTTCCCAGACAATCAGGCGCAGCACGGACTTGAGGGGCGCGGCAAAGGTCATGTCGCGCTCGATGCACTCCTCCATTGAGTACTTGGGCGCCCCGAGCGAGGCCGCGACGTACTCGAGCGTGAAGTTCTCGTTGGCGTCGGAGATGGGGAAGATCTCGCCGAAGACGCGGTCGAGACTGAAGTCCCACTTGAACTCCGGATCATCCTCCTGCGTGATGAGCTTTTCGAAGGACCGGAGTTGGACATCCAGCAGGTCGGGCATCGGCATGACCGGCTGGAGCTTGGCGAAATTGATAATGGGCCGGGCGGAGGTACGAGCTTCCAACGGGATCCCCCCTTCTCGAACCGGATCCCGGGGAGGGATCCGGCCATGTGTGGACATGAGGATGGGTCAAGCGCGGAAATCCCCGACGCCCAGTGGCACCGAGGACCATCCGCGGAGAAGGCCACGCCGCCATTCGACGGCGTCCTTCCCGTTCAGTCGGTTCCGGGGGGTGCGCTCGCGCACCCCCCGGAACCGTCCGACCCCAGGGCCATCAACCCCGGGGCGCGGGAAAAGCTCCCGCGGTGTTACTTGAGGGCAACCTTCGCGCCCTGCTCCTCGAGCTTGGCCTTCACCTGCTCGGCCTCGTCCTTGGAGATGCCTTCCTTCACCGCTGCTGGGGCGCTTTCCACCAGGTCCTTGGCTTCCTTCAGACCGAGGGAGGTGAGCTCGCGCACCACCTTGATGACCTGGATCTTCTTGTCGCCGATCGCCTCGAGAATGACGTCGAACTCGTCCTTCTCCTCCACGACCTCGGCGGCGCCACCGGCTCCAGCCATCGCCATGGGGGCAGCCGCCACGGCGGTCACGTTGAACTTGTCCTTGAACGCGTCGACAAACTCGGAGAGCTCGAGAACGGTCATGCTCCCGATGGTGTCGAGGAGCTCTTCCTTGTTGTAAGCCATCTTCCTGACTCCTTGGTTTCCCGGGCGCGGTGCCGGGTGTTGGCGTACATCTTCCCGCGAATCCAGGGACCCGCCCGATCGGCCGGCCCACTCGCGGTGCTCGAAAGGGTGCGAACCGAGCCGTTACTCGGTCGCCTTCTTTTCGCGAAGGGCGTCCAGCAGACCGGCAGTCTCCTGAACCTTCGCCTCCAGCGCCGCGGCAAACATCGCCATCGGTGCTTCCAGCGCCCCCGCGAGCTCCGCGAGGAGCTGCTCCCTGGGCGGGAGCTTGGACAGCCGCTCGAACTGCGCGGCGGCCACGACCTTCTCATCGAGAAGTCCGACCTTGAAGACAGGTCGGTCCCCGTTCTGCTTGGCGAAATCGACCAGGGTCTTGGCCGGACCCACCGGCTCGTCGTCTACCACGATGACACCGGTGGGACCCTTGAGCTGGCTGGTCAACTCTTCGTGGTCCAGATCCAGCTCCTGGAGGACGCGGACCACCAGGCGGTTCTTCACCACCATGTACTCCGCCCCAACACTCCGCAGTTCCCGCCGAAGCCGGGTCATGGCCTTCACGTTGAGGCCGGAGAAGTCGGTGAGATAGAAGACCGGTGACTCGCGGACGCGGTCCGTGAACCGGACTACGAAGGATTCCTTGTCCGTGCGCTTCATCAGGCCCTCCGTCGATACAGGTTCGGATCCACCGGGATACCCGGACCCATGGTGCTGGTCACCGTGACGCTCTGGATGTAGCCACCCTTGGCGGCGGCGGGGCGAGCACGAACAATGGAATCCATGAACGCGGAAAGGTTCTCCGAGAGCCTTTCCACGTCGAAGGATACCCGGCCGATAGGGGCATGCACGTTCCCGGTCTTGTCCACCCGGAACTCGATCTTTCCGGCCTTGATCTCCGAAACGGCGCGGCCGACATCGAAGGTTACCGTACCGGCCTTTGGGGTGGGCATCAGGCCGCGAGGCCCGAGCACGCGGCCGAGCGGCCCGACCTTCCCCATCTGGTCCGGGGTCGCGACTACGACGTCGAAGTCGAGCCAGCCTTCCTGGATCTTCTGAACGTAGTCGGAGCCAACGTAGTCGGCGCCGGCGGCCGTGGCCTCCTGGGCCTTCTCGCCGTCAGCGATGACAAGCACACGCACGGCCTTACCGGTTCCGTGGGGGAGCACGACCGTACCCCGAACGATCTGATCCGCCTTCCGGGGGTCCACGCTCAGGCGCGTGGCCACCTCGACGGTCTCGTCAAATCCGGCGTACGAAAGCTCCCGCACCAGCTCCAGCGCCTCATCGGGCTGGAGCTTGAGGCCCTGGGGTACCTTCTCCAGGGCATCGCGGTACTTCTTTCCCTGTTTTGGCATATAAGGAGAGCCGACTCATGGACATCCTCCCACCCCTGGCGGCTCGCAGCGGGTGGTTTGACGGATGCCGGTTCGACCACCGGAGCGGTCGTTCGGAATGGAGGGCCCGAAGGCCGCCTCAGTTGGCGACCTGGATCCCCATGGAGCGGGCCGTGCCCGCGATCATCCGGATCGCCGCGTCAACGTCGACGGCGTTCAGATCCGGCAGCTTGGTCTCGGCGATCTCCCGGAGCTGATCCCGGGTCACCGTGGCCACCTTGTCCCGATTGGGCACGCTGGATCCCTTGGGGATGCCGGCAGCCTTTCGCAGAAGCACGGCGGCCGGCGGCGTCTTCGTGATGAAGGTGAACGACCGATCCGCATAGACCGTGATCTCAACCGGCGTGGTGATACCCCCGGCCTGCGCGGTCTGCGCGTTGAACTGCTTGCAGAATTCCATGATGTTCACGCCATGCTGCCCCAGCGCGGGGCCAACGGGGGGAGCCGGATTCGCCTGGCCGCCCGAAACGTGAAGCTTGATAAATCCGATAACCTTCTTCGCCATGATTCAATCGCCCCGCTCAGTAGCCCTTGAGCTGCGTGAAATCGAGCTCCACCGAGGTGGGGCGCCCGAAAAGGGACACTTCGACCTTGACCTTCCCCTTGTCAGGGAAGACTTCATGGACGGTGCCCGAGAAGTCGGTAAAGGGTCCCTGTGTGATTTCAACCACCTGTCCGGCATGGAAGGGGACGTCGCGCACGTCCTTGGCAGCGCCCTCCTCCTCGATGCCCAGAATCTTGTTCATTTCCTCCTCGCGGAGGGGACGCGGGTCGCCCGTTCCTGACCCCACGAACTTGATCACACCCTGCACACCGTTGATCAGGTGCTGGGTGCGCTCGTTGTAGACCATCCTGACCAGGACATAGCCGGGGTAGAGCCGACGGGTGACCTGCACGCGCTTGCCATTGCGGATCTCCGTGGCCTCCTGGGTCGGAACCAGGACTTCCTGGATCTCCCGCTCTTCCGGAGGCAGGTCTCCCTCCTCCAGTTCCATCCGCTGCTCGATCAGGCGCTGAACCTTGTTCTCATGCCCTGAGTAGCTCTGGATTGCGTACCACGCTGGTTCAGCCATGCTCGGGCCTCAGGCGCCGAAGATTCCCATGATCACGTCGATGAAGAACCGTGATGCGATGTCCATGATCCAGATGACAAGTGAAACGAGCAGGCAGAAAATGATGACCACCAGGGTCGCGTTCTTGAGCTGGGGCCAGTCGGGCCAGGTGACCCGCTGGAGCTCGACCCAGCATTCCTGCACGAACTCGCCCGTGCGTTTGATCTGAGACATCGGCAGTCGGCCTTACTTGGTTTCCTTGTGGTCCGTGTGCCGACGGCACCGGGGGCAGAACTTCGAGTACTCCACCCGCTCGGGGTGAAGACGCTTGTTCTTCTTCATGTGGTAGTTCCGCTCCTCGCAGTCCGGGCAGGCGAGGGTAATCTTGTCGCGGGCCATGGTCCTTCCTCACAGTTCGTTGTTACGGAGCCGGCGACAGCCAACCTCCCCGGCGCCGCCCGGGGGTCCGGGGGGCGCCGGGGAGGTTGTGAAACCGGCGGTATCCCTGGAGGGAAGCAGCGTCAGTCGAGGATCTCGGTGACGACGCCGGCGCCGACGGTGCGGCCACCCTCGCGGATCGCGAAGCGGAGTTCCTTCTCCATCGCGATCGTCGAGATCAGCTCCACTTCCATCTGCACGT
>SKNW01000087.1 GCA_007120305.1 Gemmatimonadota bacterium | reverse complement strand
CACCAGAAGTCTGGCGTCGGGCGGGTAATGCCCGGTTATGGCTTCGCCCATGGCCCGGGTTCGCCGGCCCAGTTCCTCTTCCGAGAATACCACGCGGCGGAACGTCTCCGCACCCATTCGCCGGGCGACACTCTCAGGGGTCGTGCCGAGCATCCGTGACTCCGATGATCCAGGTTTCCATGTCGTTCTCCAGGGGAGGGATCAAGGTCCGCCAGACCCCGGGGACCCAGAGAACCGCGCCGGAGGCATCGACCAGGAGGGGAAGACCGTCCCGGTCCCAACGAGAGACCCTCGCCGCGCTCAGAAGTTTCTTCAGGCGCCGCCCGGGCACCTCGTCTTCGGCGTTCCGCAATCCCAGCCGCGGGCGGATCCGATCCCCCGGGCGCCGACTTCGCACCTCGAGAGGAAGGCGAAGCCCAGCCCCCGGGAAGGCGGCGGACTGCCCTCTGGCATCCCCTTCGGCCGCCTCGTCTCCCCCCTGCCCACGCCGTAGTTCCCACGTCACCCGGACCCGACGGCCTCCGGGCAGAACGCAGATCCCTTCACCCTGCCGGCCCTCCAGGCGAACGGAGGCGGGTGGAGGGGCGGGCGGGTAAGCCGATGCAGGCACCGGTGGCTGGACCGGATCGCTTCCCATCTCGAGGACCAGCCGGTCGAAATCCCGGAAAAGGCGCACGCCGGGGCCCGGTGTCACCTCCCTTCCGCTCACGGCTGTGGCGCAGAAGTGAAGGGCCAGGCCCAACCCTCTCCGGCCGAGGCTCCGCCCCCGCCGGCGAAGGAGACGCCGAAGCAGTTCTCCGCGCACCGGCTCAGGATAGAGAAGCAGTGCGCCACGGGCAACCACGAAACGGGACCTGTCGCCTTCCCGCCCGGCGTTCAGGAGCACGTGCCGGAGGGCGGGGGCCAGGATCCGGTCCAGGGCCTCCTCCCGCGCCCGGGCTTCCGTGGCCAGCGCCAGGAGTGTCTCTCGGAAGCCGGGAGCGCCAGCCTCCAGCGCCGGAAGGAGATGATGCCGGATCCAGTTCCTCCGATGGGAAAGGTCCCTGTTGCTGGGGTCGACCCGGGGGCGCAACCCGGCCTGGCGGGCCCAGGCTTCCACCTCCGCACCGGGAAGGGAGAGAAGCGGCCGGATCACCACCGCCGATCCCAGCGAACGGACCGGAGGGATTCCAGCCAGCCCCCGGGGGCCCGTGCCCCGAAGGATCCGGAAGAGCACGGTTTCTGCCTGGTCCTCGGCATGGTGGGCCAGAAGAAGTCGGCGGGCGCCGATTCGACGGACCTCCCGCCGGAAGGCCCGGTAGCGAAGGGTTCGGGCCTCGGTCTCGCCGCTGGGGACGCGGGAAAGGTGCACGGTACGGAGAGGCACACCCCAGGCGCGGCAGAGGCCCGCGATCCAGCGGGCGTCGGCGTCGCTGTCCGGCCGCATGCGGTGATTCACGTGGATGGCCGCCAGCCGGGGCACGGGGGCCATCGGGGCCGCCGGGCGCGGGGCGAAGCGGAGAAGGTGGAGGAGAACCAGCGAATCCCGCCCCCCGGAAAGCCCCACCAGGAGGGGACCCTCCGTCGGGAGGTCTGGCCGGGACAGGGCCTCGTGCACCACCCGGACCGGATCCGGCATCCCGCTCGTCCCCTCTGGCGGCCTCATGGCCGTCCGGGGGGGAGGGGCCGACCCCGATCTTCGTGGAGGATCTGGGCCAGGAGATCTGGGCGGTCGGTCTGGATCCCGTCGGCTCCCCAGGAGAGGAGCGTCCGCATGATGTCCGGGTCGTCCACGGTCCAGACGTGCACCGGAAGATTCCGTCGGTGAGCCTCGGCGATAAGGCGCCGGGTGGTCACCTGCCGGCCCTCCCATCGCCAGGGGACCTGGAGGGCGTCGGTCTTCGGGGTGTAGGGTCCCCCGAACGGGAGATGGTGGGAGAGGTAGAAGCGGGTGATCTGGCGGCGAGTCGCCGAAATGGCCCCCCGGTAGCCCAGCCGGTCGCCCCGGGTGGCCTCGAACTCCGAGGCCACGAGGACCCGGTGCTCCTCCCCCCGTCGATGAAGAAGCTCTACGAGCGGTTGGGCCGCCGCCGGGGCCTTGGCATCCACGTTGATCCGGACCCCGGGGAGCGCCTCCAGGAGATCCACGAAGCGGGGAATACCCACGCCGCGCCCCCGGGCGCTCGTCTCGCCGTCCAGATCGACGTAGCGGTAGCCTGCATCCAGCTGCCGGAGCTCGCCCCAGGTCATGTCCGCCACGGATCCGGATCCGTCGGTGGTCCGGTCCACCGTGTCGTCGTGGATGACCACAAGCTCACCGTCTCGCGACAGCCGAACATCGGTTTCCAGGACGTCGGCACCCCATCGTTCCACCGCCTGGAGGAACGCCTCCATCGTGTTTTCCGGGGCCAGCCGGGCTCCGCCGCGGTGGGCGAAAAGCAGCGGCGCTCCCGCCAGGTACGCATGGCCGGGCCGGCGGCTCACGGGAAACCCTGGGGGCTGGATCCGGCGGGCACGAATCCGGGCTCAGACGTCTTCCAGGATCCCGACATCCTCCGCCTGGATCCCGTGGAAGGTCATGAGGACCCGGTCGAGGAGGCCGTCGGTCATGCGGTACTCGAGCGCGGCCCGGTCCCCGTCCGAGGGGGAACCCTCCCGGACCTCCTCCTGGAGGTCCAGAAGCCGCCCGGCCAGGAAGGCCAGCAGATCCTCCACAACCTGGGGACGGGGCGACGCAGGGGCCAGCGAATCCGGGCGAACCTGGGTCAGAAGGAGCCCGCGCACGTAGGCCAGGAACCCGGGAAAGGTGAGCTCGGGAAGGGGTCCCCCTTCCATGCGCTCCTCCTGGGTCACGTTCTCCCACTCCAGGTCGTTCCAGTAGAGCTCCACCGCCTCCTCGAAGAGGTACCGGCGACGTTCCGGGGTCAGCGGCACCTCGTCATCCGATGCGGGGATGCGGAGGGGCCGACCCGTGGAGGCGAGGAGTCGCTCGCGGCGCTCCTCCAGAAGCTCGGCAATGGCGTTGGCTCGACTCATGGCGTCCGGCGGTTCAAGACGGGCCCGGAGCAGGCGCCTCCGACCCCGTGGATCCCGATCCTTTCGGACCCGGACCGGGGGAGAAAGTCCAAGGGCCCCCCTGGGCGTCGCGCGTCCCGGGGGGCCCTTGCCAGAACGGGGTCCGACGCGTCGGACCCCGCGGCTCTGGGATGCCGGAGGAGGGACTCGAACCCCCGACACGCGGATTATGATTCCGCTGCTCTAACCGACTGAGCTACTCCGGCTTGGAGAACCGAAATCCTACCGCCCACCGTCTCTCGTGTCAACCTCGGAGGTCCGGGGTACGCCGCCGTCGGCGAAGCGGTAGAGAACCTCGCCGTCGCGGATCATCCCGATGTCCTCCCGGGCCAGCCGCTCCAGCGTCCGGGGGTCCGTCTCCAGTGCAGTCACCCGGGCTTCCAGGCGGCGGGCCTCCGTCTCGAGCTCGGCCAGTTCCCCGGCGGCCTGCTCCACCTGGACACGGGTCCGATCCAGGTCGGCCACCGAGTACTCTCCACCGAACACGGCGTAGTAGCCGGCAAGGAGAAAGACAGCGGGAAAGACGATGCGCGTCACGGGCAGTCTCCGTCGGGGTCGGGGCCGGGATCGGGATCGGGGTCGACCCGGGGGTGTGCGTGGCGGACGACTGTCCTCACCGGGAAGACAGGCTCAACGGGCAAAGAGGCTCCGACCGGGGTACCGGGCCCGCGGCCCGAGTTGCTCCTCGATGCGGAGAAGCTGGTTGTACTTGGCCACCCGGTCCGTGCGGGAGGCCGATCCCGTCTTAATCTGGCCCGCGCCGGTGGCTACCGCCAGATCCGCGATGAACACGTCCTCGGTCTCGCCCGACCGGTGCGAGATGACCGACCGGTATCCGGCCTGGGAGGCGGCCTCGATGGCCTGGAGCGTTTCGGTGAGGGTTCCGATCTGGTTCACCTTGACCAGGAGGGCATTGGCCACCCCGTCGCGGATCCCCCGCTGCAGGATCTCGGTGTTGGTGACGAAGACGTCGTCACCCACGAGCTGAACCCGGTCCCCCACCGCCGCGGTGAGGGCCTTCCATCCTTCCCAGTCGTTCTCGTCCATGGGGTCCTCGATGGAGGCGATGGGATAGCGGTCCAGCCAGTCCTTCCAGAAGTCCACCATCTCGCCGGCGTTGCGCCGATCTCCCGACGACCAGCGAAAGGTGTAGCCGTTCTCGTCGTGGAACTCCGACGCCGCCGCATCCAGAGCCAGCACCACGTCCTCCCCCGGGCGGTATCCGGCGCGCTCGATGGCCCGAAGAATGACCTCCACGGCCTCCTCGTTGCTTCCCAGGTCCGGGGCAAACCCGCCCTCGTCACCCACGGCGGTTCCCCGCCCCTGCTCGGCCAGCACGTTCTTCAGGTGGTGGAAGATCTCCACCCCGGTTCGCAGCCCCTCGGCGAAGGTGTCGGCCGAGACGGGCATGATCATGAACTCCTGCAGGTCGACGTTGTTGGGCGCGTGAGACCCGCCATTCAGGATGTTCATCATGGGAACCGGAAGGAGGGTCGCGTCGCTCCCCCCCAGGGATTCGAAGAGGGGCAGCCCCCGGGCCACCGCCACGGCACGCGCCGAGGCCAGCGACGCCGCCAGCAGGGCGTTGGCCCCCAGCCTCCCCTTGTTCGGCGAGCCGTCGACGGCAACGAGGGCTGCATCCAGTCCCTCCTGGTCCCCTGCATCCCGCCCCACGATGGCCTCCGCCACCGGCCCCACCAGGTTGGCCACGGCGGTACGGACGCCTCGCCCCAGGTACCGGCGAGGATCGCCGTCCCGAAGCTCCACCGCCTCGTGTTCTCCGGTAGAGGCGCCCGAGGGAACGGCGGCTCGCCCCATGGCTCCCCCGGCCAGGACGACCTCGGCCTCGACGGTGGGATTGCCGCGGGAATCCAGGATCTCGCGACCCCGCACATGGGTGATGGTCTGGTGGTTCACTCGGAGGTCTCCGTGATGTCAGGGATGGGTTCGTGGCGGGAAACGCGGGGCGATGCCGTGCCCGCCGGGGTACTGGAGGGGGATGGGGTGGAAACGTCGGAGGCGGCGCTGGCGTCCGCGGCGTGGTCCGCGGCGTGGTCGGCGTCCGCAGCCTGGTCGGCGTCCGCAGCCTGGTCGGACGGATGGACGTCTCCCGCGTCCGAGGGGTCCATCAGGACCAGGATCTCGCTTCGGGCCCGGGCCAGAAGCTGGTCACGGTCCGCCGTGGTCAGCCCCTCCACCGGGATGGGTTCGCCCACGCGGACCCGGATCTCGCCCGGCTGGATCCGGAAGGACCCCTTGGCCATGACCGCCCGACTTCCGGAGATGCCCACAGGGAGCAGGGGAACCCCGGTCTGGATGGCGAGGACAAAGGCGCCCTTCTTGAACGGAAGGAGATGTCCGTCGGGGGACCGGGTGCCCTCGGGAAAGAGGATCACGTTCAGGCGCTCGTCCCGGATTCGGGTCCCCGCCTCGTTGAGGGACCGCACGGCCTCGGCCCGATCCCCCCGGTTCACCCGGATGTGCCCGCAGGTCTCCCACGCCGCGCCAAAGAGGGGGATGCGCCGCAGTTCCTCCTTGGCAACGAAGCGGGCGCGTCCCGGCAGAAGGCCTCCCAGGACGAAGACGTCGAACCAGCTCTGGTGGTTGGCCACCACCACCAGAGGCCGGTCCATCTTCTCGCGGGTCGCACCCTCCAGGGTGACCCGCACACCGGCGAGCCGGACCATGGCCCGCCCCCAGAAGCTGGAGGCCCGGCTGCAGTGATCGTGGGCCCACGGCGCCCGGATCAGACCCGACAGGCGCACCCACGCCGAGAGGCTGAAGGTGAGAATGACGCCGGCCAGAAGCACGAAGAGGGTTCGGATCACGGTGACGCGGGATGCCCCGGTTCAGATCGAAAGTGGTCCCATCCACCCAGGGAAAGGCGGACGGGAGGGCTGCCGTCGAGGGGACGGAGGTGCACACCGTCTCCGGCTACCACTCTCCCCACGCGAGAAAGGGAAAGATCAAACCGTTGCCGGAATTCCTCCACCCTTGCCGCGCCTGCCCCCGGTGGGAGGGCCACCAGCAGCTCGTAGTCCTCCCCCCCATGAAGGGCCCGGGCCAGGACCCTTTCCTCCTCCTCTCCCGGCTCCCGGTGGGCAACGGCGAGAACGGCGCTCCCCTCAAGGACCACCCCCACTCCCGAGGCCGCCGCCAGGTGGCCGGCATCTCCCGCCATCCCGTCGGAAAGGTCGAGCCCGGCCCGGGCCCCCAGGGCCTCGAGAAGCCAGACCCCCTCCCCGAGCCGGGGAATCGGCCGGACATGCGCGCGTCGAGCTTCGGGGTCCGGCGCCCGGCCAGCCTGCCAGGCCTCCACGGCAGCGGTGGAGGCCCCCACCGTTCCGGTGACCCAGAGTTCGTCACCCGGTTGGGCGCCGCTCCGGAGCATGGGGCGAAGCGTCCGCCCCACGACCATGATATCCACGACGGCCGGGCCCGGAGACCGGGTCAGGTCCCCTCCCAGCAGGACGGTCCCCGCCGACTCCGCCGCCTCCCGGACACCGTCCATGAGCGGCGCGGCCAGCGTTCCAGGCGACGGAACGGCCACCGACGCCAGGACCCCCAGCGGCCGGGCCGCCATCGCCGCCAGGTCCGAGAGGGCGGCGGCGGTGGCCCGGAATCCCGCCTCCACCGGATCCATCCAGTCCAGCCGGAAATGGACCCCCTCCATCGCCAGGTCACTGGAGAGGACGATCCCGTCGGCAAGCACGGCGGCGTCGTCGCCGGGCCCCACCCGGACATGATCCGCCGAGGCGCATCCCTTGAGAAAGCCCCGGATGCGGTCGAATTCGACGCCGGGTCCCAGGGTCGGACCCTTCTCCCCTTCCCTGCGCGGATCGGGGGTCATCGGGGAGCTGCCAGGTCGAGGATCACCGCAGGAAGGTGCGCCAGGCGGGGCCGGACGTGGGCGGGGGTGGTGCCGGCCGTCATGCCCGCGGGGATGCCGGTCTGGGTGCCGCTCCCGAGATCTTCGGCACCATCGATCCCGGACGCGTCTCCCTCCCCTCCGACCTCGGCCAGGACCCGGGGCAGGCCGTCCAGCAGGTCGGAGGGGAGGAGAGCGTCGCTGGCGCATCCGGCCTCCAGGGCATGGTCGGCGGCCCTCCCGGTCAGATGCAGGGCCATCGCGGCCGCCTCCCGGGCGGCCATCCCGCGGGCCAGAAGGGCGCCGGCCACCCCGGTGAGGACGTCGCCCATCCCGCCCCGGGCGAAGGCCGAGCCTCCGCTGGCGCTGATCCAGAGGGGATCGCCCGCCGGAGTCGCCACCATCGACGGCGCCCCCTTGAGGAGTACCACGGCCTGCCAGCGGGCGGCTGCGGCTCGCGCCGCGGCCGGCGCATGGCCAGGGACTGGATCCCCGGCCAGGATTCGCGCCAGCTCACCCGGATGCGGCGTCAGGAGATGTCGCCCCGCGCCCCCCCCGGGGAGGGGTGGAAGCTCACCGCGCCCCAGCAGGGTAAGGGCGTCCGCGTCCATGAGAAACGGGCAGGCGGAACCGGCGTCGGAGCCCCCCACGGTCGGATGCCTGTTCGCCTCCTCAAGCAGGATCCCCAGCAGGCGGGCCGGGGACGCACCGGGGTCGAGCCCCATCCCTGGGCCGGCGGCCACCGCATCCGAGGCCTCCAGCGCTGCCCTCACCTGGTCCGGATCCCCGGGATCGGGAAGGATGGCCTCGGGGACGTGGTGGTGGAAGAGTTCCCGGTGCCGGGGTGCGCACAGGACCCGGAGCATTCCGACCCCGGCCCGGAGGGCGGCCCGGGCCGCGAGCACGGCTGCCCCCCCCATCTCCTCCCCCCCGGCCACGAGGAGGAGTCGGCCCACGGCGTTCTTGTGGGTGTCCAGGTCCCTGCGCGGGAGGCGCGCCCGGGCCCACGCCCCGGTCACGAGGGCGGCGGACGCATCGTTCTCGGACCAGGGAGGAAAGCCGATTTCCACCACGACGAGGCGGCCGGCCCGCGCCCGACCGGGGTGGAGCAGCGTTCCCAGCTTCGGGGCTCCGAAAGCCACTGTGAGGTGGGCGGGGACCACGGCGCCCGGGACCTGCCCGGAATCGGCCACGACGCCGGACGGAAGATCCAGGGCGAGGACAGGGACCTCCGCCTCCCGGGCCCAGGCCGCCAGGGCCCGTATCCAGCGCTCCACCGGCCCTCGGGGGGCTGAGGAAAGTCCGGTCCCCAGAAGCCCGTCCACCACCAGGGCCACCGGCCGACGGGAGGCGCCCTCCGGGACCCATCCGGCACCCAGTCCCTCCTCCTCCATGGGCCAGGTGGGGACGTCGTGCCCGTGAAGGAGGGGGTCGGGGCGGGGTCGGCGGGGATCCACGAAGAGATCCACCTCCACGCCGCGGGCATGGAGCGTCCGGGCCACGACCACGGCGTCTCCACCGTTGTTTCCGGCGCCGGCCAGAACGCGGACGGGACCCTCCGACCCTGCCTCGCGGAGCCACGCCATGGCCACGTCCGCAGCACCTCGCCCCGCGCTCTCCATGAGCACCGGGCCCGAGGCACCGGCCTCACGGGCCGCGGCGTCGAAGGCGGCGGCCTCCGAGCCCGAGGGCACCGGGAGGAGGTGGGGTCGATCGGACCGGGATCGGGGCACGGAGGCGGAGGCGTCTACTTGAAGCTCTGCCCGATGGCGCGTCCGAAGGTGATTTCGCCGTTGTCGATCCGGATGTTGAACCCGCACTCCGGATTCGCGCAGACCCAGGCCTTGTAGCGAATGGGGGCCCCGTCGCGCCCGTAGTCGGACAGAGGCAGGAGAAGTCCCACGTCACACTTCTGACAACGAGGAAACCGCATCGTCTCTGCGTCCATCACCGCCCCTCCCGTGTTGAATCCTCAGCCCCGCCACACCCCGTGCCACAGCCCCGGGGACCCGCCTCCGGATCAGCTCCCGCCTCCACTCCCGATGACCCAGGGGTAATTCCGCTCGAAGACGTCCTCGAAATCGAAGAGGGCGTGGAAATCCCGGATCCGGTCCTCGTCCTGCTTGACCAGGATGCCCGCCTCCACCAGAGCGAAGACGATCTCCCCCACATCGTCGGTGGCGTGCACACCCCAGTGGCCCAGTACCATCCGGGCCAGGAGGCCGAACTCCCGAAGCGCCAGGTCTCGAACTCCCACGGCCAGTTCCCACCCGGTAATGTGGCGGGGCTTCGACATCCCTCCCATGACGTGGTGGAGAGCGGACAGCACGAAGAGATAGGCCTTCGGGTGAAACCGGGGGTCCCGGTCCCGGAGGCGATCCAGGATGTCGTCGGCAACCTTCACGTGGCTCATGTCCGAAATCTTTCACCCCCGGGGGGCGCCGCGCCAGTGTGCGGGCATCGACCCGGGTGCGCGGGTGGGGTACGCGGTGCGCGGGCGAGGTGCACGATGCGCGGGCGCGGTGCGTCAGCCAGGGTCGGCCGACTCAGCCCGTGAGCTCGGGATAGAGGGGGAACTGACCCGCCAGCTCCCGAACCCGGACCCGGATCCGGCCGCGCACGGCCTCGGACTCGGGGGCTTCGAGGATGTCGGCGATCCAGCCGGCCACCTGACGCATCTCGGCCTCGGCCATCCCCCGGGTGGTGAGGGCCGGCGTGCCGATGCGGAGCCCGGAGGTCACGAAGGGCGAACGGGGCTCCCCGGGAACGGTGTTCTTGTTCACGGTGATCCCGGCCGCCTCCAGGGCATGCTCCGCCGCCTTCCCGGTGAGCTCCCCTCGATCCCGAAGGTCCACGAGGATCAGGTGGTTGTCCGTCCCTCCGGACACCAGCTGGAAGCCCCGCTCCACCAGTCCTTCGCCAAGAGCCCGCGCGTTGGCCACCACCTGCCGGGCATACGTGGCGAACGAAGGCTCCAGCGCCTCCCGGAAGGCCACGGCCTTGGCCGCGATCACGTGCATCAGTGGTCCCCCCTGGGTCCCGGGGAAGACGGCCTTGTCCACGGCCTTGGCGTGCTCCTCCCGGGAGAGGATGATTCCACCCCGGGGACCCCGGAGGGTCTTGTGGGTGGTGGTGGTGACCACGTCGGCGTGGGGGACGGGGCTGGGGTGCACGCCCGCGGCCACGAGTCCCGCGATGTGGGCCATGTCCACCAGGAGGACGGCTCCCACCTCGCGGGCGATCTCGCCAAACGCCTCGAAGTCAAGGGTCCGGGGGTAGGCACTGGCCCCGGCGATGATCATGGTCGGGCGAACCTCCCGGGCCTGCGTGCGCACCACGTCGTAGTCGATGCGCCCGTCGTTCTCCCGAACGCCGTAGGCATGGGCCTCATAGAGGATCCCGGAGGCATTCACCGGCGACCCGTGGGTGAGATGGCCTCCATGGGAGAGGTTCATTCCGAGGATGCGATCCCCCGGCTTCAGAAAGGCCAGGAACACGGCCATGTTGGCCTGCGCACCCGAGTGGGGCTGCACATTGGCATGGTCGGCCCCGAACAGCTGCTTCGCCCGGTCGCGGGCCAGCGACTCCGCCACATCCACGAACTCGCATCCCGCGTAGTAGCGCTTTCCGGGAAGCCCCTCGGCGTACTTGTTGGTGAGCACCGTTCCGGCGGCTTCCAGTACGGCGCGCGACACGAAGTTCTCGGAGGCGATGAGCTCCAGGCCGTCGGCCTGCCGGCGTCCCTCGGCGAGGACGGCCTGCAGGAGCTCCGGGTCGGCGGCGGCAAGATGCGGGTAGGGAGACATGGCAGGATGCGGTGGGGAATCAGGAGAGGGAGGGCTCGCGGCCGGCGGCGTGAACGATGCGCCGCCGGCCGCCCTTCGGATGCCTGCCGGTCGGAGGACCGGTCAGGCGGCTCGTCAGACGTAGGAGCGATGCAGGTGCCGGACGCGCTGGATTCGTTCCTCCGCAATGCGGTCGGCGGCCACCGCGGTGGGCACCCCCTCGTCCGCAGCCAGGGCGAAGATCCGCAGAAGGGTGCCGAAGATCTCCCCGGCCTTCCGCTTGCTGCGCTCCGACGTCCAGTCGTGAAGCTCCCCGTAAACGTTGATGAGGCCACCGGCATTGATCACGTAGTCGGGGGCGTAGAGGATTCCCCGCTGATGCAGTTCCTCCCCGTTCCGGGCATGGGCCAGCTGGTTGTTGGCTCCGCCGGCCACCACCTTCACCCGAAGGACCTTCAGGGTGTCGTCGTTGATCACCGAGCCCAGTGCGCAGGGCGCGAAGATGTCGGCCTCGATCCCGTAGATCTCGTCCGGCCCCACAACGGCGGCCCCGAAGTCATCACGGACCCGGGAGATCCGGCCCTCGTCGATGTCGGTAACCGTGAGGCGCGCCCCCTCCTCGTGGAGGAAGCCGCAGAGGTGGTACCCCACGTTTCCGAGCCCCTGCACGAGAATGTGCCGCCCCTCGAGCGAGGCGGACCCGAACTGCCGCTCCGCCGACGCCCGGATGCCCTGGTAGACGCCGAAGGCGGTCACGGGCGAGGGATCACCGGATCCGCCGTACACGCCCACCACCGAGTCGGTCTCCATGCGGACGAACTCCATGTCGTCCACCGACGTCCCCACGTCCTCTGCGGTGATGTAGCGTCCGCCAAGGGATTCCACGGCCCGCCCATGGGCGCGGAAGATCATCTCCCGGTCCCGCGTGCGGTTGTTGCCGATGATGACCGACTTTCCACCCCCCAGGGACACGCCGGCGATGGCCGCCTTGTAGGTCATCCCGTGGGACAGCCGGAGGACGTCGGTGATGGCCTCGTCGTCCGAGGCATAGTTCCAGAAGCGCGTCCCCCCGAGGGCCGGCCCCAGCGTGCTGTCGTGGATCGCGATGATCCCCCGGTAGCCGAGTTCGGGCTCGGACCAGAAGACGATCTGCTCGTGGCCGTACTCGGAAAGGGTGTCGAAGAGCTTCATCGGTTTCGGCTCCAGCTGTTCGGATCGTGAACCAGGTGTTCGGATCGTGAATATGGGTAGCGGGATGCGGCGGGCGAAGGGTCCTACCCCCCGGCGGCCTCCCGGACGAGTTCCCGGGCGATGACCCACCGGAGGACCTCGCTGGTCCCCTCGTAGATCTCCGTCCCCTTGGCATCCCGCATCAGCTTCTCCACGGGATAGTCGCGCATGTAGCCGTAGCCGCCGAAGATCTGCACCGCCTCGTCCGACACCCACATGGCGGCCTCGGAGGCGGTGACCTTGGCCATGGCGGCGGCGGCCTCCAGGGAGACGGGATGGTGCAGCGCACCCTCGCTCACCCCGTCGCCGCGGAGGTCCAGCCCGGCGGCGTCCACCCGGACCGCCGTCTCCAGGAGCAGGGCCCGTGCCTGGGCGATGCGGATCGCCATGCCCGCCAGCTTCTCCTGGATCCCCCCGAAGGCGTCGAGGGAGCGACCGAACTGCTCCCGCTCCCCGGCGTACCGAACGGCGTGTTCCTGGGCCGCCTGGGCGATGCCCAGGGCCTGGGCCGCCACGAAGAGGCGCCCGTGGACCAGGGCGTCCCGGGCCACGCTCCACCCCTCCCCCACGGATCCGAGTCGCGCGTCCTCCGGGAGGCGCACCCCCTCGAATGCCAGGGTCACGGTTTCCGAGGCGCAGAGGCCCAGCGTGCGCTCCCGACCCACCACGCGGATCCCGTCAGCGCCGCCCTCCACGAGAAAGGCCGTCAGCCCCTCGGTCGCCGGGGTGTCGGCCTCGGCCGGGGCCCCGGTTCGGGCAAAAACCACGAGGAGGCCCGCCCGGACTCCGTTCGTCACCCACCGCTTCTCGCCGGTCAGGATCCATCCGTCGTCTGCGGCTTCCGCCCGGAGCGCCACGGCGCCCACGTCGCTCCCGGCCTCGCTCTCCGAAAGGGCGAAGGCCCCCAGGCAGGAGCCGTCGGCGAGCCCGGGCAGCCAGCGGGACTGCTGTGCAGGCGTCCCGGCCGTGAGGAGGGCCCGGGTCACCGGTCCGGCATGGATCGCCACCGAGAGCCCCACGGCAGCCTCGCCCCAGGCCAGGGCCTCCACCGCCAGGAGGGCGGTGGGGAGATCCAGGTCGAGGCCGCCGTGCGCCTCGGGGGCACGGAGTCCCAGGAACCCGATGTCCGCGAGCCCCCGGAAGACCTCCTCGGGGAGGGCGCGGGCGGCATCCCACGCCTCGGCGTGGGGGCGGAGTTCGCCGAGCGCGAATTCCCGGGCCAGGGCACGGATCTCGAGCTGCTCGTCGGTCAAGCGGGTCATGGGGGGTCGCCTCAGCGGGAGTAGACGTGGAAGCCGCGGCCCGACTTACGGCCCAGCCAGCCGGCGGCCACGTATTTCCGCAGGAGGGGGCACGGCCGGTAGCGATCATCCCCCAGTTCCCGGTGGAGGACCTCCAGGATGTTCAGGCAGGTATCGAGACCGATGAGGTCGGCCAGGGCCAGGGGTCCCATGGGGTGATTCATCCCCAGCTTCATGACCGTGTCGATGGCCTCGGGCTCGGCCACGCCCTCCATCACGGCGAAGATGGCCTCGTTGATCATGGGCATGAGCACCCGGTTCGACACGAACCCGGGGAAGTCGTTCACCTCCACGGGGGTCTTCCCCATGGCCTCGGAGAGCGCCACAACCGCGTGCGTCGTCGCGTCATCGGTGGCCAGCCCTCGAATCACCTCCACGAGCTGCATGACCGGGACCGGGTTCATGAAGTGCATCCCGATCACCTTCTCCGGGCGGGATGTCCGGGCCGCGATCTCGGTGATGGAGATGGACGAGGTGTTGGAGGCCAGGATCGCGCCTTCGGGGGCGTGGGCGTCCAGATCGGCGAAGATCTCGTACTTGAGCTCGGCGATCTCCGGAACGGCCTCGATGGCCAGATCCACATCGGAGACGGCCGCCGCCCGGTCGGTATGGGTCGAGATGCGTGCCAGCGCCTCTGCCTTCGCCGACTCCGTGACCTGCTCCTTCTTCACCTGTCGATCCAGATTCTTTCCGATGGTGGCGAGCGCACGTTCCAGGGCGTCGGCGGAGACATCCACCAGCTTGACCTGGAGCCCGCTCAGCGCCGCCACGTGGGCGATGCCGTTCCCCATCGTTCCGCTCCCGATCACGGCGAGCGTTCGAATCCCGGTTCCCTCTGCCTTCGTCATCCGGTCATCTCCCTCTTCAGGTTCATTCATTTTCCATTCCCTCACCCAGCTTCCCGCCGTACCGCCTGGACCACCTCTTCCCCGTATCTCCTTCCCCAACTCCCCGTTTCGGCATGCCAAACTCCCGAAGCGAGGCCGGAAGCAACGCGGCCTACCCCAGGACCAGCCATCCCGCCACGTACACGAGGAGGAGCCACCCTCCCGTGGCCATGATCCCCTCCGGTCCCGGCCCACCCTCCCCTGCCTGCGAGCGCCCAGGTGCCTGCGGCGGCACCTGTGCCCGCGGCCGCCCGCGAAGATCCTCCGGAGCGGCAACTTCGTTCCGGTCCAGCGCCTCGGCCCGGGCGCGGAGTCGCTCCAGCCCTTCCCGGGCTCCCTGCCCACGCAGGCCGAGGCCCACGCGAGCGGAGGCGCCGAAGAGAAGCGCCAGCACACCCGCCACGAACACCAGGAGGAGCCAGACCTCCGAGGCGGTCAGGAGAAGGTGCCCGCCTCCCCGCACCTCGAGCCGGGTCAGCCCCGCAGCAGCCCCGACCGCGCCCAGGGCCACGGCGAGAGCCGCCACGAGGGGGACCGGTCGGGGTCGCCATGATTCTCCGAGGCGTCCAGGCAGCTGCATGGGGCGCCGGAGGGACCTCAGGCGCGGGTGATGGAGAGGGCGACGGCGTTTCCTCCGCCGAGGCACAGGGTGGCCATCCCCGTTTCGACGTCACGGTCCTCCATGGCGTGAAGGAGGGTGACCAGGATGCGGGCGCCGGAGCATCCGATGGGGTGGCCCAGGGCCACAGCCCCTCCGTGCACGTTCACCCGCTCCGGGTCCATGTTCAGGGCCTCCATGTCGGCCAGGGCCTGGACGGCAAAGGCCTCGTTCACCTCGAAGAGTCCGTAGTCGCCGATGGTGGTTCCAGCCCGGGCCATGAGGTTCCTCACCGCCGCGATGGGAGCGAAGAAGAGGTCCCGGGGCTCGGTGCCGCCGGCGGCATAGGCATCGATGCGGGCCCGCACCGGAAGACCGTGGGCCTGGGCGAAGGCCAGGGAGGTGACCACGAGAGCGGCCCCGCCGTCGTTCAGCCCCGGGGCGTTACCGGCGGTGACCACCAGGTTGTCGAGCCCCTCGGGGGCATCGTTCGGGAAGGCAGGCCGAAGCCGGGCCAGGGCCTCCGCCGAAGTATCGGCGCGGGGGCCTTCATCGGTGTCCACCACCGTGGTCCCCTTGCGGCCGGCGATCTCCACCGGGACGATCTCGGCAGCGAACTTCCCCGCCTCGATGGCCGCTACCGCCTTCCTGTGGGAATCCAGAGCGAAGGCGTCGGCGGCCTCCCGGGTGATGCCGGCCCGGTCCGCCGTGTACTCGGCGTGCCCGCCCATGTGGCACTGCCCGAAGCTGCACCAGAGCCCGTCGTGGATGAGACCGTCCTGAAGGGCCTGGTCCCCGAACTTGATCCCCCCCCGCATCCCCCGCAGGTAATGGGGCACGTTGGACATGGATTCGAAGCCCCCCGCCACCGCCGCCTGAATGTCCCCGGCCCGGATCCCCTGGGCCGCGAGCATCACCGCCTTGAGCCCCGAGCCGCAGACCTTGTTGACCGTGACCGCCGGAAGGGTCGCCGGCAGCCCGGCCCCCATGGCGGCCTGCCGGGCCGGCGCCTGGCCACCCCCGCCCTGCACGACATTCCCCAGGATCGCCTCATCCAGGGCTCCGGGGTCCACCCCTGCGCGCTCCACGGCCGCCTTCACGGCCACGGCGCCCAGTTCCGCTCCGGACAGGGGGGAAAGGCCACCGAGAAAGCGGCCGATGGGGGTCCGGGCAGCACTCACGAGTACCGGAATCCGGGAAGGGTCGGTCATGACGGTCTCCACGTCCTGGTGTCCTGGGGCCCGGTGGGCGGGCTTCCGCCGTCCGGGGAGAGGTGTGGGCGGGACCCCCCGAGGGGGGTCCGCCGGGCCGAGGGTCCGTGGGGCACCCGGCCATGGTGCAGGGGCGTCTCCTCGGCAGGTCGCCGTCGGATCCGCAGCCAGACGAAGATAGGCAGAAACGGAGGAAAGGTCACCTGCGGAAGCCCCCCTATGAAGGCCGTTGAAGAAGTAGAGGGACCACCGTTGGGGCGGCAGGGGCCCGATTCGTAGGCGGCCCGCTGAAGGCATAGCGAAAGCTACGTCGAGGCGGGCCAACGACCGAAGTGGGCCCCTGCCGCCCCAACCCGCAGGGGGAAGGGGGGTTGCGGCCCGGGATCTTCGTTGGGCCGCTTCACCGATGCTACCGCATCGCTTTCAGCGACCCGCCTTGACCCGGACGCGCAAGACCCCTTCCCGGTGGCCCCTCTACTTCTTAAACGGCCTTCTAGGGGACCCTCAGGGCCTGAGCCCCTTTCCTGCCTCGTCCAGGCGCCCCCAGGGGGTCTCCACGTCGTGCTCGAACACGAGGAGCCAGTCCTCCGCCTGCGCTCGCTTCCAGAGGGCGCGCTTGGTTTCCAGCGTTACCAGGGGCTCCAGGTCATAGCCCATGATCCAGGGGAGGGGGAGGTGGGCGGTGGTGGGGCAGAGGTCCGCCAGGTAGAAGGCCGCCTCGCCACCGGAGCCTAGGAGGACGCTCTGGTGATGCGGGGTATGCCCCGGGGTGGGGATGACCTGAACGCCCCGGGTGATCTCGGTCTCACCCTCCACGAAGGACCAGAGCCCGGCCTCGGTGATGGGGGCCAGGTTCCGCTCCAGATACGAGGCCTGCACCCGCTCATTGGGCCAGGCGGCGAACTCGAACTCTCCCCGCTGGACCACGTGCCGGGCGCCGGGAAAGGCAGGCACGACCTGGCCTCCGGCCTCGAGGCGGGTGGCCCCCCCCACGTGATCGAAGTGCAGATGGGTCAGAAGGACGATGTCCACGTCCTCCGGCTGGAACCCGGCGGCCCGGATGGCATCCTCGAGGCGGGTGGGGTCGCCTTCGTTCTCCACCCCGTAGATGGAGCGGAAGCGCTCGTTCTCCTTGTTCCCGATCCCGGTGTCGATGAGCACGAGGGCATCGGGGGCCTCCACAAGGAGACAGCGAAGAGCCAGGGGGATGCGGTTGCGCTCGTCGGCCGGGATGCGGCGCTCCCACAGCGGCTTGGGGACGACGCCGAACATGGCCCCCCCGTCCAGCCGTTGAACGCCCGCTTCCAGGGCGTGCACGGTCAGGCTGTGGCCCAGTTCCAGTTG
>SKNW01000030.1 GCA_007120305.1 Gemmatimonadota bacterium | reverse complement strand
GGCCTCCCCGGCGCCCCGGCCTCCCCGGGCTGGCCACGACATTGGGCTGCCACCCATTCGGTCGCCACCGGTCGCCACCGGTCGCCACCGGTCGCCACCAGTCGGCCCGGCCACCGGCAGGCCCGGGGCTAGCCGGGCCGGACTCCGTCGGCGTTCACACCCCTCCGCATCTCCTCCAGCCTCGCCTCCGTTCCCTCGGGGAGCAGGAGGTTGTCGGAAATGGCGGCCACCTCCTCCGCCTCCTTCCAGGCCTGCTCCAGGAGGAAGAGCTCGCCCTCCAGAGCCC
Source organism: Gemmatimonadota bacterium (assembly GCA_007120305.1). GTDB lineage: Bacteria > Gemmatimonadota > Gemmatimonadetes > Longimicrobiales > Gaopeijiaceae > SKNW01. The sequence goes on along the minus strand of SKNW01000030.1, from coordinate 17,219 downwards.
GGCGTTCGTGTTCCTCGTGGAGCGCCATCTCCACGGCCAGCCGTGTGGGATGGTCCAGGCGGGCCAGGCTCCCGGGGATGTCGACGGCCCGGGGCTTCTTCAGCGGCTTTCCCGTGATGCCGATGGCCGGGAACCGCGGTTCCGCGGCGTGGGCCTGGATCGTCCGCTCCAGGTAGCGGACCGGATCCCGGGCCTCCTCGATTCGCTTCACGGCATCGTCCACGGTGGCGCGCTTGGCCCCGGATCGGTTCACCTGGGCCATGAGGCGCCCGGCCACCTGGGGGCTGCCGGGGCCGGTGATCCGGGTGATTCCCCGGGTGTGCTCCACCTCCAGGTCGAACCCTTCGCCCTCGCCCTTGACGAAGCGGGCCCGCTCCAGGTGCCCCCCCTTCACCTTGAGAAGCTCTCCCGCCGGCGTGCGGAGGCGAGCGGCGGTCCGATACTGCTGGTAGAGGTTGTAGAAGTTCCCGCTCTGGGCCAGAAGGGTCCCCGAGACCACCCCGGTCGCCAGCCCGGCCATGGCACCGACGCCCAGAACCGACGCCACCCCCGTTCCCACGATGATGGCCCGCTTCCGGCGGCGTCCAAACTGGTCGCCGTAGCGCCACGCGGCGAACTCCGGGCGGCGAGGGGCCCCGATGCGCACCAGCTCCAGCCCCTCCCGAAGCCGGGCCAGCCCGACCTGCTCCGTCGAGACCCGCAGCCGGGTGTCACGGAAGAGGCGCTCGCAGTCCTCGATGGCCTCCCAGCGCTCTTGCAGCGGGGTCAGGTTCCAGCGCTCGCAGCGCCGACACACCACCCAGAGGCGCCCCTTGGCCGGGTCAAAAGCCAGGCGCCGCCCTACCGGAAAGGTCTCCACGACCTGGTTTCGGCCCAGTCCCCCGTTGCAGAACATGCAGGTTGACCACATCGCGGCATCCTCCTCGGATCGGCGTCCCCGGTCGGCTCAAGGTACGTTCCAGGTCCATTCCCGGCAGGTACGACGGGCAGGGGGGGAACCTTCACCTACCCCCCGCTTCCAGCCACCTCCCCGGAGGTTACCTTTTTCGCCATGACCAGAGCATCCGACTTCCGCTACGTGCTTCACGCCACCGACGGTGCCGCCCGCCGGGGCACCTTCCACACCCCCCACGGTCCGGTGGAGACGCCGGTCTTCATGCCGGTGGGGACGCTGGGTGCCGTGAAGACCGTCTCCCCCGATGAGGTGGAGGCCCTGGGCGCATCCATGATCCTGGCGAACACCTACCATCTCTACCTCCGGCCGGGGCACGCCCTGGTCCGGGAGCTGGGGGGGATCCACGCCTTCATGCGGTGGGACGGCCCCATCCTCACCGACTCCGGCGGCTTCCAGGTCTTCTCGCTGGACGGCATCCGGAAGATCCAGGACGACGGCGTCGTCTTCCAGAGCCACATCGACGGTTCCGCCCATTTCTTCACGCCCGAGTCGGTCATGGAGGTGCAGCGGGTGCTGGGGGCCGACGTGATCATGGCCTTCGACGAGTGCCCCCCGGGGGGATGCGACCGCCGCACCGCGGAGCGGGCCAACCGCCGCACCCTGGACTGGCTCGAACGCTGCCGGGTCCGGTTCGAGGCGCTGGAGAGCGAGGGGCTGGCGGGAGCGCTGGCCGGCACTCCCGGGGTGGTGACGGGGCCCGGCGGCACCACCTCGAGCACGCGAGGGCCCGGGCCACCGGGGCTGGGAGGGTCCCCGAGACTGGACGGCCCGGTCCCTCCCCAGGCCCTCTTCCCGGTCCTCCAGGGGAACGTGTATCCCGACCTTCGCGTCGCCCATGCGCGGGCGGTGCAGGACATGGGCGACTGGATCGGCTACGGCATTGGCGGGCTCTCGGTGGGGGAGGCCAAGCCGAAGATGTGGGCCACCCTGGAGGTCCTGGACCCGGAGCTTCCCACCGACCGCCCCCGCTACCTCATGGGGGTCGGCTACCCGGATGACCTGCTGGAGGCCATCGCCCGGGGATGCGAGATGTTCGACTGCGTGGCGCCCACCCGGAACGCCCGCCACGGCACCGCATGGACCCCCGATGGCCAGGTGAACCTCAAGGCCGCCCGCTTCCGGGCCGACCGGCGCCCCATCGACGAAGACTGCGACTGCCTGGCCTGCACCCGCTTCGACCGGGCCTACCTCCGCCACATGGTGGTGGCCGGCGAGGCCTTCGCCCACCGGCTCATCTCCATTCACAACCTCCGCTTCCTCGTTCGCCTGGCCGAGGAGGCCCGCCGTCGCATCCCCGAGGGGACCTTTCGGAGCTGGGCCGGAGACTGGACCACGCGGTACCGCGGCGGCTGATTTTTCGCCATCTTTGGGGCTGTCAACCACGCAACCCGAACCCCGGACCTTCCGTGCTGCAGAGCGCCTTCCTGATGGCCCCCGGCGAAGGAGGAGGGGGAGGCATGGTCCTCCTCCTGAACCTCTCCCTCTTCTTCCTGATCATCTACTTCCTTCTCATCCGTCCGCAGCGGAAGGAACAGCAGCGTCACCAGGCCATGGTGGCGGCGCTGGCCAAGGGGGACGAGATCGTCACCTCCGGCGGGATCATCGGGATCATCGTCCACGTGAGCGACGACACCCTCACCGTGAAGACGGGCGAAAACACCCGCATCGTCATCGAACGGACGCGGGTCAGCCGGAAGGTCTGATCCGGTGGCCGACAACTCCGTGTCCGACGACGCCATGGCCGACGACCTGACCCCGCCGACGCGAACGGGCCTCCGCCGGAGGCGAGCCGCCGAGCGCCTTCCGGTCCGGCTCCTCGGCGATCCGGTCCTGCGCGAGAAGGCGGCGCCCATCGCGGCCGACGCCTTCGACGACGAGCTGCGCCATCTGGTGGACGACATGTTCGTCACCATGGATGCGGAGGAGGGTGCCGGGCTTGCCGCCCCGCAGGTGGGGATCTCGAAGCGGGTCTTCGTGGTGGATGCGCGTCGCGACGGCGGGGGGAAGGAATCCCGCTTCGCCCTGGTGAACCCCCGGGTGGTGGAGGTCTCCGACGAGATCGACGCCGGGCCGGAGGGGTGCCTCAGCATTCCCGGGGTGAGCGACGTGGTGCGCCGCCCTGCCCAGGTCACCATGGAGGGCCACGACGTGGATGGGAACCCGGTCCGCGTCACCGGGAGCGGGCTCCTGGGGCGGGCCCTTCTCCACGAACTGGACCACCTGGACGGCATCCTCTTCGTCGATCATCTCTCCCCGCTCAAGCGACGGATGCTCCTCAAGAAGTACCGGAAGCTCCAGGAGGAGTGATGCGCATCCTCTTCTGGGGCACCCCCGACTTTGCCCTTCCCCCCCTCAGGGCTCTCCTGGGCGAGGGGTACGAGGTGGTCGGGGTGGTGACCCAGCCGGACCGGCCGGCGGGGCGAGGAAGGAAGCTTCGCCCCTCCCCGGTAAAGGCCCTGGCCCTGGAGGAGGGAATCCCGGTCCTGACCCCGGAGCGGCCCCGCGGCCCCGATTTCATGGCCGAGATGGAGGCCCTGGCCCCCGACCTGTCGGTGGTGGTGGCCTACGGGCACATCCTGCGTCCCGAGGTGCTGGAGCTTCCACCCCGGGGCTCGCTCAACATCCACGCCTCCCTCCTCCCGGAGCTTCGGGGTGCGGCGCCCATCCATGCAGCCATCGTCCGCGGTCACCCCGAGACCGGCATCACGCTGATGCGCATGTCCGAGGGAATGGACGAGGGCCCCATCCTCCTGCAGCGCACCCTCCCCATCAGCGAGGAGGACACCTTGAGCGGGCTCACGCTCCGTCTCTCGGAGCTGGGGGCCGAGGCGCTTCTCGAGACACTGGCCCTGCTGGACGAGCTGGAGCCCCGGGAACAGGATCATGCGCGCGCCTCCTACGCGCCCCGCATCCACCGGGAGGACGCCCGCATCGACTGGACGCGGTCGGCGCGCCAGGTGGCGGACCACGTCCGGGGAATGGACGCCGTGCCCGGAGCCTGGACGGCCTGGGTTGATGGCACGGACGGCTCGGATGGACCGGACCGGACCGACCCGGACGGTGCCCCCCTCAAGCTCTTTTCGCCTCGGGTCGTTTCCCGCCCTGCAGGGACCGGGGACGCGGCCCCCGGGACCCGGATCGGGGATCCCTTCGTGGTCGCCACCGGGGAAGGAGGGGCCGTGGCGTTCGACGAGGTCCAGCCGGCGGGGAAGCGGCGCATGCCCGCGGAGGCCTGGGCCCGGGGCCGATGACGGAATTCACGGGAGCTCACCCCCGCACGGTGGCCCTGGAGGTTCTTCTCGAAGTGGAGCGCGGTCGCCGCCTGGACCTGGCCTGGGAGGCCCGGGCGCCGACGCTGGCGGCGGCGGACCGGGGGTGGGTGCAGGAACTGGTCTACGGCGTGGTCCGCTTCCGGGGGCGCCTGGATCACCTGCTGGGGCTCCATCTCCACAAGGGGACCGGGTCCCTCCACCCCCGCATCCTCATTCTTCTGCGCATGGGCGTGTGGCAGATCCTCGCCATGGGGAGCGTGCCCACCTACGCCGCCGTCTCCGAAACGGTGGAACAGGTCCGCCGCACCCCGAAGAACGCCGGGGGAGGGAAGGGGGCCGCGGGTCTCGCGAACGCCGTGCTCCGCCGCCTGGCGGAGGCGGGCGGCGGCCAGGAGCGCTTTCCTTCGCTGGCAGGCGACCCGGTGGCGCACCTGACCCTCTGGGGCTCCCACCCGGCCTGGCTCGTGGAGCGCTGGATCGCTCGCTACGGAACGGAAAACACGGCCGCGCTGGTGGAGGCGAACAACCGGATCCCCCGAGTTCACCTGCGGCGACTCGACACCGGGGCCACGGTGGAACTCGAGCCCGGGAGCGACGTGGGGGAGGCCCTCCGGCGGTTCCACCCGGCGCAGGTCCAGGATCCAGCGGCCTCGGCGGTGGTGGACGTCATGGCGCGGGGGCTGGAGGCCGCAGGGCTCGCATCCGCACCCCGGGTGGCGGATCTCTGCGCCGCCCCCGGTGGTAAAGGACTGGCGCTGGCAGGGCTGAGCACGCTGCGGGCCCGGGTCGTAGGCGTGGATCCGTCCCTGGCCCGTCTGCGTCGGATGGCCGAGAACCTTCATCGGCTGGGCCAGGAGGGCGGGCTGGGCCAGGACGACCGAGTCCACCTGGTGGTGGCCCGGGGCGAGGCACCTCCCTTCGTGCCGGGGTCCCTGGATGCGGCGCTGGTGGATGCGCCCTGCACCGGCACCGGCACCCTTTCGCGCCATCCCGACGCCCGGTGGCGTCTTGACCCCGGGGCTCCGGACCGGCTGGCCAGGGTGCAGTCGGCGATTCTCGACGGGGCGGCGGGGATCGTTCGCACAGGAGGCATTCTGGTATATTCCACCTGCACGCTCGAGCCCGAGGAGAACGAGGCCCAGGTCGAGGAGTTCCTCCGGCGGCATCCCGCCTTTCGCCTGGAGGAGACGATGCAGGTGCTTCCGCAGCAGACGGGCACCGATGGGTCCTTCGCGACCCTGTTCCGCAAGGAGAACGACGGATCATGATGGGAGCATCCATGCGGCGCCGCCGCGGCAGCCGCAGTTCGAAGAATTCCGGGGGAGCTCGCTCCTTTCTCCTGGCCCTGGGCGTCCTCTTCCTCGGGTCCGGTTCCGGGTACCTGTACGCTACCCAGGTGGTCTTTCCCTCCGACCGAGGCAATGGGCCCGGGTTGGTGGAGGTTCCGGATTTCCGCGGCATGACGGCTCCGGAGGCCCTCTTCACCCTTGAGAACCGCGGGTTCGAGCCGGGTACGGTGGACTCCATCCGGCATCCCCGGGTGCCGGCCGGGCAGGTCGTGGGGCAGTCCCCCCTTCCAGGCCAGGGAGCGCTGGCGGGAGCCCGGGTGGAACTCACCGTGAGCCTGGGGGCCGAGCAGCGCCCCGTCCCCGACGTGTCGCGCCTCCGGGTGGACCGGGCCCTGACCGTGCTCCGTACCTCGGGGTTCGAAGTGGACGTCGACTCCATCGAGGCCAACGAGCCCGAGGGGCAGGTGGTGTCCACCCTTCCGGAAGCGGGAACCCGGGTCACCCTCCCGGCCAACATCCGCATGACCGTCTCCCTCGGCCCGCCCCTGGTGGAGCTCCCCGACCTGGTGGGGCTCCAGGAGGAGGAGGCCCGCGCCATCCTGGCTGAACTGGGGCTGGAGGTCGGTGAGGTGGAGAACCGGGCCCGCTTCGGCTTTGGCCAGGGCGACGTCCTCGAGACCTTTCCTGTGGCTGGCGAGATGGTGCCCCGGGGAGGCGCCGTCCGGCTCGTGATCCGGCGCCGGTCCGTGCTTCCGGGAGGAGGTGCCCCGTGACCCGTCAGCGCTCCGGCAACCTCCCCTACTTCGTGGCGTCGGTCCTCGCGCTCCTGGTGGTGGTCTTTGCGTGGGTGGCCCGCGACCGCCACGTGCCCGTGGGTCCCGGCGCACCCGCCCCCGACTTCGCGGCGGTGGCGCTGGACGGGGAGCCCGTGCGCATCCAGGACTACCGGGGTCAGGTCGTGCTCCTGAACGTCTGGGCCACCTGGTGCCCCCCCTGCGTCTACGAGATGCCCTCCATGCAGCGGCTCTACGAGATCTTCGAGGGCGAGGACTTCGAGATCGTGGCGGTGAGCATCGACGCACCCGCCGGGCGACGGGACCCCTTCGGCCGCCAGGGCGGCGACGTGGAGGCCTTCGCCCAGGAGTACGGGCTCACCTTCCCCATCTGGCTGGATCCGGAAGGGAGCATCCAGAGGGTCTACCGGACCACGGGGGTCCCCGAGTCCTTCGTGATCGGGCGCGACGGCCGCATCTACCGGAAGGTCTCGGGGGCCACGGAGTGGGACCAGGACCAGTACGTGGACTTCATCCGGCGCCTCCTGGATGAGTAGTCTCGCGGCCATTCGGCGCGTTCTCGCCCGTGACTGGACCCTCAAGCTCTCGGCCATCGGCATCGCCCTTCTCCTCTGGTTCGCGGTCCGGTTCGAGGCCCGAAACCAGCAGGAGATCTCAAGCGTGGCCGTCCGCCTGGACCTCTCCGATCCTGCCTGGGTCCTGGCCGAGGGAAGCGAGCCGGAAGACGTCTCGGTTCGGTTCCGGGGCCCGGCCATGGAGCTCCTCAGGCTTTCCACCGACCGACCGGTGGTGGTGGTGCCCATCGCTGACGTGGGAAGCGCCGATACCACGGTCGTGATCCAGCCCGGCTGGGTGCGGTTCGGCGAGCGTCCGGGGGTCCTGGTGGAAGGGATCTCGCCCGGGACCCTTCGTCTTCGTTTCGAGACGGTGGAACGCCTCACCCTGGCACCGGCCCTCCGCCTCACCGGGGAACTCCCCCCCGACCTGGCGCTGGCATCCCCCCCTGAGCCCACGGTTCGGGAATTCCGGATTTCGGGGCCCCGGAGCCGGATGGCCCAGTTCGACTCGGTCCCCCTTCGCCCCCTGGATCTCTCGGCGATCACGCAGGCCGGCGCCGTTCCCGTCCTTGTGGACACGGCGCAGATGTCGGGGCTCCAGGTCCAGCCGGTGGCGCTGGAGGTCGAGCTCCAGGTGGAGCCCCGGGTCGAGCGCACCTTCCTCGTGCCCGCCCCGGAACTCCCCGATCCGCCGGGGAGAGAGGGGATGGTGGGGTACCCGGACTCGGTCACGGTCACGGTGAGCGGGGCCGCCTCCCTGGTGGCATCGCTGGCTCCCGGCACCCTGCGCCTTGTCCCGGAGTTTCCCGACGACGTGGAGGACCTGGACACGGGCTTCGAGGTGACCTTCCGCCTGGAGGGGCTTCCCGCGCTCCTCCAGGGACGCGTCGACCCCGTGCAGGTGCGACGGGAGGACCCGTGAGCGACACCCTGGTGCTGGGGATCGAATCGTCGTGTGACGAGACCTCGGCGGCCGTCCTTCGCGGGGATCGTGAACTCTTGGGTCACGTGATCCTTTCCCAGGATGCGCACGAGGTCTGGGGGGGCGTGGTTCCCGAGATCGCCGCCCGGGCCCACCTGTCGGTCCTGGACCGAGTCGTGGAGCAGACACTCCAGGAGGCGGGGGTCGGGCTCGGCGACGTGGATGCCCTGGGGGTGACCACCGGCCCCGGGCTCATCGGCGCCCTCCTGGTGGGGGTGAGCTGGGCCAAGGCTGCCGCCTTCGCCCTGGATCGGCCCCTGGTGGGGGTGCATCACATGGAGGCCCATCTCTTCGCCCCGGGGATCGAGGACCCCGAGGCGGAGCCGCCCTTCGTCGCCCTCCTGGTCTCCGGGGGGCATACCCTCCTGCTCCACGTGGAGCGCTGGGGGAGCTACCGCCTCCTGGGTGAAACGCGGGACGATGCGGCGGGCGAGGCCTACGACAAGGTGGCCCGCCTCCTGGGCCTCCCCTACCCGGGAGGACCCCACGTGGAGCGGCTCGCCGCCGAGGGGGACCGGGGGCGCCTGCGCCTCCCTCGGCCCATGCTCCGGCGGGACCAGCGCCCCGGCGACCCCGACTTCTACGACTTCTCCTTCTCCGGCCTCAAGACGGCCGTGGCTGCCGCCCGGGAGGAGACCCCGGGCGACGAGGGCGCGGCCCACGTGGCCGCCGCCTTCCAGGAGGCCGCGGTGGACGTCCTCGTGTCCAAGACCCTGCGAGCCGTGGAAGAGACCGGCTGCCCACGGGTCCTCCTCGGGGGCGGGGTCGCCTCGAACCGGGGGCTCCGGGAGGAAGCAGCGAAAAGGCTGCGGCGCGTGGGCGGCCGCGAGGCCCGCCTCTTCTTCGCATCACCCCGTCTCTCGTCGGACAACGGCGCCATGGTGGCCCGGGCCGCGCGCTTCCATCTCCTCCGGGGCGCCGTGGCCCCCCCCGATCTCGCGGCCCACGCCGCGCTCCCCTTTCCGGGGCTCGAGCGGACGGGGCGCGGAAAAGGCCGCGTGCGTGGAGGCTGACGTCATGCTCACTCTGGTGCACGCCTCCGACCTCCACTTCGGGAAGCCCCACGACGAAGGGGCCGCCGAGGACTTCCTCGAGGCCGCGGCCCGGGTCGCCCCGGACCTGGTGGTTATCTCCGGGGACTTCACCCAGCGCGCCAAGGTGCACGAATTCGAGGCCGCCCGTCGCTTCCTGGACCGACTGGCCCCGACCCCGGTGGTGGTGACGCCGGGGAATCACGACGTTCCCCTCTACCGTGTGGCGGAACGTCTCTTCGATCCCTACCGGAACTACCGGGCCCACATCCACCCGGAACTGAACACGGTGACCCGGATTCCCGGAGCCACGGTGGTGAGCCTGAACACGGCGGCCCCCCGACGGGCCATTGTGAACGGGCGACTCCTCCCCGGGCAGGTGGACTTCGCCCGCCAGGCGTTCCAGAAGGCTCCCGAGGGGGAGGTGAGGGTGGTGGTTGCGCATCATCACCTGGCCCCGGCGCCCGACTACGAGGGCGATTCGCCCCTCCCCCGCGCCCGGCAGATCCTCGATGCCTTCGAGGCCATGAAGGTGGACCTGGTCCTGGGGGGGCACCTGCACCGCGCCTACATCGGCAACTCCCTCGACGTCTATCCCGGCGCCGACCGGGCCCGGGGTATCGTCATCGTCCAGAGCGGGACCACCACCTCCCACCGGGGTCGGGCCCGGGAGCGGGAGAAGAACTCCTTCAACGTGATCCGGGCCTCGGAAGCGGGCTTTGACGTCACGCACTGGATGCGTTTTCCCGGGGGATTCCGGCCCTTCTCCCGGCACCGCTTCCCTCGGCGCCCCCACTTCTGGCTGGATGCCGATGCCCCCGTGCAGGAGGCTCGGTCATGAGCCGCCAGCTCGGCCCGGTCCTCGGCCCGGTGTTCGGCCCGGTGTTCGCGCTGGTCTTCGCCCTGGGGATGGTCCCTGCCCTGGGCTTCGCGCCTTCGCTGGAGGGGCAGACGCCGAGTCGCCCCGAGATCACCGACCTGCGCTTCGAAGGGAATCGGACCTTCTCCGACGCCCAGCTCCGGGGCGCCATCCTCACCCGGACCAGCGAGTGCCGGTCCTTCCTCTTCCAATGGGTCATCCCCCTCTGTCCGCTGGGCGTGGATTTCGCGCTGGACCCTTCGTTCTACAACCCCCGCGTCTTCCGGAGCGACTACGTCCGGATCGCCACCTTCTACCGGAGCCAGGGGTTCCGGCAGGTGGCCGTGGATTCCCTGCTGGTGCGTCCCACCCCCACCACGGTGGAGATCACCTTCCGGATCGAGGAGGGCGACCCCGTCCGCATCACCACCCTGGACTTCGAGGGGCTGGATCCAGCCGATGACCAGCAGGCCCTGACCCGGGACCTTCCGGTGGGCGTCGGAGACCGCCTCAACGTTGCTGAACTCCGGGCCGTGGCCGACAGTCTCGTTCGCCGGCTCCAGGATCAGGGGTACCCCCACGCCGAGGTATTCCGGGACATCTTCATCCCTGCCGGGACGCTGGAGGGAGAGGTCCTGTTCGATGTCTTCACCGGCCCCCGGGCCCGCTTCGGGGCGGTGGATGTGGTGGGGAACGAGACCGTGTCGGAGACGGTGATCCGCCGGATGCTCCCCTTCCGGGAAGGCGACCTCTACTCCCGGGAACGGCTCTTCGATGCCCAGCGCAACCTCTACGGGCTGGACATCTTCCGGCACGCCGTCATCGAGCCCCGCCCCGACGCCCCCGAGGAGGACGTGGTCCCCCTCGAGGTCCGGGTCATCGAGGGAGACGCTCGTCGGGTGCGGGCCGGAGGAGGGTGGAATACCGCCGACTGCTTTGGCACCGAGGTGCGGTGGTCCAACCGGAACTTCATGGGCGGTGCCCGGCGGATGGTCCTTCGGGGCCGCCTCTCCAACCTCCTGACGTCGAACCTCGAGAGCTCCATCTGCAGCGGGGCCGGGACCGGGGAGTACGCCCAGCTCAACGGCCTCGTGGCGGCCGAGTTCACCCAGCCCTGGCTCCTCTCCCCCCGGAACACGCTGAACGCCGCCCTCTTCCTGGAGCGCCAGAGTGTCCCCGACGTCTACATCCGGGAGTCGCTGGGGCTGAACCTGGGGCTGACCCGGGTCGTGGGGCGGAACACCCCCGTGACGCTGAGCTACCAGCCCCAGGTTGGCCGACTCGATGCCGCCGATGTCTTCTTCTGCATCAATTTCCTGGTGTGCAGCCCGGAAGAAGTGGAGGTCGTGGCCTCGCCCAATGTCCTCGCACCCCTGGGGATTCGGGCCGCCCGGGATCGGACCAACCGGGCGGTTTCCCCTACCGGCGGATATACCGCCGCCGGCGATGTGGAGGTGGGGGCATCCTTCACCTTCTCGGACTTCGAGTACCAGCGTGTGGTGGCCGAGTTCACGGCCTTCCACGCGCCGCTGGAGGGCGCGAGGCTGGTCCTGGCGGGCCGCCTCCGGGGTGGATGGATGCGGGCATCGGCCTTCCGGGCCCTGGACCGGAGCCTCCCGGACGACGCGACCCCCCGCGCGGCACCCCGCCTCCCTCCACCGCAGAAGAGGTTCTACGCCGGTGGGGCCAATTCCGTACGGGGGTACACCCAGAACCAGCTGGGCCCCCGCGTGGTGACCGTGGGGGTGGAGGAGCTCGTCTTCCCCCGAAATGATCAGCCTGGCCCCATCTGCGCACCGGAGACCATCGCCGACCTTTCGTGTGATGCCGGGGCCGTGGCGCAGGGCGACTTCGCCTCCCGTCCCACCGGGGGGAGCGCCGTGCTCGAGGGGAGCACCGAGCTGCGCTTTCCCATCTGGGACCCCTTCCTCTCGGGCGCTGCCTTCCTGGACTTCGGCCAGGTCTGGTCCGAAGCCGAGAGCGCCCAGCTCTCCGATGTGGTGTTCTCTCCCGGCATCGGGCTTCGCTACTCCACGCCCATCGGCCCCATTCGACTGGACCTGGCCTACCGCGCCGCCTCACGGCGGGACCTCCCGGTGGTGACGTCGACCATCCGGCCCTGGAATGAGGCCGAGGACCCGGCGTCGCTGCGGATCCAGGATCCCCGGACGGGGGACCGCATCGACTGGGTCTTCGTGGATGGCCTCGCCCGCCTGGACACACCCGTGTCCTTCAGCGAGCGCTCCGGCTTCAGCTGGAGCCGGGTGCAGTTCCAGTTCTCCATCGGCCACGCATTCTGACCATGCGACGCGCGGCCTCGATCTTCGGCCTGGCCCTCCTGGCGGCCCTCGTGGTGGGTGTGGTCGGGGTGGTCTTCCTCCTCCAGGCGGCCCCCGGGCAACGCTTTCTGCTTCGGACGGCGGTGGACCTGGTGGACGGCCGGATCGAGGGAAGCCTTCGGGTGGGAGGCATCCGTTCGGGCGGTCTTCTCCGGGGTTTCACCCTGGACGGCGTCGCCCTGGTGGACAACGAGGGGCGCCCCTTCCTGGAGGCGGATTCGGCACGGGTGGGCTACTCCGTCCGGGGTTTCCTTTCCCGGGATGCGGTGCTGGAGCCGCTGGAGCTCTGGCGCCCCCGGGTGACGCTGGAGACTCTCCCCGGCGATTCCATCTCCAACGTGGCCCGGATCTTCGCCGGGGAACCGGGGGATCCGGATCCCCCGAACTTCCGGCTGGAGTTCCGGCGCGGCCGGATCCATGACGGAACCTTCACGGTTCGCGGCCCCGAAACCGAGCCCTCCACCTTCCGCGAGATCGACGCCCGGATCCGAAGCGCGGTGGTCCTGGACCCGGAGGCGCCCGGCGAACACGTGGTCTTCGAGTCCCTCTCCCTGGTGGCGGAGCTGGGCGGGATTGGCGAGGGGCCGCTGCGGGTGGAGGAGTTCCGCGGTGAACTCCGGCGGCAGGGGACGCGCCTCGAGGTGGACGCGGATCCCCTTCGCCTGGTGGAGACCCGCCTGGAGGGGCGCCTCGTGCTGGACTGGGCCGAGGAGCTTGAACTGGAGCTGGATCTGGAGGCCGATCCCTTCGATGCCCGGGACCTGGCATGGCTCGACCCCCGCATCCCCGAGGCCCGGGGGAGTTTCCTGCTCCTGGCCAGCGGCCCCCTGGCCGCGGGGGAGTGGCGCTTCGACAGCGTCGACCTCCGGGCCGGCGAGAACCGGGTCCGGGGGCGGGTGGCCCTGGTCCTGGGGGAGGACTTCCGCATCCTGGAGTCGGAGGTGGAGGCGGAACTCCATGCGGACCTCCTGGACCCCTGGCTCGAGGAACCCCTCCCCATCCAGGGGCGCCTCGTGGGCGGAGGGCGCGTGTCGGGAGCGCCCGGACGACTTCGCCTGGACCTGGACCTGGCCCTGGATGATCCTGCCCGGGGCATCCCCGTCTCCCGGGCCACGGTGAATGGGCTCGTCAACGTCCCCGCCGCCACGGTTTCGGGACTCCGGATCCGGGTGGATCCCCTGAGGCTCGAAACCCTCCGGGCCCTCCTCCCCGAGCCCGCCGCATCCGAGCTGGCGCTGGGCGGCGAGGGGTCTCTGGAGGTGGAACTCACCGGGGGGCTGAACGCGGGCCTCCGGCTCGACGCCCGGCTCCTGCATGCCACGGCGGCCATGGACCTGAGCCGGGTCTCGGTGGAGGGAACGGTCCGGCAGGAGGAGGGCGGGCTGGTCCTGGAGCTGGACACCTCGCTCGATCCGCTCTCCCTCATGGGGGTGGAGCGGGCCGTGGGGATCGACATCCCGGTTCGGGGAGATCTGCGAGGAGAGGTCCGCCTGGTGGGAATGCTTTCGGATCTTTCGGCCTCGGGACGTCTCGAAACCTCCGGCGGACCCGTGATCCTGGCGGCCCGGTTCGACGCCACGGATCCCGCCCGTTCCTACGGGCTCCAGGGGGAGGTCGACGGCCTCGAGCTCGGGGCCTTCCTCCGCCAGGCCCCCGAGGGTTCGCGTCTTTCCGGACGATTCCGGGCCGAGGGCTCGGGCGTTGACCCGGCCACCCTGGAGACGTGGGTCCAGGTCCAGGTGGACGAGAGCCGGTGGGGGGACATCGTCCTGGATGGCGGCGAGCTGCGGGCCGTGGCGGGCGAGGGAAGGCTGGAGCTGCTGGACCTGGAACTCCGCTCGGTCCTGGGGAACCTGGAAGGGAGCGGGGACCTGGCTCTGGCCTCCGACGCCCCCGACGGCCGCGTGGAGCTGCAGTGGACCCTGGCCGACGTGGGGGCGCTGCGTCCTCTTCTCCTCGGGAGTGCGCAGGTGGATCTCGACACCCTGTCGGTCCTGGAACGGAGCCTCCGGGAGATGGAGGGCATCGACCCGGACCCGACCAGCGTCATTCCGCTGGGGGGCACGGCGCGCGGGGACCTGGTGCTGGAGGGTGGCATCGACGATCTCCGGGCCCGGCTGCGTCTCGTGGGCGGGGAACTGGCATGGCGCGACGTGGAGGTGGACGAGGCCGAGGTGGAGGCCACGGCCCGGCTCCAGCGCGGGGAGGAAGGCTACCGCGTGTCCGCCGTGGGGGCCGACGCCCGGCTTGTTTCTCCCACGTGGGGGCGCTTCGCGTTCGAGGACGTGGCCTTCGAAGCCGCCGGGACGCCCGAGGAAATGGAGGTGGCCCTCGATCTTCGGCGAAGTGCGACGGAGGCCTATCGTACGGCCGGGGTCCTGGTCCTCCGGGAGCAGCGGGTGGCGTACCAGGTGGCCGACCTTCGCCTGGACCTGGACGACGTGATCTGGGAGCTGGCGCGCCCCACCGAGGTGAGCTGGGACGGTGGGATCGTGGCGGTGAACGACCTGGAAGTGAACCGGCCGGCAGGCACCGGTCCCCCGGTGCTCATGCGGGTGGACGGTACCGTCGACCTGGAGGGTCCCCTGGCGCTCACGGCCCAGGCATCGGGCGTGGACCTGGCCCGGCTCAGCGGGATCTTCCAGCTGGACCAGGCTCCCGAGGGCATCCTGGAACTGGACCTGGCGCTCACCGGGACCGCGTCGGATCCCCGCATGGAGGGCCGCTTCGTCCTCCTGGACCTGCTGGCCGCGGACACGCGCCTGTCCCGGGTGGCGGGAACCCTGGACTACGCCGACGAACGGGCCCGCGTCCAGCTGGAGGTGGACCAGAACGGGAGCCGCCTCCTCACGGTCTCCGGGGGGTACCCCGTCAACCTGGCGCTGACGGGGGTGGAGGACCGGTTTCCCGCCCGGGAGGTGGACCTCCTCTTCGAGATCGACGATCTCCCGGCGGCCACGGTCCTCGGTCCCCTCGAGGTCCTGGAGGACGTGGCCGGCGTGCTGGATGGCCGGATCCAGTTCCGGGGAGACCCCACGAATCTCCAGCCGTCCGGATCCCTCCGGTTGCGGGGCGGGCGGTTTTCCCTCCCCGAGATCGGGCTTTCTCCGAGCAACGTGGAGGCCACCTTCACGGTCACCCCCGACGGCCGGGTGGCGGTGGATGCCCAGGGAAGGAGTGCGGGCACGGTGCGCCTGACCGGGTCGGTGGACCTCTCGACCCTGACGGACCCCGCCTTCGACCTCGAGGTCCGGGCCGATGGCTTCCAGGCGGTGAACCGCCGCGACCTGGAGGGCCGGGTCACCGGGACGATCCTGCTCGGGGGACGGTATTCGGCGCCCCGGGTCACCGGGGGCATCCGGGTCGACCAGGCGAACATCTTCCTGGAGGAATTCGCCCGCATCGCCGACGTGGTGGACCTCACCGACCCCCTCTTCTTCGAGCGGGCCTTCCTGGACGACGCCGCCGCCGAGGCGCTCCGTCCGGTGCTGGAGGCGACCCGGAATCCCTTCCTGGACAACCTCCGGGTGGATGCGGATCTCTCCCTCCCCCGCGACGTCTGGCTCAGGAGCCGGGAAATGAACGTGGAGATCGGGGGCGACCTCATTGTCACCTTCGATCGCCGGGACCGGGAGATCCTCCTGGTCGGCTCGGTGGCCGCGCTGCGCGGGAACTACAACGCCTTCGGACGCCAGTTCCAGGTCCGCTCCGGGACGGTGGACTTCGTGGGGACGCCGGGGATCAACCCCGCCCTCTCCATCGAGGCGGTGCACCGCCTCCGGCAGCAGGGGGGCGAGCCCCTGGAGATCGTGGCGGAGCTCGAGGGTACGCTCCTCGCCCCCCGCATCGCGCTGCGCTCGGATGCGGCCGTGGACATCTCGGAATCGGACCTCATCAGCTACCTGATCTTCGGCCGCCCCTCCTACGCCCTGGGTTCGGCCGAGACCCGGATGCTGGGGGATGCCGCCATCAGCGCCGGAATCGGGGCCGCCGCCGGTCAGCTCTCGTCCCTCCTGGGGCAGCAGTTCGGGCTGGACTTCTTCGCCATTACCCAGGCCCAGGATGCCGGGGCCGGGTTCGGAGCGCTCAGCTCCGAGGGGCTGGTGGACACGCAGGTGGAGCTCGGCCAGTACCTTACCGACAACATCTTCCTGGCCCTCGTGCTCCGTCCGCTGCGGGGCATCGGAGGATCCCAGGCCCAGATCCCCGGAGCCCGGGTGGAGTGGCAGTTCACCGAGTTCTGGACCTTCAATGCCTACGTGGAGGACCGGTTCGGCCGGGAGGGCGTCTACACCTTCGGGGAGGCAGGACTGCGGGTGAACCGGATCTTCGGGCTCGAACTCTTCCGGGAATGGGGGTACTGAGATGCGAACCCCGGGCGCTGCCGGGGGTAGACAGTTCTCGCACCCGTTCGAACCCCTCGAAACGAACCCTTCGAACGCTCCTCTTCGGTCCATTCAGCTCCAGCGGCTCATGAACCAGATCAAGGTCTTCCTCCTCATGGCGGCCATGACCGTCTTCCTCGTGCTCCTCGGGAGCATGATGGGAGAGGGAATGGCCATCGTCTTCTTTTTCGGCGCCGTGGTCATGAACGTCGGGATGTACTGGTTCAGCGGGAAGATCGTCCTGCGCATGTACAAGGCGAAGGTGGTGTCCCGCGAGGACGCCCCCCAGCTCTACGACATGGTGGACGAACTCCGGCAGCGGGCCGGCCTCCCCATGCCGGTGGTGGCCATCGCCCCCCAGGCGCAGCCCAACGCCTTCGCCACCGGGCGCAATCACAAGCACGCGGTGGTCTGCGTCACCACCGGGCTTCTGCAGCTCATGGACCGCCGTGAGCTCGAAGGGGTCATCGCCCACGAACTCGCCCACATCCAGCATCGGCACATGCTGGTCTCCACCGTGGCCGCGGTCATGGCGGGAGCGATTGCCCTCGTGGCCCGATGGGGCTTCTTCCTGGGCGGAGGAGGAGAGAACCGGAACCCGGTGGTGGGGATCCTGGTCATGATCCTGGCCCCCATGGCGGCGATCATTCTCCAGATGGCCATTTCGCGGACCAACGAGTTCCAGGCCGATTCCACCGCCGCCGACATTGCCGGCACCCCGGACGGACTCACCAGCGCCCTGCAGCGCCTGGAGTC
>SKNW01000046.1 GCA_007120305.1 Gemmatimonadota bacterium | reverse complement strand
GCTGCAGTTGGCGGGGTAAGCTACCCACGAGTGAACTCGCGGGCTTTCGCATGACCCTCCTCGGTTTCACCACGCCCGTTTGGTTGGCGGGGGAGGGACAGATTCGTCGGGTCCGCGATTCGGGGCCTGCCTACGGAGGCCCGTCCGAACGGGCCATTTTGGACCGATCGGACTCCCATCGTGGGTTTCCTCGCTGTGTTCATATGACCGCCGCCCCGCGGAGTTTATTTGCCAAAGTGCCTAGAGCTTAACCGATGAACACCGAGCAGGACACGGAGCTGAAATTCGCCCTCCTGCGCTCCGACGGGGAGACGCGCGGCGTACGGGAGGCTCTCGCGGACCTCTTTTTAGGGGATGGCACCGTCTACCTGATCGTCGGTTTCTTCACCTTCAACGGTTACAAGTCGATCCGTCCGGACATCCAATCGTTCCTCGAGCGAGACGACGACAATCGGCTGGTCCTGGTCGTTGGCCCCGGGAGCGACCAGTTCGCCCCGAACGGCCGGGGGGAGGGCCTCCCACTGGGTGCCGGTGAGCAGATCCCCCATGGCCTCACGGACCTCGGCCAGGTCGCCCTGGGCCTCCGTCATCACCGGCTGGATCCGCTGCATCTCACCCTGCAGCGCCCCCAGCGCCTGGAACCCGCCGCCACCGCCGAGGGCCGCGACCAGCGAGGTCACCGCCGGCTCCAGCGTGGACCGCCGGGGCGCGTGCCGCGTGTCCAGCTCCGCCGCCAGGGCCTCCAGCCCTTCCACCTGCGACGGGGTCAGGGCAAGGGAGTCGGCCAGGGCCAGGGCCTCCCGGGGGGGATTGGGCAGGAGGCCCACCAGCACCGCCTCGGCGTCTGGGGTCTCGCCCCGCATCACCGCCTGGATGACGGGTCCGAGAGCGCCGAGGGCACCACCGAAGGGCCCACCTGCCGCACCCCCTTCGCCGAAGCCGCCGAAGCCGCCCCCTGCCAGCGCCTCCCGAAGGGCGCCCGGGTCCATGCCGCCGAAACCGCCGCCGCCGCCACCACCGAATCCACCCATGCCGCGCCCTCCCATCGCCCCGAGCATCCCCATCATCCCCCCGAAACCCCCGGTCTCGCCAAAGGCGCGGTTGGTCTGTGCCGGGTTGCCCCCGAGGGCGACGCGGGCCGAGATCCGGATGGTGAAGGGGGACCGCAGCGCGTTGACCCCCCGGCGATCCTGCCCGAAGGCCTCGTTCACCTCGTACCGGAAGGCCCGGGTCTCGGGATCGAAGCCCCGCACATAGAGGAGCGTGGGGTCTGCGGAAGCTCCCTGCCCCCACCCCCGCATGCCATCGCGGCCGTTCACGAGCTGATCCATTCCCGTGAGGACGTTCGAGGCATCCACCGAGACCGTCATGCGGCGGTCCAGGCGCGGCAGGTTGGGCCGAAGCCCCATGCGAAGATCCAGGGACTGGCTCCACCCGTTCCGGCAGGAGTTCCGGGATGCGAAGCCGCCGAGCTGGCCGTCGAGACAGTCCGCCACCCGGGAGGGCGCGGTCTCGAGGAGCCGGGCCATCCCCTGCGAAAGGGCAGGATCGGAGGTGACGCGGGGGTCGAAGACGAAGGCCACGTCGTTTCGCAGTCCGTCGCCGTTCACGTCCCGGTCCACCAGGGGGGTGAAGGGGGCACCGGACAGGAGACGGGTGGTGGCCGAGACCTCCATCCAGGGCCGGATGACCTGGCTCACGACGAGGTTCAGGGTATGACGGCGGTCCCCGCTGGCCGTGCCCCACTCCACCTCGTTGGGGCTCCCGGAGGTGGGCACGAACATCCCGCCCCCACCGCCCCCGAAGCGACCCAGCCCGCCGCCGGCGGAGCCCTGGTCGCGTGAAAATCCAAGCGTGTAGTTCCCCAGGAGGGTCGTGCGGCGCACCTGCCCCATGACCTGGGTGGAGAACTGATGGGTCGAGGAACGGCGATCCGTGACCACGTCGAAGACCTGTCCGAACGCCGGGTTCAGCCGGGAGGCCGAAGCGGTGGAGGCCCCGGTCCGCGGGACGATGGCGTCCGGCGACCCGTAGAAGCTCCGGTCCTCCCCGGCGACGGTGAAGGTCGTGGCTTCGTCCAGGTTCAGGTCCCGGTATCCCCAGAGCCCGAGCCCAAGCGACCACGAATAGCTGAAGTTCACCGGGAGACGGCCCATCAGCTGGGTCCGGTAGCCCAGGTCGGCGCGGAGCGACGAGGGGAGTCGCTGGCTGGGATTCAGCAGCGTGACGTTGGGCGAGGTGGTGGAAAAGACCGGGTTGGTCCCCAGACCCCCGTCGGCGCAGGTGGTGGGAACGGCCGCAGGGTCGAGGAAGTAGCGGTCCCAGTCCGGGATGGGCACCGCTCCTCCGATGCAGACCAGCCGCTGCTCGGCGGAGGGGAGGCCGGTCTGCCGGTAGGCCTGGGAGAAGACCTGGGTCGGCGCGCGTCCGGCAAAGTACCCCAGGCCGCCGGTGAGGGATCGGGCCATCCCGGGTCCCTGGGCCAGACCCTGCCCCGATCCCCGCCCTTGTCCCTGCGCCTGTCCCTGCCTCTGTCCCTGCCCTTGTCCCTGCGCGGGGCTCTGCGCCGAACTCCCCTGCCCCAGGCGGTAGCTGAACCCGATGCGGGGGCTCCACCCGGTGGCGGAGGGCTGGATGTCGGTGCGTCGCCCGAAGGCTTCCTCCACCGCCGGGTTGTAGGCGGGGCGCTCCCCCAGGGCCGAGTAGTCCCACCGGAGGCCCAGGGTGACTTCGAAGGGCTGGCTGATCCGCCAGGTGTCCCCCAGAAACACGCCACCGCTCACCCGTGAGGTGGAGGAGGCCCGCTCCGTGAGGGCGCGTTCGAACCGCTCTGGACGATTGGCCTCGAAGTCGGCAAGGGAAGCGTACGAGAACGAACCGAAGAGGTTATCGGTGGAGCGTTCCTCCGAGGACTGGAGCTGCAGATTTCCCCCCAGCTTGAATCGGTGGATGTGGGCGCCGATGGGCTGAAGAAAGGAGAGCTCGTTGGAGAGCTGCAGGTCGGTGGAGCGGGCCTCGGTGGGCATGTTCCGATTCCCTCCGAAGGTCAGGCTCCTGGCACTCCGGGTGCCATCGTCCAGGTCCGAGGCCACCCGCACGCGTCCCTCGGGGAGCTCGACAAAGGGCACGGACTCGTTCCAGTTCTCGCTCAGTGAAGCGGTGAGGCGATGGGTCCAGGTGGTCCGGAGCCGGGAATTCAGCGTGAGCGCCAGGAGGTGGGTGTTCCGCTCGGTGTCGCCCCCCCGGTCCGACAGGTCCAGTGCGCTGATCCGGGTGGAATCCTGGGCCGCCCGGTTGAGGTTGAAGCGGGCCGAAAGGGAGTGGGAACTCGCGCTGCTCTGCACGGCGTTCCAGTCCAGGCGCCCGGAGAGCCGCAGGTCACCCGACCCCTGGCTGTAGGGCCCCGTCTGGCCCGTGGCCGGCACCCCGTACCCGGTCTGGAGAATGTCCAGGAAGCGACCCACCGAGTCCTGCGCCACCCCGGACCGCGCCGCGGCCAGGGGATCCTCGGCGCTCAGCGCGAAGCGGTAATTCGTGTTCTCCTGCACCTGGAAGGAAAGGTTGTAGAAGAGCCTGTTCTGGATGACCGGTCCACCCCACGAGCCCCCCAGGTTCTGCCGCCGGAACCCGTTGGTGGTGGCAGCGGAGTTCATCTGGAGGGCGTCGTCATCGAATCGGTAGGTAAGCGCCCCGCCGGCCCGGTTCGAGCCCCGGGCCGTGGTCATGGTCACGAGGCCGCCGGCGAACCCCCCCTGGGACACGTCGAAGGTGCTGGTGGTGACCTGGGTCCGCCGAACCCCTTCTTCCGGAACCCCCAGGTCTCCGCCTCCCAGGAGAATGCCGTCCAGGGAGATCTCGTTCAGCAGATCGCTCATCCCGCCCACCGAGAACCCCATGCGTCCCGACAGGGAGTCCAGTTCGGTCCCGATGACCCCGGCGGAAAGGAGGGCCAGGGTGGCGGGGTCCAGGTCCGGGAGGGGAAGGCGGTTCAGGAGTTCCTGGCTGAGTTCGGTGGTCTGCTCCCCGGACTGGCCGCGTCCGGGGATTCCCCCCGCGACCTGGGCGGTGATCCCCTGCAAGGCGATGGCCTGCGAGACCATGCCGAAATCCCGCACCAGGAGCTCCTCCGACGCCTCCCGCATCAGGGTGACGACCTGGTCCGCCATCCCGAGAAAGCTCACCCGCAGCACGTAGACCCCTCCCCCATCGGGGAAGATGAGCATGTACCGCCCGTTCGTGTCGGTGAGGACCGAACGGGTGGTCTCGAGCTCCACCGACATGACCTCCACCCGGGCGCCGGAGAGGGGGGCTCCTCCGTCCCGGGTCACCCGCCCGGTGAGGATATCGACGCCCTGGGCCAGGGCAGGCGTCGGGGCGAAGGCAAGCAGGGTGGATCCCGCCACGAGGAGGGCGGCAAGGCGGCCGAGGACGCGACGGCTCATGGGGCACCGGAAGGGGAGCGGGGTGGGCGGTTGACCACTGCGCAGCGTCCGTGGTTGGCGCTGCGTCCATGGAGCGGAGATGACCGGCGGGGCCGCTTCGTTAGCGGATCCCCGCGCGAACCTCTGCGCGGCTCCCCATTGGGGCTCCCCATTGGGGCCCGTGGGGCTCCCCGTGGGGATCCCTGTCCGGAGCCCCGTGCAGCGGCAACGTGAGACGTGTCGCTACGCAGTTGTGACACATCGGTGGTCGTGCCGTGATCCGAGGGGCCGATGATGAGGACTTGGTGTTCCCCCGTGAACAGAGATCACGGCGGTGGTTTTACCCTTCCCGGAGCGTTTGCGCCCATGAAATCCAGGATGTGGTTTGTCCTCAGTCTGGCATTGATCCTGATGGGTCATGCCCCCCTTGCCGCCCAGACGGGGACGGTGACGGGGCAGGTTCTCGATGACCGCTCCGGCCTCGTGCTGCCCGGAGCCTTTGTGGCCGTGGAGGGCTCTCCGCGGACGGCTCTGAGCGACCAGAATGGCCGCTTCACCCTCGTCGGCGTCGCCGCGGGCTCCCAGGTCGTGGTGGTGCGCTACCTGGGGTTCGCGGAGACCCGCCAGACCGTCATGGTCCCGGCCGGGGGTTCGGCGACCGTCACCTTCCGCCTCCTGCCGGAGGCGCTGACCGTGGCCGGGATCGACGTGGTCGGGACTCGCGATGGACAGGCCCGCGCCCTGCAGCAGCAGCGCTCGGCGGCGAACATCACGAACGTGGTGGCCGCCGACCAGATCGGACGCTTCCCCGACGCCAACATCGGGGATGCCATGAAGCGGATCCCGGGGATCGCCATGACCGTGGACCAGGGCGAGGCCCGCTTCGGGTTGATCCGGGGCACCGAGCCGCGGCTCAACTCCATCATGCTGAACGGCGAGCGGGTGCCGTCGGCCTAGGGCGAGGTGCGGGAGGTCCAGCTTGACCTGATCCCGGCCGACATGGTCCAGTCCATCGAGGTCAACAAGGCCGTGACGCCCGACATGGACGCCGATGCCATCGGCGCCTCGGTGAACATCGTGACCCGCCAGGATCCCCCGGGGCAGCGGATCTCCGCCACCCTCGGGAGTGGCTACAATGCACTGACCGAACGGGGCATGGCGCTGGGCAGCTTCGTGTACGGAAACCGCTTTGCCGATAACCGCCTCGGTCTCGTGGTGTCTGGCTCGGCCTTCAACCACCACCTTGGCTCGGACAACATCGAGGCGGAGTGGGAGCAGGGCTCGGGTGACCGAGCCTTCGTCGGAGAGATGGATGTACGCCGCTACGACGTTCAGCGGCTCCGACGGTCGGTCTCGACCTCGCTGGACTACCAGCTCTCGGACATTTCTTCGCTTCATTTCCGCGCCATGTACAATCACCGGGATGACTGGGAAAACCGGTGGCGTCTCCGGTATGTGCTGAGCGAGCCCAACGCCGACGGAACGGTGGACGGACGGATTCGCCGCCAGACCAAGGGTGGAGGGCCGGGAGTGGACTTCACACGGCTCGAAGACCAGAGGGTCCTCAGCCTTCAGTCTGGCGGGAACCACCTCGTTGGAGGCCGCCTCGGGGTCACCTGGACTGCCGGGTACGGCAAGGCATCGGAAGATCGCCCGGACGAACGCTACATCGAGTGGGAAGCCCGGAACGTGGTCATGCAGGGCGACATTTCGAACCCGCGAAAGCCACGCTTCACCCCCATCTCGAATGCAGGATCGGACCTCGAGACCTTCCGGTTCCGGCGCATTGAGGCAGAGAACCGCTACACCGAGGAGACGGACCTCACCGGGCGCCTGGACTTTTCGCTCCCCCTGAACTTCGCCACGGGTCAGAACGAAGTTCGCTTCGGCCTCCGGACCCGGATGAAGGACAAGTCACGCGAAAACGACTTCTTCCGTGCCATTCCGCAGGGTGGAATTCTGGGCAACCTGGCTGCCTCGGACTTCGGTGACTTCACCCGCTCGCCGTATCTGGCAGGGAACTACCCGAACGGTGCCTACACGCGCCCCACCGCGCTGGGCAATTTCAACTTCAGCGACGCCAGTCAGTTCCAGATGCGGGATCGACCCGACGAATACGCCGCAGCCAACTACGAGGCGTCCGAGGGGATCTTCGCCGGGTATGGATTGTGGGACCGGGCATTCGGAAACGGGCTTTCGCTGATCGCTGGAATCCGGGTCGAGCACACCTCCCTCGACTACTCCGGCTTCGAGTTCGACGAGGATACGGACGCTGTCCGTCCCACCCCCGAGCAGTCCGACGCGTACACGAACATCCTCCCCGGTCTTCACCTCCGCTACGAACTGGCGGACGGAACGATCCTCCGGGGCGCCTGGACCAACACCATATCCCGGCCCAACTACTACGATCTCGTTCCCTACCGGGTCATCTCGAGCGAAAACCTGACCCTCGAGACTGGAAATCCGGACCTCGAGGCCACCACGGCCATGAACTTTGACCTCATGGTCGAGCGGTACTTCCAGGGCATCGGGTTCGTCTCGGCCGGCGCGTTCTACAAGGACATCAACGACTTCATCTTCACCTACACGCTACGCAACGCGGTGGACCCGGTCACGGGGCAGACCTTCAACCGGATCACCCAGCCGCTGAACGGCGGAAGCGCCGACCTCTTCGGGCTCGAGGTGGCGTTCCAGCGCCAGCTGGACTTCCTCCCGGGCGCACTGGCCGGGCTTGGCCTCTATACCAACTACACCTTCACCGACTCCAGCGTGAAGGGGCTCGGCATCGAGGGGCGGGAAGCTGACGACCTGGCGCTCCCGGGGTCGGCCAGGCACACGGCCAACGTGTCGCTCTCCTACGACTACGGCCGCCTGGGGCTCCGTGGCTCGGTGAACCACGCGTCGGACTTCATCGATCCGGGCGCCATTGGCGAGTCCGCGTTCTTTGACCGGTACTACGACAGCCAGACCAACGTGGACCTGAACGGCTCGCTCCTTCTGACCGACCAGCTCCGGTTCTTCTTCGAGGCCAACAACCTCACGAACCAGCCGCTCCGGTACTACCAGGGGATTCGGGACCGGATGATGCAGGAAGAGTTCTACGACTGGCGCATGACGATGGGCTTCAAGCTCGACCTCTGATCGGCCGAGCATCTCGAAGGATCCGGGGGCGGGGGAAGCGATTCCTCTGCCCCCGGTTTTGTTTCGCCCCCCTTCAGCCCTCCGGCACCCGCGCTGCGGCGAGGGCCTCGCGAACGACCGCCAGCGCCGCATCCCGGCCCTCCCACGGTCCGACCTCGACCTGGACCCCGGGATCGGGGAGGTTCTTGTAGACCCGAAAGAAAGCCTCGATGCGGTCGCGCTCGGCAGGGGCCAGGTCCGCCAGCTCCCGGATCGGCGCGAAGGTGGCATCCACCGCATCCACGGGGACGGCGAGGATCTTGTCGTCCTCCTCCCCCCGATCCAGCATCCGCAGCACCCCAACCGGTCGCACGCGGAGCACGGCACCGGGAAGCACCGGGGCACGGGTCAGCACCAGCACATCCAGGGCATCCCCGTCTTCGGCCAGCGTGCAGGGGAAGATTCCGTAGTTGGCCGGGTAGGCCATGGGCATGGCCAGGAAGCGGTCCACCTCCATGCGCCCCGAAGCCTCGTGGAGTTCGTACTTGATGGCGCTCCCCGCCGGAATCTCCACGAGAGCGAGGAGCTCATCGGGGGCCGTGGCGGGCTGGGCAAGGCCCGCCAGGGGACCGGCGGCCGGGCCGGGCCCGCCGGGGCGGCAGGGATCGCCCGCGGCTCCCGCACCGGGAACCTGGGCAAGCGCAGGTCCGCAGCCGAGGATCAGAAACGTGGCGACGCCGGAACAGGCGCGCCGCAGACCACGCGGAAGGACGAGCGGAAGCGCGCGGGTGCGGACGGGCATGGCGACCTGGCCCCCGGAGCGGGAAGAATGGAAGCCCGCCCACCTCCCGTATGGGGCCTCCGGGAGGTGGGCTGGGGCGAACGGGCCGCGCGGGATCAGGCCTTTTCCACCTGCAGGTACACCCACCAGTCCTTCATGCGCTCCGGGTCGTTCGAGCCCTCGTCCCCGGGCTGATGGAGGCCGATCCAGCTCTCCGGATCCCCCTCGAAGGTGCGCCGATAGGGGGTCAGGTGATCGTTCGGCGTCAGGAGGTCGATCTCCTCGCCCAGGATCTCCACCTCCATGTGGTCGGTGACCTCGCCCTCGTAGAGGAGCTCGTTGAGCTGAAGGCGGTTCCAGGCCGGGTTGTCGGAGATGCGGTAGAACTTCTTCTCGCGAGGAAGCCGCGTCTCCTGGAGGACGCCACCGTTCAGGCTCGACACGGTGCACGTGAACCGGAACTCGCCCTCGTCATCGCCCGGTCCCTCCAGGCTGTCGTGGATCTGGATCATCTTGAGGATCACGCGAATCCGGGTGGGGCTACTCGTGCTCATCCGCAACTCCTGGTGGTGGTCGGTCGGGCGTTACCGTGGAAGGGGCTCGGGCTCGGAGGTCGACAGGGCCCCGATCCCGGGGACCCGCCGGAAGGGGCCAACATATGCCCGTCTCGCCCCGCTGTCCACACGTTCGTGGCATCCCCGTTGACATCGCGACTCCGTCACCGCCACGCTCGCCCCATGCAAGGGCGGCGGGATGGTCCGGCCTACTCGTCTCCCCCCGAGCCGGGAAAGGGTCTCAGTTCCTCCGCGAGGACGGCCCGCGCCGACGCCCAGTCGTGAGGGGTGAGGTAAGGGGCGGCGGTCATCAAGAGGATTCCAGCCGCCACGAGAGCCAGCCCGATCCGGTCGCCCAGCTTCCATTTCAGGGACCAGGCAGGGGGACGGGGAGGCGCCGGGGGGCCGGTCCCACCTGCACGAAGCGGTGGGGCTGTCCTGCCGGCGACGGTCTTCGCCGGAGACGTCTTGCCCGAAGACGGCTTCCCCGGAGACGTCTTCCCCGGAGTGGATGATGCTCGGGCGGTGGCGGCTGCCTCCTGCACAGCCTCGGGGGGCTTCGGCACCGGCGGGGCTTCCGGGGCTGTCGGGGCTGTCGGGGCTGTCGGGGCTGTCGGGGCATCCAGCGCTGCCGCGGCATCCAGCGCTGCCGCGGCTTCCACGACTCCGGGGTCTCCGGGTGCCACGCCCGCTCCGGGTGCCACGCCCGACCCGGGGGCCCCCGCCTTTGAGCGCTTCCTCTTCTGACGGAGCATGAATCCGGCGTGCACGACGCGGGCCATCTCGTCGACCGTGAGCAGGAAAGTGCGGAGGTTCCGCTCCCAGGCGGCGGCTCGGGTTCCGACCCGGGCGCCGGCCCGGGTCACGGCGGCGGCACGGGCGGCGGACTGGATCCCCAGGATCCCCAGCACGACCTCGATGTAGAGGACAAGGGTCAGGGCCAGGAGGACGAGCCCCACATCCAGCTTCACCTCCCAGAGGGCATGGAGAACCACGCTCCTGGGACCCTCCCGATAGTGGCGCTGCCGGATGAGTTCGAGCAGGAAGTGGAGCCCGGCCACCACCACCAGCCAGAAGAGGCTGACGAAGACGCTGAGCCCCACCGCCAGCCCCAGGTAGAGGACGACGAAGATCCAGCTCTCATCATGGTCCCGGACCCAAGCCCGAAGGGAGGGCGTCCGGCCATCCGCGGAGAGGGCAACGTGGGCCGTGGCGTCGGTCATGGGCTCGGAACGTGGGGCAGCGGGAGCGTTGCTTCCAGATGCAATCTGCGGGTTCAGCGGATGATGTGCCAGAAGATCGTCAGAAGGAGGATCCAGAGGAGCACCAGGCCGCCGAGGAGAAGGGCAAGGAAGACAAGGGGTCGCCGGACCCGTCGCTCGATGAATCGGCTTGCCCGCGCCTCGGCCTCCGCCCGTGCCTCGGTGGGCAGGGCTCGCACCACCCGGGACAGCCCCCAGGGAACCAGGAGGAGATCATCCACCAGGCCGAGGACCGGGACGAACAGCGGCACAAGGTCGATGGGAGTGGCCAGGTAGCCCAGCAGGAGAACCCCTGCCATCCGGAGATGCCACGGCGTCCCCCGGTGCCGCACCGCGTAGGCCACCACGAGGATCTCGCGGCGGAAGCGGAGAAAGCGGGCCTTGAGGAAGGCCCGGGGAGCCGTGCGAAAGGGAGGCATGGAACAATCGGGGGGGTTGGGGCCACATTGAAGGGAAGGACGGGACGTGATGCGTTCCGGCCTTTACCGGTCCCGGACCTTGCAGGCCCGGTCTCTGGGGCGCTCCTGCCCCCATGCACTGACGTTCTTCGACCCTCGGCGCTGCCCATGATCATCGACTGCCACGTGCACCTGAACAACTACGACACGGCGCGCCCCTCCACCCTCCGGGAGCGCGTGGAGAACCTCTTCGACGCCATGGACGCATCCGGCGTCGACCACGCCGTCGTCCTCAGCTCCTACACCGCCAACGCCGAGCGGCCCCACATCGAGGAGCTGGTAGCCGAAGTGGGCGGGCACCCGCGCCTCAGCCTGGTGGAGGGGCTTCGCTGGCGCTACGACGAGCAGCGAACCGACCTCTTCCAGATGGAAGAGCGCATCCGGGACAAGGTGGTGAAGGGGATCAAGCTCTACCCCGGCTACGACCTCTACGCCATCAACGACCCCTCCCTGGAATCGGTCTTCCGCATCGCAGCCAAGTACGACGTCCCGGTGATGATTCACACCGGCGACACCTACTCGGCCCATGCCAAGGTGCGCTACGCGCATCCTCTGCTGGTGGATGACGTGGCGGTGGATTATCCCGACGTACGGTTCGTGGCATGCCACCTGGGGAATCCCTGGTTCCAGGACTGCGCCGAGGTTCTCTACAAGAACGACAACGTGTACGCCGACATCTCGGGGCTCACGCTGGGTGACTTCGAATACGAGTTCGAGCGCTACATCATGCAGCGGGTCCGGGACATGATCGTCTACATGGGTGAGCCTGGACGGCAGCTGATGTACGGAACCGACTGGCCCCTGGCGGGAATGGCGAGCTACATCCGCTTCCTGCACCAGATCGAGGTGAGCGACGAGGACCGGGAGCACATCGCGTGGGAAACGGCGGCGAAGCTCTTCGCCATTGATGGAGACACGCTGACCGAGGCCCATGCCATGCGCCTCGCGCGCTCGGGCACGCGGCCGGGAACGATCCCGGTGGGGTAGCTTCGGGGGCCTGGCGCTCCTCAGGGTTCGGAAGTCGGCAACGTTCGCATCCCCCTTCGGCCATGTACGCGTTGAGGGCCTCCCACGGTTGGAATGTCGGCATTCGTTCGTTCGCAGCAACCACGGTTGCCGAGAACGTGACCGTGGGCGGCTCCCATGGTGACAAACGTCGCGACCGGGAGCGACTTGCGCCGAGAACGTGACCCGTTCCGGGCGCTCCCCCCGGTGGCTCTGATCATTGTGGGCCCGCCCTGCACCTACCCCGGTCCGCCCTGCTGGGCCCGTATTGTCGGGCCCGCCACGCCAGGCCCCGTCCGCCCCCGCGCTTTCCGGACGGGAGCCGCCCTCCTACGTTGGCCGGGTCGTCCACGCCACGCCGATCCCGGAGGCGCCCGTGCCCACTCGAAGATCCTTCCTCGCCTCGGTAGCCGGCGCCGGCCTCGGGGCCGCGCTCCCGGCCCACGCAGGGGCTGCGCTCTCAAGGTCCCCCGGAGCCCCGTCCTTCTGGCCGCACCCGGCTCCCGACCCCTCGTTCTGGATTGAGCCTGCTTCGCTGGAAGGCATCGTGGAGACCTTCCGCGGCGCGCCGGCCAGCGCCGAAGCCGCCGCCCGCGACGAATCCCTCTGGCGCGAGGTGCAGCAGGCCTTCCGGGTGGACCGCACCCTGGTCAACCTGAACAATGGCGGGGTGAGCCCGGCCCCCGGCGTGGTGCAGGACGCCATGGCCCGCTACCTGGCCTATTCCAACGAGGCGCCCGTCCAGACCATGTGGCGGACGCTGGAGCCCCAGAAGGAGGGCGTGCGGGCTCGCCTCGCCCGCCACTTCGGGTGCCACCCCGAAGAAATGGCCATCACCCGGAATGCCTCCGAGGGACTCCAGGTCTGCCAGTTCGGGTTCGACCTCGAGGAAGGCGACGAGGTGCTGACCACGGACCAGGACTACCCCCGGATGCTCACCACCTTCGAGCAGCGGGCCCGGCGGGAGGGGATCCGCCTCGTGACCTTCCCGATCCCGGTGCCGGCCGAGGATCCGGCCGAGATCGTGCGCCGGTTCGAGGCGCGCATCACGGACCGAACGCGCCTCATCCTCATGTGCCACATCGTGAACATCACGGGGCAGATCCTTCCGGTCCGGGAGGTGGTGGAGCTGGGGCGGCGCCGTGGTATCCCGGTCATCGTGGACGGAGCGCACGCCTTCGCCCACTTCCCCTACGACCTCTCGGATCTGGGATGCGACTACTACGCCACCTCGCTCCACAAGTGGCTCTTCGCCCCCTTCGGCACCGGCTTCCTCTATGTCCGCCGCGACCGCATCCCGGAGCTCTGGCCCCTGATGGCCGCCTCCGAGACGCAGGACGACAACATCCGGAAGTTCGAGGAAATCGGTACCCACCCGGCCCCGAACTACCTGGCCATCGGGGCCGCTCTGACCTTTCACGAGGGGATCGGCGCCGAGCGGAAGGCGGCGCGCCTCCGGTATCTTCGCGACACCTGGGCCGGGGAGCTGGGCGGCGATGACCGCGTCCGCTTCCACACGAGCTTCGACCCGGCCTACTCCTGCGGCATCGCCAACGTGGCCGTGGATGGCCTCGCGCCGGGGGAACTGGCGAGCTGGCTCTGGCAGCGCCACCGCATCATCGTGACCCCCATCGGGCACCCCGACTGCCCGGGGCTCCGCATCACCCCCTCGGTCTACACCACCATGGAAGAACTCGAACGATTCGTGGATGCGATGCGCCAGGCCATGCGGGAGGGCGTGGCATGATGCGCCTGGGAAAGTTCCGGCCTCCGGTAGCCCGGGCCGGTGATGCGCGGGGAGGCGAAGGATCGGTGGTTCCGGCGCGGATGGCCACCGGCGTCGCCCTGCTGGTGGTCCTCGCAAGCGCCCTCGGTGGAATGGCGGGATGCACGCCGGATGCGCCCCCCATCGCAGGCACATCGGCCGCCCCCGACATCCAGGGAGGGCCGGCCGCCTGGGGCGCGTCAGGGGCAGAGCCCACTGCGCGGGTCCGCATCGACACGGACCGCGCTCCCGCTGCCATCGGACCCTACTCCCAGGGGGTGCTCGCCGGGAACACGCTGTACCTGGCGGGCCAGATCGCCCTGGACCCGGCGTCGGGAGAGATGGTGGGAACCGGGCCCGAGGGGGGCATCGAGGCCGAGACCCGGCAGGTCATGGAGAACCTGGGGGCAGTGCTGGATGCGGCGGGCTTCACCTTCGAGCAGGTGGTGCAGAGCCAGGTCTTTCTCGTGGACCTGGAGGATTTCGCGGCCATGAACCAGGTCTATGCCTCCTACTTCGGCGACCTCCCCCCGGCCCGGGCCACGGTGGGGGTGGCCAGCCTCCCCCGGGGCGCCCGGGTGGAGATCCTGATGACGGCGGTGCGCTAGGTCATGCGGATGCGGAGGCGGGGGGCGGATCCTGGGGCGGCCGGCCTCGGGGTGGCGACCGGCTCCCTGATGGCGGCTGTGCGCGTGGCAGCGCCGGTACGCGTGGCGACGGCCGGCTCCCTGGTGGCGGCTGTGCGCGTGGCAGCGCCTGTGCGCGTGGCGGCGGCCGTCCTCGTGGTCACCGCCCTGCTCGGGACCATGCTCGGGACCTTGCTCGCGCCCAGCCTCCTTCATGCCCAGGGGCCGGCGGCTGATGGATCCGACTCCGGGAACTCGGCGTCGGCCAGGGAAGGCCACATCGCGCTGAACCGGCTCCCCCTCTCCACCCGAAGCCTGGCGCTGGCGGGCGCTCTTCCGCTGGTGAACCCGGACTCGGACCTCTTTCTTCGGAACCCGGCCCTGGCCGAGCGGGGCCGGGGAATGGGGCTCACGGTGCACGGGTACGAGGACGGGGCCCGGCTCCTGGTCATGACGGCGGGGATGCCCTGGCTCGGCGGTGGGGTGGGCCTCGGCCTTCGCCACGCCACCTACCTGGCGCCGGGGGTCTCCATGGAGGGCTCGCCCCTCCCCCACCGGCGCTCCGCAGGCAACCGCATGCGCCAGGGCGCCGGGAGCCTCGTCCCCGCCCCACCCCCGGGGGAGAGGCCAACCATGGACCCATCCCTCTCCGAAACAGCGCTTACGGCGGGGTACGGGCGCCTGTTCCGAGGGTTTCGGCTGGGCGCGGCGCTCTCCGCGCTGGAGGTTCGTCGGGGCTCGGAATCGGAGACCACCGCGTTCCTGGATGCCGGGGTGGCCCGCGACGTGGGGCGCTTTACCCTGGGGCTCTCCGGAGGCGGGCTCGGACCCGGCCCGCGCCTCCCCCCGGACTTCCGCGACCTTCCGGCCTGGGGGACCCTGGCCGCCGCCTCCCAGGCCGCCCCGGTGGGGCCGCTGGACATCGCCGGCGCCTTCGCCCTCACCTGGCGGGAGGGCGGCGAGGTGGAAGCGGGCGGGGGGGTGGAGGTGGGGTGGTGGCCCGTGGAAGGTCGCACCCTCACGGGGCGCCTGGGTGTCGGTGGAAGCCGCGTCGACGAGGGCTCCCCCGTCACCCTGGGCGCGGCCTTTCTGGGCGATGCCTTCACCCTGGAGTACGCCTGGCGCCCGGTGGGCGGTGCCCGGGGCATTCACGGCGTGAGTCTGCGCTTCCGCTGACGGGGCCCGGCAGGCCAACCTTCGGGCAAGGCGTGAAGCCAGCGCCGACGTCCCGGGATCCGGCGAGAAGGGTCAGCCGCCGCCCAGTTCCCGGAGCCAGGCGCCAATCGCCACCTCGGGGTACCGGGGCGAAAAGAGAACCCAGTCCGAGATGCCCGGAGGAAGCCGGTAGAGAGCGGCCGCCTCCTCGGCGGTGCGACCTTCGTCGTGTGCTCGGCGTCCGGCCTCCTCGAAGTGGTCGAGCAGGTCGATGAACCGATCCAGCTCCGCCGGCGTGGCCAGGGGGCCGTGGCCGGGAACGTAGACCGTGTCCGCGTCGCTGCGGCGAAGCGCCCGAACCGACCGGGACAGGCGGGACGGGACCGCATCCACGTAGTTCGGCACCATCTGGTTCCACACCAGGTCCCCGCAGAAGACCACCGGGGGGCCATCCAGCTCCACCGTGATGTCGCTCGGGGTATGGCCGTCCCGGGGCACCAGGCGGAGGTGTCGGCCTCCCAGGTCCACGTCGGTGGGCCCCTGGGCATCAACAAGGGAGGTGGCCTCCAGGAGGCGGGTCCGGATGGAGGGCGGATCCCCACCGCCAGGTGCCGGGTCACCGCCCGACCGCCGCCGGTCCTCGAGGAGCACCCGGTCCCGGATCCGTTCGGTGGTCCGGAGCACCGGGTCGGGACCCGCCGCGCCCACTTGCACGCCCGTTCCTGCCTCCCCCGCCTCCCCGGGCGTGCCCGCCAGCCCCGCCAGCCCGGCAAGCCCCCCGGTATGATCCCCGTGGTGGTGGGTCAGAACCACCCCGTCGGGCCAGCGCCCCGTGAGCCGTCGTGCCTCCCCGGCCAGCCAGCGCGCGCCCTCCGGCGTGGCCACCGCCTCCACCAGGAAGACACCGCTCCGCCCGGCGACAATCCCCCCGTTGCAGAGGGTCGTCCGATCCTGCAGGGGAGTGGAGACCAGGGCCCAGACGCCGTCGGCCACGGCCTCCAGCCGACCCCAGGGCTCCCGGGCATCGACCCTGAACCGGGGCGTGGCCGTGGGGCCGAGAAGGGTCCGCGCCAGAACGGGCGAAGCTGAGCCCAGGAGCGCCAGGTGGGCGGCGCACGAACCGGCGGCAGCAAGAAAGGCCCGTCGGGTCGTCACGGGCTCATCTCTCCCGGGCGGGTTCGCTTCCAGCCACCCCCATCTGCTCCAGCACCTTGCGGCTCTGCCCCACATGGAAGACGAGGCGATAGGCGGGGTCGACGCCGCGGTCCAGGTAGTAGACGAACTGCCCGTTCTCCGGATCGAGCCGGAGGCGCCAGTGGCTCCGACGATCCTCAGGCCCCTGCTCCGGGGTCCAGCGGTGGTCGGGAAAGTGCTGGAAGAGAGGCGTCCCGTACCCCGTGGCCCAGCCGCCCCATCCGGAGTTTTCGTAGAGGCTGCCATCCTCCCGGCGATGCTCGTGGGTGAAAAGGAGGCCCTCGCTGCTGCGCTGGATCACCCAGGTCCGGGACTCGTCGTCGTCCACCAGGAAGACGACCCGGATCTCCTCGTCGGAACAGCTGGAGATGCGCATCCCCAGGTAGGCCGGATGAAAGACCTCGTCCGACGCCGGTGCCACGATGGCACGTCCCGGATACTCGTCGCCGCAGCGCTCCGCCAGCGCATCGAAGAAGGCGTGCCTCGCATCGACCTCTCCCGCCACCGCGCCCTCCTCCGCAGCCTCGGACGCGGCTCCGCATCCCGGAAGGAGAGAGAGGGCGGCCACGAAGGCCAGCGGCGCCATCCTGCCCCTGATGTCGTGCATGTTTCGAACCTCGCCGAGGAAATGGGGGATGTGTAACCGCAGGATGCGTGGTCGCGGGATGTGTAACCGCAGGATGCGTAGCCGCAGGATGCGTGGCGGGAATGCCCGGAAGGTGCATGCCGCCCGCGTCGCCCGCGTCGCCCCGCACCCCAATGTGCGCCGCCAGGCGGGTTCCGCAAACCAGGGAGGTTCCGCCCCTCGCATCGCGCGAACGATCCGCCACCGCGCGCCACCGCCCCCCACTGCCGCCCCCCGTTCCGGCTGCCGCGTCCAGCTACCGCTCCGCTACCGACTCCCGTTCACCTGCCCCAGGCGGGGCTCCAGGAAGGCCCGGTCCGGCCGGGACAGCCCCACGCCGCTCACGATGACTTCGCCCACCCGGGTTCGATCGAAGACCAGGTGGATCTCCCGAAGACTCCCCAGATCGAGGGCCGGGTTCACCTCGGCAAAGGCCTCCAGCGGGAGCGAGAAGCCATGCCCCACCACCTCGTACAGGGTAGGGAAGCGGGATGCCTCCTGGTCCGACCTCCGGAGAATCCGCACATCCAGCGGAGCTCGAAGGGGACCAAACTGCCCCAGGGGGAGAGACGCCCGGTTGCCGGCGTCGTCAACGAGCTCCACCGAGAGATCCATGGGCTCGTCCGTGCCGGTGGTGTCCGGAACGGTGGCGGCGGGAACGATGGCGGCGGAAGGGGCGGCGTCCGCGGCGGCAGGGGCTCGGGAGCCCGTCGCACCGGCTGTGCCCGCTGTATCGGCCGTGCCCGCCGCATCGGCCGAGTCCGCCGGGGAGGGGGGCGGC
>SKNW01000003.1 GCA_007120305.1 Gemmatimonadota bacterium | reverse complement strand
CGGGCGTGGATGATGGCTTCGTCGCCCCGTGCGTCCACCAGGACCACCTTCGGATCCGAGGTCGCCAGTGTCCGGTACCCCTGGGCCACCCGGCCGTGGAAGTCCTCCCCGCCCCGCTCGATGCGGTCGGCCTCCTTCCCCTCCCGCCGCTGCCGGTCCCTGCCCTCCTCGAGGGAGAGGTCCAGGACCAGGACGAGGTCCGGCCGCAGCCCGCCGGTGGCAAAGGCATTGAGCCGACGGACCTCGGCCAGGGGGAGCCCGCGCCCATGCCCCTGGTAGGCGAAGGTGGAGGTCTCGAACCGGTCCGCCAGCATGACCGCGCCCGCCTCCAGGGCCGGCTTCACCACATCCCGCACGAAGGCAGCGCGGGCTGCCAGCATGAGGAAGAGTTCGGACTCCGCGGGCATGTCAAGCTCCACCCGGTCCAGAAGGACGGCCCGAACCGCCTCCCCCACCGGCGTGCCCCCCGGTTCCCGGGCCTGCACCACCGGGAAGCCCCGGCGCTCGAGTTCCTTCCGGAGGAGGTGGAGCTGGGTGGTCTTGCCGGCCCCTTCCACCCCTTCCAGGACCAGGAAGACCCCCCGGGGCTCACCGGGGACGGGCGGTCCCTCGGCGGGGAGCTCCGGACCAGGGGAGGGGGAGCCCTCCCCCGGCCGCGGATCGCGGGTCCCGTCGGTCACTCGTCCTCGGCGCCGTGCGGGTCGTAGTCCTGGCCCAGGTGGGTCAGGGGCTCCTCGCCCCCCATCCAGCGAAGCGTGTTCTTGAGCTTCCGGTGCTGGATGAAGATGTCGTGCTCGGCGTAGAGGCCCGGGAGGGTCTGGGGGCTCTTGAAGTAGAAGGAGAGCCACTCCTGCACCCCGCCCATCCCGGCCCGGGAGGCCAGGTCCAGGAAGAGGGCCAGGTCCAGCACGATGGGAGCGGCGAGGATGGAGTCCCGGCAGAGAAAGTCCACCTTGATCTGCATCGTGTAGCCCATCCAGCCACGGATGTCGATGTTGTCCCACCCTTCCTTGTTGTCGCCCCGGGGGGGGTAGTAGTTGATGCGGACCTTGTGGTAGAGGTTCCCGTAGAGGTCCGGGTACATCTCGGGCTGGAGGATGTTGTCCAGCACGCTCAGCTTGGACTCCTCCTTCGTCTTGAAGGAGTCGGGGTCGTCCAGAACCTCGCCGTCGCGGTTCCCGAGGATGTTGGTGGAGAACCACCCATCGATCCCCAGCATCCGGGCCTTGAAGCCGGGGGCCAGGATCGTCTTCATCAGGGTCTGGCCGGTCTTGAAGTCCTTTCCACCGATGGGGATCCCCCGCTTCTTCGCCTCCTTCTCCAGCGCCGGGATGTCGGCGGAGAGATTGGGGGCGCCGTTGGCGTAGGGGACGCCCTCCATGATGGCGGCGTAGGCGTAGATCATGCTCGGGGCGATGGCGTCGTCGTTGGCCTTCATGGCCGCCTCGAAGCTTTCCAGCGTCTCGTGCACCGCGCCGGGGCGGAGGAAGATCTCGGTGGAGCCGCACCAGACCATGACGAGACGGGCGCAGTCATGCTCGGCCTTGAAGCGCTGGATGTCTTCCCGGAGCTGCTGGGCCAGTTCGAACTTGCTGCTCCCCGTCTTCACGTTCGGGCCGTCCAGCCGTCGCACGTAGTTCTTGTCGAAGACGGCGGGCATGGGCTTCACCGAGCGGAGGAAGTCCTCCATGGCGTCGATGTGGTGCCGGTCCAGAACGCCGGCCACCCGGGCGCTCTCGTAGCCGTCATCGGGGATCGGATCCCAGGCCCCGAAGACGATGTCCTCCAGCGGCGTGAGGGAAACGAAGTCCTTGATCAGGGGGGCCCGCCCATCGGTCCGCTTGCCAAGCCGGATCGTCTGCATCTGGGTCACCGAGCCGATGGGCTTGGCCAGGCCCTTTCGGGCGGCCTCCACCCCGGCCACCACGGTGGTGGCCACGGCTCCGAAACCGGGGAGAAGGATGCCGAGACGCCCTTCGGCCGGCTTGACGTGGGGTCGATCAGTCACGGGGTTGCTCCGTCGTCGTTCGTGGTGGAAGGCGGAACCGGGGCTTCCGGGACGGGCGCCCCGTCAAGGGGCACCCCCGCCGCGTGTTGGTAGACCCAGACGATGCGCTGGATCGTGGTGAGGACCGTGGTCACGGCCAGGAGGATGAGGATCCCCTTGAGGACCGCGCCATCCCACATCAGTCCAAAGAAGAGCGAGCCGCCGCCAAGGAGGACCAGTCGTTCGGCCCGCTGCATGAAGCCCACTGAGCAGTCCAGCCCCAGGGCCTCGGCCTTGGCCCGGGTGTAGCTGACCATGAGGGACCCACCAATGGCCACGGCGATGACGTAGATCATCCACACGTCGGCCATGGAGCTGCCGTACTGGATGTAGAGCGAAATCAGTCCGATGAAGACCACGATCTCGCTGGCGCGGTCCAGCGTGGCGTCGTAGAACGCGCCGAACTTGGAGGCCAGGCCGCTCTCCCGGGCGACTCGCCCGTCGAAGATATCGGAAAGTCCCCCCAGGAGTACACAGAGCCCGGCCAGCCGGACATGGTCCAGGTGGTACAGCCAGCCCGCCAGCACCGTGACGGCGAAGCCGATCGTGGTGATGGCGTTGGGGTGCACCCGCCAGCGGATCAGGGCCCGGGTTACCGGGTCGATGATCCGGTAGACAGGACCACGAAGTTGCTGAAGCGAGGGCATGGAGATCGTTCCGTGGGAGATCGGCGGCGGCCCGCACGGCACCGGAGGACTACGGCACCGGAGGACTAGGGCACCGAAGGACTCAGGAGGAGAGGATGATCCGCCCCTGTGCGCCCTGCTCGATGCCTCGCGAAATGGTCTCGTTGGCACGCTGCAGGACCTTGTCGAAGTTGGCCTGGGCCGCCACGAGGCGCTGATAGACCGCCTTGGACTGGAGATCCCGCGCCAGGGCCTCGTAGCGATCCTTGTCCTCATCCGAGGGCTCCTGACCGGCCCGGAGCGAGGTCATGAGCTCGCTCTCCAGCGCCTGCAGCGCGTTCCGGAGTTCCGTGAGCTCCCGGTCGTCATCCACGGTCTGGGCCGCACGGCGAAGTGCCTGGTACTCGTCGGTGCGCCCCAGGGCCTGCCCCAGGTCCATCGCCAGCTCTTCGATCTTCGACATCGGGTACCGCCCTTCGTTCATCGTTCCGTTGTCCGCCCCGGGTCGCTCCCGTGGTCGGTCCTGCCGTCTTCCATGCCTCGGTTCGACTCCGCGCCGGATGCTGTCCGACCCGGGTCGTTCCGAGTCCGCGTGGCCAGGAGGATGCGCTCCCGGCGCGAGAGGTCCCGAAGGACCACACCCCCTTCCCAGGCGGGAAGTTCACGGAGGAGGGCCAGTGCCCGCCTCCCCTGCCCCATGCCCATCTCAAGCGCCAGGAGCCCCCCGGGCTCCACCACCGAAGGGGCCTGCCGCATGATGGCCTCCAGAAGGGCGAACCCTCCGTCGGGCGCCGTGAGGGCACCGCGGGGTTCCCACGATCGCACTTCAGGGGCCAACCCGGCCAGTTCCGCGTCCGCCACGTAGGGGGGGTTCGAGACCAGAACCTGAACCCGAGTCCCCACCGGGAGGGCCGCGAGCAGATCGCCTTCGTGGAAGCTCACCCGGCGATCCAGACCAAGGCGCTCGGCGTTCCGGATCGCCACCTCCAGCGCCTCCGGGGAGCGATCCGTGGCAAGCACATGGCGAAAGGGCCCCTCCGACGCGAGGGCGAGGGCAATGGCGCCGCTTCCCGTGCCCACGTCCGCGGCGACCAGTCCGTCCCGCCCCCATTCCCGTACACGGGTGAGCACCGCTTCCACCAGCTCCTCGGTCTCGGGTCGCGGAATCAGCACCCGTTCGTCCACCTCCAGCTCCAGGTCCCGAAACGCCGCCTTGCCAAGAATGTACTGGAGAGGCCGGCGCCGCGCCCGCTCCTGGAGCCGGGGTCGAAACCGGGCCAGTTCGTCCGGGGTCAGGGGGCGGTCAAAGTGAAGGTAGAGCTCGAGGCGAGCCATCCCAAGCACATCGGCCAGAAGGTGTTCCACGTCGAGGCGGACATCCGGAACCCCCTTTCCCTCCAGGTACTGGGTGCTCCACCGGAGGAGATGCAGAGCCGTCCAGGGGCGCCCCTCCGGCGGCGGGTCCACCGGCTCGGTGAAGCGGGGGCGCGAGGGCGCCGTCATCACGACAATCCGCCGGAGGGCCCGGACGTCTCACTTCCCAGCTCCGCGGCCAGGCGTTCCTCGTCGGCGGCGAGGCGGAGCGCATCCAGGAGCGGATCCAGCTCCCCGTCCAGGACGCCCTCCAGCTGGTGCAGCGTGAGTCCGATGCGGTGATCGGTGACCCGGTTCTGCGGGAAGTTGTAGGTCCGGATCTTCGCCGAGCGATCGCCCGTCCCCACCTGCGCCTTTCGCGCCCGGGCCCGAGCTCCCTCCTGCTCCGCCACTCGCCGGTCCAGGATCCGGCTCCGCAGCACCGTCATGGCCTTGGCCTTGTTCTTGTGCTGGGATTTCTCGTCCTGGCAGGTGGCGACGATGCCGGTGGGGAGATGCGTGATGCGCACCGCGGAATCCGTCGTGTTCACGCTCTGCCCTCCCGGTCCCGATGACCGGAAGACGTCGATGCGGAGATCCGCGGAATCCAGCGTCACATCCACCTCCTCGGCTTCCGGGAGCACGGCCACGGTGGCCGCGGAGGTGTGGATGCGCCCCTGGCTCTCCGTGGCCGGAATCCGCTGCACCCGGTGCACCCCGGACTCGAATCGGAGCGTTCCATAGACTCCCGGTCCACGGACCGTGAAGATGGCCTCCCGGACGGATCCGGGGATCCCCTCCGAGAGTTCCATGAGCTCCATGGTCCACCGTCGTCGTTCGGCGTAGCGCTGGTACATGCGGAGAAGGTCGGCGGCGAAGAGCCCGGCCTCGTCGCCCCCGGTCCCGGCACGGACCTCGAGCACGGCAGCCCGATCGGCAAGGGGGTCCCCGGGAACGAGAAGGCGCCGCGCCCGCTCCTCGAGGGAACCGATCCGGCGCTCCAGCGTCTCGGCTTCGACCCTGGCCATTTCCTGGAGCTCGGCGTCGCCCGCGTGGTCGCGCAGTTCCACGGCTCCCCGCCACTCCTCCACCAGCGCAAGGAGCTCCCGGGCCGCGACGGCGGCCGGCTCCAGCTCGGCCCGCTCCTGCCCCAGGCGACGAATCCGGTCCGGATCCCGCGAGAGAGAGGGGTCGGCGAGATTCATCTCCACCCCGGTGAAGCGGGTGATCACCTCATGCAGACGCTGCTCGACGCGCTGATCCAGGGGCGACGGTTCCGACGGGGGCCGACGCCCCCTGTCGGGGGCGCCGTCCGCAGGACTGCCACCGGACATGGCTGGGGTCGACCCCGGTCAGTTCGAGGAGGTCTGGTACTTGCGGTTGAACCGCTCGACGCGGCCGGCGGTGTCCACGAGGCGCTGCTTTCCGGTATAGAACGGGTGGCAGACCGAGCAGATTTCCACCCGGATCTCCTCCTGGGTGGCGCGGGTGTCGAAGGTCGTGCCGCAGG
>SKNW01000002.1 GCA_007120305.1 Gemmatimonadota bacterium | reverse complement strand
GTACCGGACGAGGATGTGAGGATTCCCGGGGGAGCCCAGTCCAATGGCCACGAGGCCCAGGAGGGCGCCGGCCCCCAGCGCCCAGGGATCCAGGAAGCCCCCTCCCCCGGACTCGGCGGCCACAACCTGAGCCGCCACAACCTCCCATCCCCCCTCCGCCGCCAGAGCCAGGAAGGGGATCACCAGGAGGGCCCCGATCATGAAGACGGCCTGGAGGGTGTCGGTGAGGGAGACGGCGAGGAAGCCCCCCACCGTGGTGTAGGCCAGGACGATCCCGGCCGTGAGGAGGATCCCCGCGGTGGGCGAGAGCCCGAAGCCGGCGGCCATGGCCTTTCCTCCACCGGCGAACTGGGCCGCCACGTAGGCCGCCATGAAGACGAGGATGACCACCGAGAGCGTCATCCGGAGAGTCCCCCGGGGATCCCCCAGGCGGGCGACGAAGACGTCGGTCAGGGTGACGCAGTCCGCCTCCCCCGCCACGCGCCGAAGCCGGCGGGCCAGGGTCAGGAAGAGGACGAATTCCACCGCCGTGTAGCCCACCACGGCCCAGACGGCGCCCACGCCCATGGACCACGCCATCCCGGTCACGCCCAGGAGGAGCCAGGCGCTTCGCCCGGACACCACGGCTGAGAGCGCCACCACCCAGCGATTCATGGCACGCCCGCCCACGAAGAAGTGTCCGATCCCCCGGGAGGAGAACCGGGCCGAAAGCGCCCCGATGGCGAGGATCAGGACCAGGTAGGCCACGAAGGCCCCCACGGCCAGGGGGTCCGCCCCCAGGCCCACCCCCTCGTCGGGCTGGGGGAGCATCAGGTGGGCCCCGTCACGGGGACCCCGCTCCTGCATCCACCACCCACCCCAGGCCCCAGGCGCCCAGGCCCAGGTGGGTGGCCAGGACCGGTGTGACGGGACCGCTCAGGATCTCCACGTCGTCCCCGTACCGCGCCCGAAGCGCAGCTTCGATGGGCGGTACGATGTCGGGGCGGGCCACATGGACCACGCCGAACCGCACCCGGGCCTTCACGGCGTCACCATCCTGCCCCACCACGGTGTCGGGAGGCACCCGCCTGACCACCTTCTCCAGGACCGCCTCCACCACGGCGTCCCTCCCCCGGGCCTTCCCCGCCTGGGCGATCCGCCCATCGAGACCCAGTTCGAGGATCGGCTTCACGTTCAGCATCCGTCCGAAGAAGGCCTTCCCCTTCCCCACCCGCCCCGAGGCCAGCAGGCGGTCGAAGGTGTCAATGGTGAAGTAGACGCCGGATCGGTCGCGGGCCGCCTCCAGGCGTCCCAGGATCCGGGCGGGAGAGACCCCCGCCTCGGCCAGCTCCGCCGCGAGAAGCACGAGGAGGCCCTGAAGAATGGAGGCCGCCCGGGTATCGAAGCGGTGCAGGGGCGTGGCGGCGTCAAAGCGCCCGGCGGCGGCTTCGGCCGATGCGAAGGTCCCCGACAGGGTGGAGCTGAGCCCCAGGTAGAGAATTTCCTCGCCGTCTTCGGCGGCGGCGGTGAAGGCCCGCAGGAAGTCCGCCGGCGCCGGCTGCGACGTGGTAGGGAGTTCGCCGGGCTCGGCAAGCCGCTGGTGGAAGCCCTCGCTGGTGATGTCCACCCCGTCCCGCAGCACTTCCTCTCCGTCCAGAAGGAGGAGGGGAACGACCCGGATCCCGTGGGCCCGCAGGACATCCTCCGGGAGGTCCTGGGCGCTTTCGGTGACCAGGGCCACGGGTCGACGGGCCAGGGCGCCCGCTCCCCCCCGGGCCACCACGTCGTGCTGCAGCTGCATGTCCTCGGCCTTGTGCGTGGCCAGGGTGCCGAGTCCCCGCATCCACCGGAAGACCTCCTCCGGTTCGTCGGTGTGGACGTGGACCTTCAGGAGTTCGCCACTCCGGATGACGACGATGGAATCTCCCCGGGTCCGGAGCCAGGCCCGCACCTCCGCCTCGTCGGGGAGGTCCTTTCCCCGAACCAGCCCCTCGGTGCAGAAGCGGTACGTCTCTTCGACCTCGAAGTGGGCGTGCGCCGCCGCCGCCGGCGACAGCTCCTCCGCCGGATCGGCGGGAGGCTCCGCCCGCTCCACCATCAGCGCCCCCTCCACGACGTACACCACCACCCCTTCCAGGAGGTGGACAAACCCCTTGGCCCCGGCGTCCACCACTCCGGCTTCCCGCAGGACCGGGAGCAGATCCGGTGTGCGGTCGAGGGAGGCCCGGGCCGCCTCCAGAAGATGCTCCAGGTACGGGTGGAAGTCGGACTCCGTGAGCCCGGCGGCGGCCTCGGCGGTCTCCCGCATCACGGTGAGGATGGTCCCCTCCACCGGCTGGTCGATGGCCGCATAGAGCGAACGGACGCCCGCGTCCAGGGCCGCGCTGAACTCGGGCGGCGTGATCCGGTCCCGGTCCCCGACCTCGTCGGCGAACCCCAGAAGGAAGTGGGAGAGCATCATC
This sequence comes from Gemmatimonadota bacterium, assembly GCA_007120305.1. GTDB lineage: Bacteria > Gemmatimonadota > Gemmatimonadetes > Longimicrobiales > Gaopeijiaceae > SKNW01. The sequence continues at coordinate 42,432 of SKNW01000002.1, read as the reverse complement.
CCCGAATTGCCCCGGGCGCCCAGGATCGCCGCTTCCGCCGCCTCGCGGGCCACGTCGCCCACGGTCGGATTCCGCATGCGTCGCAGGTGGTCGGCGATGGCCCGCACCGTGAGCGCCAGGTTGGTGCCGGTGTCGCCGTCGGGGACGGGGAAGACGTTGATCCGGTTGAGCTCCCGCCGGCGGCTCTCGGTGAAGTCACAGGCGGCGATGAGCGAGCGGCGGAGGCGGGGACCGTTCAGGTAGGAGATCTTCATGTCGGCGAACATTGGGCGGCGATGCGTGGTACGCAATCCGGTATGCCACCGACTCGCCCCCGCATCCTCCTTCGAACCCTGGCGTGGATCCTCGTGCTCCCCGCCCTGGTCTGGCTCGTTCAGCCCTGGCCCCTGCCCCTCCGCTGGAAGAATCCCGGGACCACCGCCTTCATGGAGACCCGGCTCCAGCAGGCCCGGGCCGCCGGTGACGCCCTGGTCCTGGCCCACAGCTGGGTTCCGCTGGACGAACTCCCCGACGTGCTGGTGCGGGCCGTCCTGGTGGCCGAGGACGATCGATTCCGGGAGCACGCGGGGGTGGACTGGGTGGCGCTGGCCGAGGAGGTCCGGTACCGGGGCCCCATCCCGCCGAACCTCCGGAGCGCCGAGGACCGCGCGGCGCTGGCCGCCGCGTGGCGCGTTCTCCGGGAAGACCGGGACGAGATCCGGGGGCGGAGCACCCTCACCCAGCAGCTGGCCCGGAACCTCTACCTCTCGGAATCCCGGTCCTTCGTGCGAAAGGGGCAGGAGTTCCTGCTGGCCCGGCGCCTGGAATTCTTCCTGGACAAGGACCGGATCCTGGAGCTCTACCTGAATGTGGCGGAGTTCGGGCCAGGCATCTTCGGGGTCGAGGCTGCCTCCCAGGCCTACTTCCAGCGTTCCGCCAGGGAGCTGAACCTCTACCAGGCCGCGTCCCTGGCCGGGACACTCCCCCATCCCCTGACCTCCAACCCTGCGCACCAGCCCGGACGCATGGCCTGGCGCCGGGACCGGATTATCCAGAGGCTCGGGGGCGGCCCTCCCGTTCCCGTCCTCCCGGCCGAGCCCATCCCGATCCTCCCGGCCGAGCCCATCCCGATCCTCGTCCCTCCTCCGGGCGAGCCACCGCCTCCGCCTTCGGGAGACATCCGGTTGAACTCGCGACCGGAGTCCCCGAACTTGAGGCTACCCCCTGATGGAGACCGCTCCCCGGTGTCCTCCCCCCTGACCGGCGTCCTCGAATGATCTCTCCATTCCGTTTCCTATCGGGGTTCCGGTCCGGGTTCCGGTTCCGGTTCCGGGTCCGGTTCGGGGGGCCCGCGGGCCCTTCCCGTCCTTCGGCGGTTCGACCGGGGGCGTGGATCCTTCTCGGTGCCGTGATCGCCCTGGCCGGATGCGGAGGTGACGGTGGGCCGGTCTCCGGAAATGGTCCCGGACCGGACGCCCCGGGAGTCCCGGCGAGCGTGGCATCCATCGGGGGGACCGCCTTTGGCGGAACGGTAGGCCTCCCCCTGGCCACCCCGGTCCGGGTCCGGGTCGTGAACGCCGCCGGCCAGGGTGTGGGGGGCGTCTCCGTGGCGTGGGAGGTGACCTCGGGCGGAGGGACCCTGGAGGCCGAGGGCGCACCCACCACCGATGCCTCGGGCGAGGCCCGGGGGCGATGGACGCTGGGAACCGGTGTCGGAACCCAGACGGCGCGGGCCTCCGTGGCCGGCCTTTCCCCCGTGGCCTTCTCCGCCGACGCCCGGGCTGACGCTCCGGCGTCCCTGACCGTGGAGACCTCCGGTGGCGAAAGGATCACCACGTCGGGAAGTGCCTTTGCCGAGCCGATCCGGGTGCGGGTGGAAGACCAGTACGGCAACCCGGTGGCGGGACGCCCGCTCCAGGTCACGATTCTGGCGGGGGGAGGGTGGGTCTCCGAAGCCGCCCCGCCAACCGATGCCAAGGGGGAGGCCACGGTGACGTGGTACGCCGGCTCCGACCCGGCGGAAGCCGAGCAGCGCATCCGTCTCCATGCCGGCGCAACCGACGCTCTTCGCGCCGAACTGGAAGGACGCACGGTTCCCCCGGAGGTGGGGGTTCGCCTCGATGGGAACCGGGAGTTCGTCGAGTATACTCCCGGAACACTCCCCCTGGTGATCACGGCGGCGCACGGCGGGACGCTCCTCCCCTCGGACCTGCCGGACCGGACGTGGGGCACGATGGTCCGGGACCTGGCCACCGACACCCTGGCCCTCCTGGTGGCCGACTCGCTGGAGGCGCTCACCGGGGAGCGTCCCCACCTGGTCCGGGTCCACCTCCACCGCCGCAAGCTGGACGCCAACCGGGACCTGGAGGAGGCCGCCCAGGGGAACCCGGAGGCGACCCGTGCCTGGCGGGAATTCCATGCGTGGACCGAAACGGCCATGGCCCTGGTCCGGGCCTCCCACGCCCGCGGTCTCTACATGGACGTTCACGGCCATGGCCACGAGGTCCAGCGACTGGAGCTTGGCTACCTGCTTACGGGATCAGAACTTGCCCTCGATGACGCCGTGCTGGACCAGCCGGAGCTCGCGGCGCGCTCCAGCCTCCGGGAGGTGGCCACCTGGACCGGTCGGACCCCTGCGGAGGTCGTCCGTGGAGCGGGATCCCTGGGGGATCGGTTCCACCAGCGCGGATACCCGGCGGTGCCCTCTCCCCAGGATCCGCACCCGGCTGGCGCCCCGTACTTCTCGGGAGGGTACAACACCCGGCGCTACGGCTGCAGCGAGGGCGGGAGCATCTGCGGCTTCCAGCTCGAAGCCAACCGGATCGGTGTCCGGGACTCGGGCCCGGCGCTGGGGGCCTTCGCCGGCGTTACGGCTCGGGTTCTGCTCGACGCGCTGGCCGACTTCACGTCCCCGTCGGGGGCTCCCCTCCCTCCTGGAAGGCCGTTGAAGAAGTAGAGGGGCCATCGGGAAGGGGTCTTGCGTGTCCGGGTCAGGGCGGCAGGGGCCCACTTCGGTCGTGGGTCCGCCTCGACGTGCGTTCGCCATGCCTTCAGCGGGCCGCCTGAAGAGCACCGCTCTTGCGAGGAGGAGCGACGCGGCCACGGTGGATGCAGCGCCGTTCGAATTCCAGCGAATCTCTGACTCAGGATACTAGGTAGCGTCCATCCCGAAGACCTCTGTGGTGATCTCCACCCCGCGCTCCATGGTGCGGTGGACGGGGCATCGATCGGCGATCTCCACGAGTCGCTGCCGCTGCTCCGCGTCCAGGGGCCCGTCGAGTCGGAGTTCCCGGACCACGTGATCCCGTCCCGCCTCCCGGGTGTGACGGATCCGGACCTGGATGTCCTCGAGCGGCCATTTCTTCCGATCCGCGTACATGCGCAGGGTGATGGTGGTGCAGGCGGCCAGGCTCGCCCAGAGGAGCTCGAAGGGGGTGGGGCCTTCGTCGGTCCCGCCCAGCTGCACGGGCTCATCCACCAGAAAGCGATGCCCCCGGACCTGGCCCTCGGTTCGGTATCCTTCGGCGCCCGTGACCACCGTCACCCGGCCTTCGTCGGCGAGCGTGCCGGATCGGGAGGGAGCGGGTGGCGCGGGATCCAGGTAGCAGGAGGCCCAGGCCGCGATGACGCCGGCGGCATAGCGCGAGGCCTCCGGGTCCGAGAGGAGATGATCCGCGCCGTCGAGGGCGACGAAGCTCCGGGGGTGGCGCGCCGCCTCGAAGATCCTCCCGGCATGCGCCACGGGAACGATGCGGTCCTCCGGGGCATGCAGGACCAGCAGGGCCCGCCCCAGGTTCCGCAGCGCCTCGTCGAGACGAGCCTCCGAAACGTCGTCCACGAACGCCTTCCGGATCCGGAAGGGGCGTCCGCCGATGGACACCTCCGCTTCGCCCATGGCCTCGAGCTCGGCCCGTGCCCCCTCCACGTGCCCCAGCACGTGAACGGGATCGGACGGCGCCCCGATGGTCACGACCCCGCGAACCGAGGGGAGCGCATGGGCCGCGCGCAGGACGGCGGCGCCACCCAGCGAGTGCCCAATGAGGAGGTCCGGCGCACGCCACACCTCCGCCATGTAACGGGCGGCCGCCACCAGGTCCGCCACGTTGGAGGAGAAGGTGGTGTCGGCGAAGTCGCCCTCGCTCTCTCCCAGCCCGGTGAAGTCGAAGCGCAGCACGGCCACGCCGGCCCGGTTCAGCTCCCGGGAGAGGTTTACCACCGCCCGGAGATTCTTGGAACAGGTGAAGCAGTGGGCCACCAGCGCCCACGCCCGCGGCGGACCCCCCACCGGGAGATCGGCACGGGCCGCGAGACGGTCACCGGAGGCGCCATCGAAGTGAACGATATGCGTTGGCATGGCAGGGGGGGTTCGGTGAGGCGTGGGAAGATCGGCGAGGTGCGAAAAAGGGCGGGAGGAGCGAGTCAGCGGACGCTGGAAGAATCCGCATCCCCGTCGAAGCGTTCCCTGCGTTCAGGATCCTCGCGTTCGGGATCCGGGGGTTCAGGGTCTCCGGATGAAGGGTTCCGGGTCACGTGGTCCCGAAGCCGCTCCAGCCAGGCCGTCCGGGCCACCTCCAGCGTCCGCTGCAGGGTGCCCCGGAGAAGGCGCGGCGCCAGCCCGGTCCACCACTCCTCCAGGCGAACCGAGGTGGCGCCGTCCGGCGAGGGTGTGAGGGTCCACCGCTGGGCCCCGTGGCCGCCCAGCATCCGGAGCGACCACTCCAGGCGGTGGAGTTCGTCGACGACCAGGACATGGGACCGGATCCGCATCCCGTCGGCTCGCCAGTCCAGGCGCACCCCGGGGGCCGGAGCATCGGCCCGGAGCACCGCCACCTCCACCCCAGGATGCCAGAGGGGCCAGCGCTCCACCCGGACGAGGGCGGACCAGGCCCGCCTCGGCGCCACCGGGAGATCCACCTCCAGCGCCACGGAGACCGGGGCCCGGGCCAGGGCCTGGTCAAAGACCAGGGGATCGGAAGGGGCCGGCGTCGGACGATCCGGAGTCACAGTTCGCGGAGAAGCCCGGCCCGGAGGGCGAAACGCACCAGTTCCGAGCGGTGGTTGAGACGCAGCTTCTGCATGATGCGGGAGCGGTAGGTGTCCACGGTCTTCGGCGAGATGAAGAGCTTCTGCCCGATTTCGGTGGAGGAGTACCCCTCGGCCGTGAGCGCCATGACCTCGCGCTCCCGGGCGCTCAGCTCCTGGATTCCCGGGTTCTCGTGCCCCTCCTCCCGCTCGGACTTCCGGTACTGCTTCAGGAGAAGGGTCGTGGCCCGGGCGGGCAGGTAGACCTCGCCCCGGGCCACCACGTGGATGGCGTCCACCAGGTCCCGGTCCGCGCTGGCCTTGGTCAGGTACCCCGAGGCCCCGGCATCCACCACCGGAACCAGGTACTCCTCCTCGGCGTGGACCGTCAGGACCAGGACGCTGACCCCGATGTCCAGGGCCGCGAGACGGCGGGTGGCCTCGAGCCCGTGGGTTCCGGGCATGGAGAGATCCATGATCACCACGTCGGGACGCGTGGCGAGGGCGCAGGACACGGCTTCGTCGCCCGAGGCCGCCTCTCCCACCACCTCCAGGTCTTCCTCCAGCTCCAGAAGGGCCCGGAGCCCCGCCCGGAAGATGGCGTGGTCGTCGGCCAGGAGGATGCGAATGCCACCCTCAGCCATGGGACCTCCTCCGCTCATGGGGAGAAACAGACGGAGGTCCATCGACCTCAGCGGCCAGCGGGACTCGCAGCCGAACCTCGCACCCCTCGCCCGGGGCACTCACCAGGGAGAAGCTTCCTCCCGCGATCCGGGCCCGCTCCTCCATGCCGACAAGCCCCAGCCCGGCGCCGGCCAGGAAGGCCCCCTCGGCATCGAAGCCCCGCCCGTCATCCCGGACGGAGGCCACGACCCGGGCCGTCCCTCCCTCGCCCTGGCGTTCAAGGCGAACCTCGACGTGGCGGGCTCCGGCGTGGCGGACGACGTTGGAAATGGCTTCCTGAACCACGCGGTAGACCACCAGTTGACCCTCGGGCGACAGGAGATGCCCCACGCTCTCGAGGTGCAGATCGGTCTCGATTCCGGTCTCGTGGAAGCACCGGCGGAACTGGGAGCGGATCGCCGCCTCGAGTCCCACGTCCTCGAGGGCCGGAGGCCGGAGTCCGCGGGCAATGCGCCGCACCCCTTCCACCATCCCCTCGACCTCCGCCTGCATCTGCTCCAGCATGCCCTGCCGGGTCGCCTCGTCCGGGGTCCGGGCCAGGACCTGGAGGCGGAGGAGGAGGGCCGCCAGGGACTGGGCCGTGTCATCGTGGAGTTCCCGGGCAATGCGCTGCCGCTCCTCCTCGGTGGCTCGAAGCACGCCGGCTCCCAGGGTCCGGAGCCTGCGCTCGGTGGAGGTGTCGCGCATCACGGCAATGACGAAATCCCCGTTCGGCGTGTGGCAGGGCCGGAGCGCCACCTCCACCGGGAGTTCGCGGCCATCCTTCCGGGCGGCGCGCAGTTCCATCTCGGCGCCCATGGGGCGATGGGCGGGGCGCGCCATGAAGCCGTCGCGGAGCCCCACGTGGCGGGTCCGAACCTCGTGGGGCACGATGGACTCGATAGGCGCGCCCAGGAGTTCGGCGCGCGTGTAGCCCAGCATGGCCAGGGCCCGGGGGTTCACCTCGATGAGGATCCCTCGGTCGTTCACCACGACGATGCCGTCCGGGGCCGCATCGAACACGGCCCGGAAATCGTTGAATGCCTCCGTCGTCATGCCCCCCCCCGCGCTTGGGACAGCCCCGCTGTGGAGGATCTCCCCACACCACCTTCGTCCGACTCCCGACAGATCCCGGCATGGAAACCTGCCACGTTTGATCACGCTCCACCACTGCACCCCGAACTTCACCCTGGCCTGTCCGGATCTCCGACCATGCCGGATCCTCCCCGCGACCCTCCCGAAGCTCACGGATCGAGCCCGTGGGCCGACCGCCTCCTGAGGGTCTCGCTCTACGCCAAGATCGTGGGCTCGGCGACCCTGCTCATCGGGGGCGCCGTGGTGGCGGGGGCCCTGGTGGCCCGCTCCGCCCCGGATCCCTTCGTGAAGGGATGGCTGGCGGTGGGCGTGCTCCTCGTGGCCGGCGCCAACGCACTCGTCGTGTTCCTTGCACTCCGTCCCTTGCGGGCCATCGGGTCGGTGGTTCGCCGGGTGGAAGTGGGAGACCTGGAGGCCCGGGTCCCCGTCTCCCCGCTGGCCGATCGGGAAATGACCCGGGTCGTAAAGGTGGTGAACCGGATGCTGGATGCCCTGGCCGCCGCCCGGGAGCGGGAACGGAGCCTGGCCGCCCGGATCGCCCAGGCCGAGGAAATGGAACGAAAGCGGCTGGCCAACGAGCTCCTGGACGGGACCGCCCAGCTGATGTCGTCGGTCCTGGTCCAGATTCGCCTCGCTCGGCGCGGACTCCCCGACCCTCTTCCCGCGGCGCTGGTCCCGAGCGGCGCGGCGTTGGAGGCCGCCCGGCGCGAAGGGTCCGAAGCCCTGGAGGGGATCGCGCGGATCGCCCGGGGGCTGCGGCCGCCTGAGCTGGACGAACTGGGTCCCACCCGGGCCCTGGAGGTCCAGGCCCGCCACCTGACCCGGGGGACGAGGGTGCGGGTGGAGGTGGAAGGGACCCCCCCCGATGCCTGCCTGGACTCCGACGGGGCACTGGCCCTGTACCGGATCCTCCAGGAGGCCCTGAGCAACGCGCTTCAGCACGGGAACCCGACCCGGGTGCGAATCCGTTACCGCACCTCCGGGGACCAGGTGAAGGTGGATCTCTCGGACAACGGATCGGGGTTCGATGTGACGGCCGCCACTGCCTGGCCGGACCGCCACCTGGGGATCCTCCGGATGCATGAACGCGCCCGGTATGCCGGTGGACGGCTCCGGATCTCGTCCGTGCCGGGCCGGGGAACGCGGGTTCGTCTTGAGCTCCCCCTGGTGTCCCGCGGCCTCACATCCCCCAGCACCGGTTCGCCAGGGCCGCGGGGTCGGGAATCCTGACCCGGGATCCCTCCCACTCGATGAGCCCCTACCTGTTCCCTGCCGTCGGGCGTCGGGGCTGGCGCGCCCCGACCCGGCCCGCCCCGGCCTGGCACGGCGTGTAGGGAATCGCCCCACAGCGGGGCGCGGCGGTTCCCGGACAGACGGTGAAACTGCCCAACTCTAGCTTTCATCGAGCGTTGAGGGAACCGCCCGAGACCCCCCGCCTGAGGATGGCACCATGAACGGAAGCATTCGCACCCCCCGCTTCGGCGGCCGAACCAGCGGCCGATCCGGCGCCCGATCCGGCGCCCGATCCAGCGGTCGATCCAGCGGTCGATCCAGCGGCCTGGCTCGCGGATCGAGCCTCGCCCTTGGCCTGACCCTCGCCCTGGTCCAGGCCTTTGCCCTGCCCGGATGCGGGGGCGAGGACCGACCCGCGGGTCAGGCCGCGGGCGACGACGCCCCTTCCGGGCCCACCTTCACCGCCTTCGAACTCGAGCACGGGGTGGGTCCAATCACGGCTCCGGTGCAGCTGGGGACCATCGACCTGGAGAAGGCCACCCGGGGCGAGACGCTCTTCCAGTACAACTGCGAGGCGTGCCACATGCTCGAGGACCGCTTCGTGGGCCCCCCGCTGGGTCGCGTCCTCGAACACCGCTCCGCGGCGTTCGTCATGAACTTCATCCTGAACCCGGAGCAGATGGTCCGAGAGCATCCCGAGGGGCAGAAGCTCCTGGCCGAGTACCCGCTGGTCATGCCGTACCAGAACATCTCCGAAGACGAGGCGCGTGCCCTCGTCGAGTACCTCCGCACCGTGATGGAGAGGGAACCATGAAACTGAACGGGAAGTTGAACGCCGCGCTCGCCACCTTCGCGGTGGCGGGAATGGGCGTCGCCTTCGCAGGCTGTGCCGGCGAGAACGGCATGATCGCGGCCGGTGACGCCGCCGAGCGGGTCTACGTGGCCCCCGGCGAGCATGACGAGTTCTACGCCTTCCTTTCCGGGGGCTACAGCGGCCAGCTCTCGGTCTGGGGCCTCCCCTCGGCCCGGCTCTTCCGGGTGATCCCGGTCTTCAGCCAGGACCCCGAGTCGGGGTACGGCTACTCCGAGGAGTCGAAGGGAATGCTCCAGACGAGCTACGGCTTCATCCCCTGGGACGACTCCCACCACCCGGTCCTCTCCCGAACGAACGGGACGGCCGACGGCCGGTGGATCTTCATCAACGGGAACAACACCCCCCGGATCGCCCGCATCGACCTGACCAAGTTCGAGACCGTGGAGATCCTGGAACTCCCGAACACGGGCGGAAACCATGCCTCGTCGTTCGTGACCGAGAACACCGAGTACGTCTTTGGCGCAACCCGATTCTCGATTCCTGTGGAGCAGGACCTGGACGTCCCCATCGACTCCTACCGGGAAAACTTCGATGGCGCCCTGACCTTCATCCGGGTCGACCCGGAGTCAGGCGAGATGGAGCTGGACTTCCAGGTGCAGGTTCCCCCCTACCACTACGACCTGGCCCGTTCGGGGATGGGCGTCTCCGGGGACTGGGTCTTCTTCACCTCGTACAACACCGAGCAGGCCCACACCCTGCTCGAGATCGAGGCATCGCGAAACGACAAGGACTTCATCCTGGCCGTGAACTGGCGGCGGGCCGCCGAAGCCGCGGCGAACGGCGCCGGCCGCGACGTGCCGGGAACCTACTTCCACAACCGCTACGACCCGGGGGTTGGCACCGCCGTCTCCGAAGAGAAGCAGGGGGTACGCCTTCTGCAGCCCTCGGAACTCCAGGGCGCCATGTACTTCCTCCCGACGCCGAAGTCCCCCCACGGCGTCGACATCGACCCCACCGGCGAATACATCGTGGCGGGAGGCAAGCTCGCCACCGTGATCCCGGTCCACTCCTTCTCGCGCATGCAGCAGGCCATCTCCGACGGGGCCATCGTGGAGACGATCATGGGGATCCCGGTGCTGGACTACGACGCCACCATCATCGGCGAGGTCCAGAACCCCGGCCTCGGGCCGCTCCACACCGAGTTCGATGGTCGCGGCTACGCCTACACCTCGGTCTACATCTCGTCCGAGATCGTGAAGTGGTCGCTCGAGACCTTCGAGGTGGTGGACCGGATCGACGCCTACTACTCCATCGGGCATCTCATGCTGACCCACGGCGACACCCGTGACCCGCAGCCCAGGTATCTGATTGGTCTCACCAAGACCGCCCGGGACCGTTTCCTCCCGGTGGGGCCGAAGCAGAACCACCCGGCCCAGCTCTACGACGTTTCGGGTGACCGCATGGTTCTGCTCAAGGACTTCCCCACCATCGGCGAGCCCCACTACGCCCAGGGAATCCGGGCGGACCTGATCTCCGGAAACGCGCGGCGGATCTACGAACTCTCCGAGAACCAGCATCCCCAGGTCACGCGCCGTCCCGGCGATGCCCGGGTGGAGCGGGAGGGGAACGTGGTCCGGGTCTACATGACCAGCATCCGGAGCCACTTCACCCCGGACAACATCGAGGGGGTCGAGGTAGGCGACACCGTCTACTTCCACGTGACGAACCTGGAGCAGGACTGGGATGTGACCCACGGGATCGCCATCAAGGGCGCCACGAACGCCGAGATCATCCTCGTGCCGGGGCAGACCAAGACCCTGAAGTGGGTCCCGACGCGCACCGGGATCTATCCCTTCTACTGCACCGCCTTCTGCTCGGCGCTCCACCAGGAGATGCAGGGCTACGTGCGGGTGTCGGCCCCGGGCTCGGGCGTTCCGATCTCCTGGCGGACCGGAACCCGCGGTTCTTCGAACTGACCGGAGTTCCTCTCGCGACCGGGGAGGCGGGCCCATCGCCCCCTCCCCGGCGCACCATGCCTTTTCCGCCCCCGAAGCCCCCTGCCGGAGACTCACCCCATGCGCGCTGACCGAACGAGCCGCCTCGTGCTGGTGCTCGCCGCGCTCCTCCTGCTCCCGGCGTTCATCACGCCGCTCTGGAGCATCGGGCTCGTGGCGCCCCAGTACCCGGATGGGCTGGGGATGCACATCTACGTGAACGACGTGCGCGGCCACGACCGGCACGACATCCAGAACATCAACATCCTGAACCACTACATCGGCATGCAGGCCATCGAGCCCGAGAACATCCCCGAGCTGGAGATCATGCCCTGGGTCCTGGCGGGACTCATCGTGACCGGGGTCATGGCGGGGGCGCTGGGGCGGCCCCGGGTGATGGCAGGGTGGCTCGTGCTCTTCGTGGCCGCCGGGGTGACCGGCATGGTGGACTTCTACCTCTGGAACATCGACTACGGGCACAACCTGAGCCCCGATGCCCCCATCCGCATCCCGGACATGACCTACTCGCCGCCCATCATCGGGACGGCGCAGCTCCTGAACATTCGTGCCTCGTCGTGGCCGGGGCTCGGCACCTTCTTCATCATGGCATCGGTGCTGATGGCAACATGGGCCGTGGTCCGGGCCTTCCGCGGGCGCGAAGCCGCGGCCGAGGGCGGACGGACACGGGTGGCCCCCCTGGTGATGCTGACCCTGGGGGCAAGCGCCGCCACCCTTCTCGGAGGATGCGACCGCGTCGGGACCCCGGGGGGCGAGGACGCCGGCATGACCGCTTCGGCCGCCTCGGCGCTGCAGCGGGCCCCGGTCCAGCCGCCCGGGAGCGACGCCGACCGCATGGTGTTCAACGGCCACCTCGATCCCTACTGCCATGTACCGATCCAGGAAATCCGCTGGGGCGGGGTGATCGAGACGACCGGGGGCGAGACGCTGGCCTTCGCCTCGGCCGCCTGCCTGGCGGGGCACCTCCTTTCCGGCGCCACGCCGGCCGCCCAGGTGGACCGGGTCCGGGTCGTGGACTTCGCCCAGGGCGAGAAGCTCGTGGATGCCGCCTCGGCCCACTTTCTTCTCTCGCCCAACCGAAAGGCCCCGGCGGGTCCCGACGGGCCTGCCCTCCTGGCCATCGAAACCGACCGGATGGCGGTGAACCTCCAGGAGGCCTACTCCGGTCGGCTCATGAACTGGGACCAGGCACTGAGGGTGGTGGCCGAGGGATGGGGGCTTCCCACTCCCCCCGGCCCACCCGCCCCGTACACGGCCCCCCGCTGAGCGGCCCGCGCTGAGCGGCCCGCGCTGCTGTGGCCCCCTCCCGCCTCCGGAGATCCGATCATGAGCCCTGCCACCCCCAGGTCATCGCCTGCAAAGCCATCGCTTCCCGGGCCCTCGACCTCCGGGCCCTCGACCTCCGGGCCCTCGACCTCGGGGCCCTCGACCTCGGGGCCATGGACCTCGGGGCCATGGATCCGCGGTCAGGAGGAGCCCGTCCGCAGCCGCCGCGAGGTGGTGCGGCTCATGGTCACGGCCTCCTTCGCCCTGGCGCTTGCGCCTCTCGCCGGGTGTGGACCGGCCGGTCCCCGGGCGATTCGCATCGGTGAGGAGGAGTGCGCCCACTGCAGGATGCGGATCTCCGAAGAGCGGTTCGCCGCGCAGCTGCTGAACGACCGGGGCCGGGTGTGGGTCTTCGACTCCATCGAGTGCCTGGTGGAGTGGACCCAGCAGGCGGCGGAGGTCCCGGAGGACCGGATCGCCGGGTGGTGGGTCACCGATTTCGAGGCCCCCGGAAGCTGGCTGGATGCGACCCGGGCCACCTACCTCCGTAGCGACGGACTCCGAAGCCCCATGGGGCTGGGCCTGTCGGCCTACGCCGGGGCACCGGCTGCACGAGCCCAGCAGGGCGCACACGGGGGAGAGGTGCTGGACTGGGCCGGGATCCAGGCGCTCGTGGCCGGGACACCGGTCCGGGGCCAGGGGCGAGGGATGGGGAGCGGCATGGGCGGGCCGACCGACGGGGGCACAGGCGGGGGCACAGGCGGGGGCATGAGCCGGGACATGGGCGGGGATACGGACGGGGCAAGGAACAGCCATGGCCACTGACGCCCGCGGGCCCGCCGTCCTCGCCGGCGTCGTGACGCTGGGGGTGCTCTTCCTGGCCGTGACCTCGCCCGGGAGCGACGATCTCCCGGAGTGGGCCCGAGGGGGTGCAGTTCCGGCATCCGTGCCGGCCTCCGCGCCAGTATCCGCGCCAGTATCCGCGCCGGCATCCTCGTCGGCGGCCGGGCCCGGGGAGGAGACCCGGCGCGGGGAGGAGGCCGGGCGCGAGGCGCGACCGGAGATCGGGCAGGAGCCGCGGGAGCAGGTCCGGCAGGAGATCCGGGTCGGCCCGGCCGGGGACTACCGGAGCCTGCGCGAGGCGGTGGAGGCCGCATCCCCCCATGCCGTGATCCGGGTGGCCCCGGGCACGTACCGGGAGTTTCCCCTCTCGATTGACCGGCCCCTGACCCTGGTGGGCGAGGGATGGCCCGTGCTGGACGGGGAGGAGACCCACTCCATCCTCCTCGTGGACGCCGACTCGGTCCACGTGGAGGGCTTCGAGCTCCGGGGCGCCGGAAAGAGCTACACCCAGGACCACGCCGCCATCAAGGTGGAAGAGCACGTGGCCTGCCGGATCCTGAACAACCGCCTCGAGGACAACTTCTTCGGCATCTACCTGGCCCGCTCCCGGGAATGCGAGGTCCGCGGGAACCGGGTGCGCTCCGACGCCACCCGGGAGGCGGATTCCGGAAACGGGATCCACCTCTGGGATGTGGAGCGCGTGCAGGTGGTGGACAACCGGATCGCGGGGCACCGCGACGGGATCTACCTGGAGTTCGCGCGCGGGGTCATCATCCGCGGCAACACGAGCGAGGAGAACCTCCGCTACGGGCTCCACTTCATGTTCTCCGACGACTCCTTCTACCAGGACAACGTCTTCCGGAAGAACGGGGCCGGCGTGGCCGTCATGTACACCCGGAACGTGGTCATGTCCGGGAACCGCTTCGAGGACAACTGGGGCCCGGCGGTCTACGGGCTCCTCCTCAAGGACGTGCAGGACTCCCTCGTGGAGGGGAACCTCTTCCGCCGAAACTCGGTGGCGCTCTTCGTCGAGGGGGCGGACCGGGTGACCTTCCGCCTCAACCGGGTGGAGCGAAACGGCTGGGCGGTGCGCATCCTGGGGAGCAGCCAGGACAACCACTTCACCGCGAACGATTTCATCGACAACACCTTCGATGTGACCACCAACGCCCGCCGGAGCGACAACACCTTCGAGCGGAACTACTGGAGCGCCTACCGGGGCTACGACCTCTCGGGCGATGGCTTCGGCGACGTTCCCCACCGGCCCGTCCGCCTCTTCTCGTACATCGTCGAGGGGAAGCCGGCGGCGCTGATTCTTCTCCGCAGCTTCTTCGTCGACGTGCTCGAGGTGGCAGAGCGGGTGCTCCCCGTGCTGACCCCCGAGGCGCTGGTGGATCCCGAACCCCGCATGCGCGAGGTGCAGCCATGACCGCATCGACGAACGCCCCCGCTCCCCCGGCCGGACCCGTCCCGGCGACCCCGATCATTCGCGTCCAGAAGCTCTCGAAGCGCTTCGGGAGGCTCCGGGTGCTGGACGACCTGGACCTGGACCTCGAGACCGGTCGGACCACGGCGATCCTGGGGCCAAACGGCGCCGGAAAGACCACGCTGATCAAGAGCATTCTGGGGCTCGTGATCCCCGACGGGGGGACGATCACGGTGGCGGGGGAGCGCCTGGACGGGTCGCCGGAGTACCGGCGCCGGATCGGCTACATGCCCCAGATCGCGCGGTATCCCGAAAACCTCACGGCGCGGGAGATCCTGGCCATGGTCTCGGACCTTCGGGGCAACCCGCCCGGCACTGACGAGAGCCTGGTGGACGAGCTTCGCCTCGAGGCCGAGCTGGACAAGCCGTTCCGGACCCTGTCGGGGGGGAATCGCCAGAAGGTGAGCGCCGTGCTGGCCCTGCGCTTCCGGCCGGAGATCCTCTTCCTGGACGAGCCCACCGCCGGTCTCGATCCCGTCTCGAGCAGCGTCCTCAAGGATCGGCTCCTCCGGGAGCGGGCCGAGGGCCGGACGCTGGTTCTGACCTCTCACGTCATGGCCGAGGTGCAGGAGCTGGCCGACACCGTGGTCTACCTTCTGGACGGCCGGATCCACTTTCGCGAGTCGGTGGAGAGCCTCATGGGCTCCACCGGCGAGGCTTCCCTGGAGCGGGCCATCGCCCGCCGCATCACCGCGAGGGTCGTGGCATGAACGCGCTGACTTCCGGATCCGGCCGCCAGGGCGGGTCCGACACGCTCAAGATCACCCGCTACCAGCTTCGCGACGTGCTTCGGAGCCGGTGGATCCTCCTCTACGGGCTCTTCTTCGTCCTCCTCACCGACCTCCTCTTCCGGTTTGGCGGCTCGGGCGAGCGGGTCATCCTGAGCCTTCTGAACGTCGTGCTCATCGGGATCCCGCTGGTGAGCATCGTGCTGGGCGCCATGTACATGTACGCATCCCGGGAGTTCACCGAGATGCTCCTGGCCCACCCGGTGCGGCGGCGCAGCCTCTTCCTGGGGCTCTTTGCCGGGCTCTCGGTCCCCATGGCCGTGGCCTTCGTCCTGGGGACGGCGCTCCCCTACCTGGCCCACGGGGGTGGGGCAGGCGGGGGGTGGGTGCCGCTGGCCTTCCTGCTGGGCACGGGCGTGGCCCTGACCCTGGTCTTCCTCGCCCTCTCCTTCCTGGTGGCGGTGGCCACCGAGGACCGCATCCGGGGGCTCGGACTCTGCCTGGGCGCGTGGATCGCCTTCGCCGTGGTCTACGATGCCGTGATCCTCATGGCCATCTATCTCCTGGGGGACTTTCCCCTGGAGCGCCCCGTCATCGCGCTCTCCATGCTGAACCCGGTGGACCTGGCCCGGATCCTCCTCCTCCTCGAGTTCGACATCTCGGCGCTCATGGGCTTCACCGGAGCGCTCTTCCGGGACTTCTTCGGCGGCACCGGGGGGCGCCTGACGGCGATGGGCGCCCTCCTGGCCTGGCTCGCGGTCCCCTTTGCGCTGGGGATGCGGAGCTTCGGCCGGAAGAACTTCTGAGGTGGGGAGGAATCCCGTGAGGGTCAGAACCGGTAGTGCAGGCCGGCCCCGATGACCAGGCCTGAAAAGTTGTAGTTGTCGAAGCTCGCCGCGACGAAACCGAGATCGATGGAGCTGAAGAGCGGGGGAAACCCGGATCCGTTGCCGGAGGCATCGAGGAGGCCCCTCCAGTCCAACTCGATTCCCGCTCCACCACCCACGCCAGGGGATGTCTCGCTTTCGGAGTTCCCGAGGGCTCGGAACGAATGCCGCCAGATGCCCACCGTACCGAAGCCATAGAGGGAGTACTTCTCCTCGCGCTGGAAGTGGTAGAGGCCTCGCCCGGAGACGGTTGTGACGGAACCGAAGGCCCCGATCACGGCCTGGGCCGTGAGGCGTTCGTTCACGTCGAAGATCCCGCTCAGCCCGTAGGCCGGCCACGAGCTCTGGAAGCCCACGCCCAGTCGTCCGTTGGACTCCGCCCCCTCCTGGGCCGAAAGCCCGTGGAGAGGGAGGAAGAGAAGCAGGGCGGCCGCGGCGAGGATGATCGGACGAAGGATGCGCATGGGGAGAACCTCCAGTGGGCGGAAACGGAGCCAGGTCGAGTACGGGGGACGCCACGGACCGGATTCCTGGCCGCATCCGTGGAACAGATCCACCTGTCCCCCATTCCCCATTGCGCGAAAACCACCTCCGACCTGTCACGGCCCTCACCGATCATCGACCGCCGGGACACGACGGCGTGCCCCAGGCGGATCAGCGCCCCTCCGGCGCGGCAGCCACCGCTACCCCGACCCGCTCCAGTTGCTCGTCAGCCCGGGCCACCCAGGCCGGGCTCGCTCCCTGCTCCGCCAGGATCCCCCGCCCCCGGAGCAGAGCCTCTTCCGCCTCGCCCGGCCGAGACTGGGCCAGGAGGGCGCCGCCCAGCCGGATCCACGCGATGCCTTCGAGCTGGTGGCCGGGGGGAAGGAAGGCGCGGTAGATCTCCAGCGCCTCCCGGAAGAGGGTCTCTGCTCCCCGGGGATCTCCTCCCGCCTGAAGGGTCCCGGCCAGATTCGACCGGGCCACCCCCAGGTAGTAGTGCCCGTCAGGATACAGATGGGCGTAGAGATCCACCACCCGTCGAAAGTGGTCCGATGCCTCGGCCCACTCTCCCTGGAGCTGGGCGACGAGTCCAAGTTCGTTCAGCGCCGAGGCCACCCGGGGATGGCGCTCCCCCAGTCCCGTGCGAGCCAGCAACTCCGCCTCCAGAAGGACCTCGCGGGCCTCGTCCAGTCGCTCCTGGCGGACCAGGGCCCGACCGATCATGGTCAGATTCGCGGCCACGGCGGGATGCCTTCGCCCGTACCATGGCTCCTGGATCGCCAGCGCCTCCCGGAAGAGGCGCTCGGCTTCCACCGCATCTCCGAGTTCGAACTGGATGGCCCCCAGGTTGATGAGGTCGCCCGCCGCCGCCGGGTGGCCGGGTCCGTAGAGCTGTCGATGGAGCCCAAGCGCCTCCCGGGACACGGAATCGGCCACCAGGTAGTGCCCAAGGTAGAAGTGCAGGTTCGACAGCTGGCCCAGCCCGGAGGCCAGTTCGGGAGAGGCGGCGCCGGCGGCGCGGTGAAGCCCGACGGCCTCTTCCACCAGGAGGAGGGCCTCGTCGTATTGTCCACGCGCCTCCAGGACCTGCCCCAGGGCCGCCAGGGTTCGTCCCAGGGCCGGGTGGCCAGGGGGGAGCGTCGCCCTCGCCACGTCCAGTCCGGAGCGGGCGAAGGCCTCCGCCTCGTCCAGTTCCGCCTGGGCCTCGCGGAGAAGCCCCAGGGCGACCCGCGCCTCGGCCACCTCCGGGTGGGCCGATCCCCAGCGCCGTTCCCGGAGCGAGAGTGCGGCCTCCAGGAGTTCCGAGGCCTGACCGAGTTCGCCCAGCTGCCGATGGATCTCCCCCAGGGCGAGGTAGATCCCTGCCTGGAGTCCGGGGTCTGCCTCCAGGGCATGCGCCTCCTGCACGCCGCGGGCCAAGAGGTCGATGACGCGGAGGTCCTCCGCCGGGGCGAAGTCCGGATCCGTGCCCCGAAAGAGCCCGAGGGTGAATTGCTGGATCCGCTCGGCGCGGGCGGCCTCAGCGAGGGCGGAGTCCCGGGCCGCAATCAGCGAATGAGCGTACCCGGCCGAGAGGGCGACCAGGAGGAGAAGCGCCACTCCGGCCACGGCCAGGGGCCCCCGGTTTCGACGGGCGAACTTCCCCACCCGGTAGGTCAGGGTGTCGGGCCTGGACTCCAGCGGCTCCCCGGCGAGCAGGTGGTCCACGTCCCGAAGCATGGCCTCGGCGGAGGGGTACCGGCGCCCCGGATCCGGGTGCATGGCCACCTGGCAGAGCACGTCGAGATCGGCCCAATGGGCCCGGGATACGCCGCGCGCCGCGTTCCCGCTCCCCCCGGATTCCTGGTTCGCGACTCCGGAGGGACGCGGAGGTTCGCTCTCGGAGAGGATCCGGGCCGCCTCTGCAGCGTTCCGTCCCGCCAGGTCGAAGGGGGGTTCACCGACCAGGATCTGGTACAGCAGCAGGCCGAGGCCGTAGACATCGGTATGGATCCCCACCGCCTCGCCCCGCAGCTGTTCGGGGGCGGCATGGGCCGGCGTCAGCGGTGCCAGTCCGGTCCGGGTGATATCGGCCCTGCCGCCCGGCTCCCCATCCTCCCACAGGAGCTTGGCGATCCCGAAGTCGATGAGCTTCACCGTGCCGTCCGCACGCACCAGGATGTTGGAAGGCTTCAGGTCGCGGTGGATGACCGCATGGCCGTGGGCATGGCGCACCGCCTCGGCGATGCCGCGAAAGAGGTCGAGGCGGGCCTCGAACCCGGGTTCAGCAGTGCGGAGGTGGACGTCGAGCGGCGTCCCCTCCACCAGTTCCATCACGAACCAGGGTGTCCCGTCGGCCAGGGTACCGGCATCCAGCAGGTGCGCAATGCCGGGGTGTCGCAGCCGAGCCAGGGTCCGCTGCTCCGCGAGAAACCTGGCCCTTCGAGCGGGCGAGAAGGCCGCATCGCGGAGGAGCTTCAGTGCTGCCTCGCTCCCCAGGTCGTCTCGGGTCACGCGGTACACCGTGCCCATTCCGCCTTCGCCGAGAAAGGAGACAATCCGGTAGGGGCCGAACCGCTCCCCCTCGAGACGATCGACGGGCGAGCTGGCGAGGATGCGTTCGGCCACGGGCGCCAGACCCTCGTCCAGGAGGGGCGATGCGCGGGCGTCACCTGCCAGCAGGTCCCGCACCTCTCCGCGGAGGATCGGATCGCTGGGGACCCGTTCCCGGAGCACGCGATCCCGCTCGGACTCCGGGAGGGAGGCGAGTTCGTGGAAGAGCGCCTGAACCCGCTCCCACCTCCGGGGATCCGGTGGCCCGCTCACCCCTTCCCTCCGAGCTGGCCGGAGAGCCAGGCCCTGGCAGCACGCCAGTCGCGCTGGGCCGTGGCCTCGGAAACCTCAAGGGATTCCGCCACCTCGCGCATCTCCATGCCTCCGAAGAAGCGCGCCTCCACCAGCGACGCCTGGCGGGGACTCATCCGGGCCAGTTCGTCCAGAGCCCTGTCCAGGGTGAGAAGGTCGTGGACAGAGCCGTCAGCCGCGCCCAGTCCCTCGTCGAAGGTCACGAAGGACGCCCCCCCTCCCCGCTTCCCCGCGTTCCGGCGCCGGGCCGCATCCACCAGCACCTGCCGCATGGCGCGGGCTGCAACCCGCTTGAAGTGGACGCGAGAGAGGGACCCCAGTTCGGGGGCGGCGGACATGCGGATCCACGCCTCGTGGACGAGGACGGTGGGATTCAGGGTGTCGCCGTCGCCCTCGGTCCGAACGCGTCTTGCAAGCCGCCGCAACTCCT
The DNA here is from genome assembly GCA_007120305.1 of Gemmatimonadota bacterium. Taxonomy (GTDB): domain Bacteria; phylum Gemmatimonadota; class Gemmatimonadetes; order Longimicrobiales; family Gaopeijiaceae; genus SKNW01. The sequence continues at coordinate 22,647 of SKNW01000002.1, read as the reverse complement.
CGTAGGCGAGGCTGAAGAGGTCGTCCAGCGCGCTTCGATCGTGGGCCATCGCAGGCTCCCCTGCCAAGGACGGTTCAGCTACCGGCCGGGACAGAATACCGCGTGGAGGGCGGAAGCGAAACGCGGCGGCCCGCCCCCCCTCGGCCCTGCCGCCCGGGGCGGGGTGCCCGGGTCCCCGGTCAGGTGCTCCCGATGTCCTGCCGGATCGCCGGAAAGAGCACGTTGTTCTCCAGGTGAACGTGCCGGTGGAGATCGGCCTCGAACTCCTCAAGCTTGGCGTAGGCCGCCTTCCAGGTGGCGCAGGCGACCTCCGGGGGGGTGAAATCGGAGGTCAGCTCCCGGATCTCCCGCATCAGCGAGCCGGCGTGCTCGTGCTCGGCCTCCAGCTCGACGAAGACGGCATCGGGAAGGGGCGAGAACGCCGCTGCCCCACCGCTCCCGAAGGCCGCGCGAACATGCGGAAAGAGGTTCGCTTCCTCGTCGACCATGTGATCCTCCATCTCCACGGCCAGCTCGTGAGTCCGCTCGGCCACGGTCTGGAGTTCGGGCCACCCGTCGCCGTGTACCTTGGCCACCCGGGCCGTGAAGTGGAGGAGGACCGGGAGGGTCTCCCGGACCCAGGCATGGTGCACCGCCTCGATGTGGTCCACCAGGGCGGCCGGGTCCGTGGGCGGCGTGTCGGCAGGGCCGGATGAACGGGCATCATGGGCCGCAACTGCGGCGACGACGTCCGACGGATCCACTCCCCGTCGTTCGCAGGCCTCGACAAGGGGCCGCCCGCCGCCGCAGCAGAAGTCGATGCCGAAGCGCCGGAGCACGGCGGCGCGGCCGTAATCCTCGGCCACCACCTCGCCCACGGGGCGCTGAAGCAGCGGAGATGCAGAGGGAACGTCGGTCTCGGGGTTCTCGGATGTCGTGGAATGATCGGTCATGGGACCTCCCGGAAGGGGACCCGGACGACCGGACCCGAGGGGGTCAGCCGCCTGGGTGAAGGCGATCGAAGGCTCGATCGAAAGCTCGCCTCCACGGTGCCACCCCGCTGTGACGCAGGTCACACCGCAGCCCCCGTGGGCCGGGAGGCCCCGCCGGGCGTCACTCAGGCGTCACCCGCCGGGCGTCACTCAGGCGTCACTCGCCGGGCGCCTTCTCCACCTGCGGGACCGCCCGGGCCATCATCTCGGCCACCTCCTCGGCAGGAAGCATCCGGGAGAGGTCCAGCTCGAAGTCCGGGCGGGGGGCCGGATCCAGCTTGGCCAGGAACTCCCGGACCTCCCGGGGAGAGAGGCCCAGGGCCTCCATCCCGGCGGGCTCCAGGGCGGCGCCGGGGCGGCACCGGATCCCGTCTTCACCCTCCCGCTCCAGGAGGGCACGGAGAACCTCCAGCTCCCCCCGGCTCATGGGGGTCCCCGTCAGGTCGTAGTCCACCCAGGCCTCGTAGCTGAGCGGCGCCACCCGCTTCACGATCCCCGCCATGACCTGGGCGTAGGCCCGGATCTCCCACTGGGCGTGAGGGTCCACCCGGAGCGAGAGGAAGTGGAGGAGGTTGTGGAGATCGATCTTCCAGTACCACTGCGTGTAGGTGGAGAGCGGCAGATCGATGCGGGCCAGCTCCCGGGCCACGTCGGACTCAAGCATCCAGGTGTAGTCGGCCGCTGCGGCCTCGCGCCCGGCGTTCCACCGCCGCACCGCCTCGTTCCAGAGATCCCGATCCGCCGCTTCCCCCTGCCGCCCCTGGTTGTTCTGCGGACTCTGAAGGGCGAAGTGCTCGGCGGAGGGAGTGTGAAAGAGGAGGGGCATGAGCGAATACCGCCCGCTGTACTCGTTCACGGAGGCCGTCCGATGCCGGATCCATTGCCGCGCCACGAACATGGGCATGGAGCAGTGGAACTTGAACTCCACCATCTCGGTGGGGGTGGAGTGGCGGTGCCGCCGCAGGTAGCGGATGAGTCCCCGCGTCGCCGACTTGTGCCGCGTGCCGTAGCCGTAGCTGACCCGGGCGGCGCGCTCCACATCCTCGTCGGAGCCCATGTAGTCGACCAGGGACACGAAGCCGTGGTCCAGGATGGGGAAGTAGCCGCCCAGAACCTCCTCGGCGGCGGGCACGGTGGGGCGCTTGGTCTGCATGGACGCGGGGCGGCTGGGGCGAGAGGGGTCTGTGCGATCCTGAATGCGAAGGTGGCCGGCATTCGGCGTCCCGGAATTAAGGGCGCCGGATCGGCTGGGGCAACCGGTCCGGCTGTTGAGCCCGGCGCCGAGTCGGGCGCCCGGACGCCATGAGACGGGCGCCAGCGGGCCTCTCCGCAGGCGCCGGTATGTCGGAACGTGGGATCAGGGCAGGCAGTTCAGGGTCTCGAGGCGACCGGTCTCTCCCTAGGCGAGGATCTCCCGTTCGCACATCGCGGGCCGGGCTCCCAGCTGCCGGTCACTTGCCACCGGGATCCGATTTAACGATCCGTTCGCACAACCCGTCCGTCCCTCGGCGACCCTCCGCCTTCCGACCCCGTGCACTCCGGCGCATAGCGCTCCAATCTTCCTGTTCCCTCCTTCCCTCCCACCCTGCGACCTCTCCCCCCATGGAGCCCTCACCCTTGCGTGCCGACTTCGGTTTGTTCGAAGGCGGCGCGGCCCTGATCTGCCGATCCGTTGCCGCGGTGTTTCTCCCGCTTCTCTTCGCGATGCACCCGATCCAGGCCCAGCAACCCGGCCCTGGCGGCCATCCCCCGCTGGTGGTTTCGGGCATGGTTCTCGATATCCACTCGGGGAATCCGGTCAATACGGCGTCGGTGGTCCTGGTCGGCGAGGACGGCGAGCCTGCGGCCGTGTCGATCTCGAACCGCGAGGGTCGTTTCCGGCTCACGGCACCTGCACCCGGACGGTACCGACTGTCGCTCACACGCCTGTCCTTCCAGCCCGGCGAAACGGGGATGTTCGAACTCCGGGCCGACGAAGCCTTCCCCCCGGTCACCCTCGAAATGACCCCGGAACCGCTGATCCTCGATGGTGTGGAGGTCACGGTGGATGCCCTCCCCGCCTGGCGGCTCAACCGGCCGCCTTCGGTGTGGCGATTCTACGAGGAGATGGAACGTCAGCAGCGCATCGGGAACGGCCGGCACATGGGCAAGGATGACCTGGACCGCTGGGACGGCACTCCCAGTGGCTCCCTCCTTCTGGCCATGGGGGCGAGCACGAGGGGCGGAGGGACCTGCAGCGGCGTAACCCTCTTCGTGGAAGGACGTTACTACCCGACCACGGACCTGCCTGTGGAGAGGGTGCTCGACTCGGATTTTCCCCTGCATACGCTCGAGGGAGTCTCGATCTATCGGAGCATCAATCAGCTTCCCGCTCATTACATACACCCGAATTACTATCCCCCCTCCTGCGCATACATTGATCTATGGAGGCGGCGAGGCGGATGACCGCCAGAGGCAGCCCACTTGGGTCCCGTGCCGGGCCACCTGGCGGGACTTGTGGAATGGGGACACGGGTCGCAAGCTGATCCCTGTCGATCTCACGGCGGGGTCGACGGGGCTTTCCTGGTCCCTGACCCGTTCCTCCCGGTATGGAGAGATCATGCCCTTCTCGGCTCCACCCCTCGCCCGTCCTCGCCTCGACCTCGTACGACACCGCCCGCGCCCTGCGTGCGCTGGGCTGAGCCTCGCCCTCGTGGTGATCGCTACCGCGGCGGCCCTCCCCATGGGGCTGCACGCCGTCCAGGACACCGGTGCAAACAGGGCCGGGTCCAGCGCCCAGGAGACCTCCACCGGAATCCCCCTCGCTCTCGAGCACTACGCCGGGCTCAAGCGGCTCACCTCCCCCCGCATCTCGCCGGACGGAGCCTGGGCGACGTACACCTTCTCTCCCAACGACGGGGCTGATACGCTGTTCGTCCGTGAGCTGGACGGCGACAGGCTCCTCACCCTCCCCCGGGGGGGGCAGGCGGTATTCTCCAGTGATTCCCGCTGGGCAGCCTACCGGATCGCTCCGGCAGGGGGCGGGGGGAGCAATGCAGGTGGAGCCACCACTCATCTTCTCGAACTTGGCTCCGAGCGGACTCTGAGTTTTTCGGGGGTGCAGAGCTTCCGGTTGAGCGACGACGCCCGATGGTTCCTCATCCGCAAGGCGCCAGCGAGCCGGGATGCAGAGCATTCGGGAACCGATCTGATCGTCAAGGACCTGGGCTCCGGCGAGACACGCAACATCGGAAATGTCTCGGATTTCGCCTTCAGCCCTGACGAGGAGTGGCTGGCCTACACGGTGGATGCGGCGGGCCGGGCTGGAAATGGTGCCTACGCCCTGGAGATGGCAACAGGGCGACTGCTGGCGCTCTCCACCGGAAATGCTCACTTCTCGAGCCTCCGGTGGAACGAGGCCGGAGACGCGGTGGGCGTTCTCCGGGGCGCCACGCCGGAGGGGATGGAACAGCGCGAGAACGTGCTCCTCCTGTTCGGAAATCTTGCAGGCGAAAGGCCCCGCGAGACGACCTGGGATCCCCGGCGCGACTCGGCCTTTCCCCGGGACCACGTGCTCAGTCACTTCGCGGGCATTCGCTGGAATGATCACGGGGACCGCATTTTTCTAGGCATCCGGGAGCAGCGGGAGGAGGGCCCCGTGGAGCAGGTGAACGGTGGCGCCAACGTCGATGTCTGGCACTGGGCCGACGAGCAGGTCCAGTCCGTTCAGGCTCGGCGAGCCAGCCAGGCGCGCCAGGCCACCTCCACGATCGTGTACCAGGTCCCCACCGGTCATGTCGTCCGCCTCGAAGACGAAAGCCTGGCAAGTGTCACGACCCACGCCACCGGTCGCTGGGCCATCGGGCGGGACCCCACGCCCTACGTCTACACGCCCCAGTGGGGCGGGCAGATCGCCGACTACTACCGGGTGGACCTGGACACGGGGGAACGGACCCTCATCGTGGAGGCGCTCGTCCGACAGATGGGGACCTCACCCGACGGCCGGTGGTTCCTCTACTTCAAGGACGGCATCCTGAACGCCCACGACCTCGAGGCCGGCACAACGGTGGACCTCTCGGCCCGAGCCCCGGTTTCGTTCGCGAACGAGACCCACAGCCACCCCAACGAGGTCTCCGCCTACGGGATGGCAGGCTGGACGGAAGACGTTCGCTCCGTCATCGTGAACCACCGTTACGACATCTGGCGCATTCCCGTCGCGGAAGAGGGAGAGGCGGAGAACCTCACGCGAGGGGTGGGATCCGAGCGCCGCATCGTGTTCCGGATCGTGGATGCCGGCTCGAGCATCGACCTTTCCGAGTCCCTCACCCTGTCGGCCTACGGAGATCGGACCAAGCACACCGGGTACTGGCGGCTCGACCCCGGCGCCGAGCCGGAAGTGATTCTCTACGAAGACCTCCGCATCGGCTCGCCCATCCGGGCGGACAGCACGGATCGGGTTCTCTACACCCGCGAGAGCTTCACCCAGTTTCCGGACCTCTGGCTGAGCGACGGGACGCTCCGGAATCCCCGGCGCATCACGGACACCAATCCCCACCTGGCGGACTTTGCCTGGAGCCCGGGGAGGGTGCTCATCGACTACATGGACCGGCGCGGAAACGAGCTCCAGGCGACCCTGGCCCTTCCGGCAGGGTACGAACCCGGTAAGCGGTATCCCATGCTCGTGTATTTCTACGAGACCATGTCCCAGCAGCATCACGCCTTCCAGCTCCCGCGCTTCGATGACCGCCCCCACATGGCAACCTACGCCAGCAATGGCTACCTGGTGCTCCAGCCCGATATCGTCTACACGATGGGGGAACCCGGGTCCTCGGCGCTGGACGCGCTGACGTCGGCCGTACAGGCCGTCATCGATGCCGGCTACGCGGACCCCGAGCGCATCGGGCTTCAGGGGCACTCATGGGGAGGGTATCAGTCCTCCTTCGTCGTCACACAGACCGATATGTTCGCGGCCGTGGTGACGGGTGCCCCGGTCACCAACCTCGTGAGTTTCTACAACGAACTCTACGCCAGCTCGGGCAACGTGCAGCAGGGCATCACCGAGTCCGGCCAGGTCCGGATGGGGATGGGGGTCACGCCGTGGAATGCCGGAGAACTCTATCGCTCCCAGTCACCCGTCCACAACGTCGAGGGGATCACGACCCCGCTCCTGATTCTCCACGGAACCGAGGACGGTGCGGTGGACTGGAGGCAGGGGCTCGAATTCTTCAACTCGGCTCGACGAAACGGAAAGGAGGTCATCTTTCTCTCCTACCCCGGCGAGGCCCACCACCTCGGACGACGCGCCAACCAGGAGGACTTTCAGGTCAGGATGAAGCAGTTCTTCGACCACTACCTGATGGGAATTCCCGCCCCCTCGTGGATGGAGCGTGGAGTGCCCTATGTGGACAAGTACAGGATTGGACCCGAAGACGGCCCGGTGTCCAGTGCCGTCACGAACACGACCGGTGGCGAGGGAGGACTTGTTCCCGACCCCCGGCACCGATAGGTTGCGCCCCGTCCGCGCCCGGTCGCACGCCACCACGCTTGGGACCCTTTGTGACTCGGAAGCGGTACGATGCCCAGTTCCTGCGTCGTCTGCAGGTTGGGGGAGTGGGGTCCCCCATCAACGTTGCCATGCCCGTCCCCAACCGCCGGGGCGCCCGTCCCTCCCGCCCGATGGAAACCAGTCGATCTCAATGAAAAGGTTCACAATGCGACCCCTCCCCTCGTTCTTCCGATTCAGGGTTCTCCGGTCCGGCCTGGTAGCCACTGCGATGGCGCTGCTCCTGGCATCTCCGGGCCTGGCCCAGACTGGGCCCCCCACGGAGGACCAGTTGACCCCCGAAGTCCGGGCCATGCTGGAGGAACTGGAAGAAACCCAGGAGCGCCTCGAGGAACTTCAGGACCAGGCCCTGGCCGGCAGTCCGCCGCTTCGCGAGCTCCAGGAAAACATGGCGGACGTGGTTTCCCGCACCCTGCAACAGATCGAGCCCGAATATGATCGTCTCCTGGAGCGACTGAACCAGCTTCAGCGAGAGGGTGTCGCAGCCCAGCAGGCGCAGGACGTACAGAAGTACCAGGAGGTCATGACCGAGGCCCAGCAGATCCAGATCCGGATCGAGGCAGCCCAGGATGAGACGTTCGAGCGTCCGGAAGTCTCCCGGGCCGTCACGGCCTACCAGGAACTACTCATCGAGGAAATGACGAAGATCAATCCGGTGGCACCGCTTCTCCGGAACCGCATGGAAGAACTGGTCGCGGAACTCACGAGAATCCTGAGCGACGGTTGACCTCCGCATGATGGCCGGGTATTCAGCCCGACATCCAGGCAGGTAGGGACACGGGGCCCCCGGAGTGAGTTCTCCGGGGGCCCCGTGTCATTGGGCTCACCAGGGGGCAGCCGGCGCAGCATCGGAACTCCGGTCCGTCATGGCGGGTTGAAACGTTCGAAGGTGGGGCCGGCCCTCGGGGCGACTCCGAAGGAAACTCACTTCGCCCGGGAGAGGAGCCGATGAGAAGGACGACACCGCATTCAGCCCACCTGATGGCACTCGCGGTCCTGCTCCTGGCTCCGGTATCGGTCCTCGCCGACCCGGCGCTCCGGGGCGCGGTCGATCAGCTGGCCGGCGGGGTCTCCTGCGAGCCAGCGGGCAATCGGGTCGGTATCGAGGGTACCGTCGTCGACCTCCTCACGGGAATCCCCCTCGACCGAGCAACCGTCACCGTGATCTGGGACGAGGCAGGGGCCAGGCATCCCGCCGAGACCAGCGTGGTCACTTCGGAAGGTGGGCGGTTCAGCCTCTGTGACCTTCCTGCAGCCACGACCCTCCGCATCCGGGCTCAGTTCGTCCGGAGTCAGTCGCGCACCTTACCGGTCGTCCTCGAAGCGGGGGATGTTCGCACGCTGGAGTTCGAGGTCGATGCCCCCCGGATTCCAGTCAGTGGCCAGGTCACGCAGGCCGAAGGCGGCGCTCCCATCTCTGGCGCCCGGATTTCCCTGGGATACCAGGGAACCTCAGCGATCTCCGGCTCAGACGGGCGTTTCGTGCTGAACACCGTTCCTCCCGGGACCTACACCTTCACGGCCTCCCACCTGGCCTACGGCGACGTTTCAGGTCCCCTCGCGGTGGAGCCGGGAACCCGGGCACAACTCTCCGTGACCATGGACACCGAGGCCATTCTTCTCGAGGCGATCCGGGTGGAGCTTCGATCCATCCTCCTTGAGGAATCCGGCTTCTATGACCGTATGGAACGAGGGTTCGGAGCGTTTCTTACCCGAGCCCAGATCCAGGAGCGAATTCCCCTCTACGCCAGCGACATCCTGAGGGGGGTAGCTGGGGTGCGGATGGTCCCCAGCCGTGATCGCGCAGGGAGTGTGCCGGTCGACCGGAGCGAATGCCCCTATCGCTACGTGCTGAATGGTGCGCGGGTGGGCGAGGGTTTCCGCATCGACGACATTCCAGCCGACTGGATCGACGCCGTGGAGATCTACCGCGGGGTGGCCACGGTGCCGCACGAGTTCCAGGCGGTAGGGATCGGGGCCCGCGCAAACTGCGGCGTCATCGTGATCTGGACGCGGAACACCGGCTGGTAGCCGGTTGACGGGCTGCGCCGAGCGGCCGCGATCAGACATGACGAAGGGCAGGAGGACCCGGTGGCTCCGGCTCCTCCTGCCCTTCGTTCCTTTCGCCGCGCCTGCGGTACGTCAGCCAGGACCGAACTGGCGAACGCCCACGTCGAGTTCACGCCTCAGGTCTTCCACGATGCGGTTTGCCCAACCGCGGAATTCGTCGGTGAGAACCTCCTGCCGCCACTCACCGGAACCCAGTGACACCCTGTTCTCCACCAGGATGTTGACGCTGTAGAACTGCCCCTGGGCCGTAGGCGACCGAGGGTTGCCACGAATCACCACGCGGGTCTGCGCCGCCTGGATCCCGAGGGCGCGCTCGTCGTCAAAGAGTGTCCGATCCCTCCAGCGGGTCTCCAGGTAGTACATCCCCTCTTCCTCTTCGCGCTCCACCTCGAACTGGTGCAGCCGGATCACGCGGTGCGATCGCTCCATGAGATCCGAAAGGGTTGCTGATCCCAGATTTCGATCGACGCGGGCATCGCTTCCGCCTCCCCCCCCGCTGGCGCACCCGGCCACGATCATCGCCACCATCGCCATCATGAACCCACGACTAGCCTTCATGTGATTCCTCCATGTGCACCGGACCGTGGCCCGGTGTGTCAAGAAAGGAGGGGGATGGGAAACCATCAGGCCTCCCACCCCCCCCCGGGGTCTTCGGGCTCGAGGGGTCGGACCGAAGCCCGACCCCCCTCGCCATTACGCCGAATCGCACTCAGGAGCGCAGTCCGACGCGGTTCGTTCTACATTACGGCGCCGAACCCTCTCCACCGCCCCCGAAGGTGTAGCGGGGGATCCCGAGGATCTCCAGACGAGCACCGGGGATGGGGAGGTGGATCATCGTACCCGGGAACAGAGTTCCGAGCCCCCGCCGATCCAGGAAGGTGCGCGCCGGTTCGATGAAGCTGAGCTCCATCATCCGCTCATACACGAGGGCGTCCCAAAGGTCCCCGCAGGCGCCCGAGTCCGTGCGAGGCACGCACTGCGCTCCACCTGGCACCACACCCTGCCCGGTCACGGGGGGAAGCTGACCGTTCCCCACGCGGGTCACGTTGATGAGGTCGACGGCCTGCTGGTACTCGCCTGCCCGGTAGTGAGCCTCCGCCTGGTAAAGACGTAGTTCCCTGAGCGGGAGGACCGAGAACTCACCCGTGTTCCATGTGGCGTTGCCGGCGGCGTTCACGTTGCCCTGGAACTGGTAGAACGACTCCCTGTATCCGCCAAAGGACCGGTCCACGTTGGTGGTGGGTCGGAAGATGAACCGCGAACCGCGGCTCTCGGGTCCCCCTGCTCCGGTGAGGCGCCGGTCCGGTGTCACCACCCGGAAGCGCTCCCGGTCCTGCGGATCCGTGGCCAGCCATTCCTGATAGGCGCCTGAGATGTCGGCGTTTCCGTAGAGCCTGACGTGGGCGTGCATACGCGGGTTCGCCGACGGGTGCATCGATCGTGCGAGGTACTGGCTGTCCCGGGCACCGGGCCCCAGCGCCACCACGACATCATCCTCAACCCTGGAGATGTGGGTGCGAACGGCCTCCCAGTCGGTGAGGGTCGCCCGCTCTTCCGGGCTCCGCGCCTGGAGAACCTGGAAACGGGCGGCGTATGCATTCAGAATGCGCACCACTTCGTTCCGGCTGATGTCCGTCGGCGAGTAGAGCCAGGCCGCCGGGATCGAGAAGTCCGGTCCGTTGAGAGCAAGCTGCTCGGCTTCGGCGAGGAGTTCAAACGCCTTGGCCATGACCTGCGGGTAGGGCACGAGCTGCAGGAATTGCTGAGGCCTCTCCAGGTGCTGCGCCGGGGTGTTCTCGTCGAAAATGTACCCCTGGTCGAAGAGCAGCCCGATGTATCCGAGGGCCAGCCCCTGGGAAAGCTTCGCGAACATGCGGGCCCGGTCGGTGTTGTCCTCTCCTTCCTCGCCCGTCGTGATCTGCAGCCCATCGCTGATGACCTTCAGGACGTCTCCGGCGTTGGCGAGGACTTCGTACATATCCCCCCAGTACAGATTCGCCACCGCATGGTCGTCCACGACGGGGTTGTTGTTGAAGGGAATGCGGGGGATCTCGCTGACGTTCCGAGCCCCGTTGGTGTTCGCGGACATCGTGGTCTCGTCACCGGCCATGGAAAGGGGATAGAACCCCGCCGTTCCACGGTGCATCCGAGTCCAGAACTTCGGGAAGGTGCTGGAAACCAGCAGCTCCACGGCATCCGCCTGGGCGAGGGCCCGGTCCCGGTCGGGAGCGTTCGTGTTCTCCACGATCAGATCCTGGCACCCCACAGCCGCCACGGCGGTCAGGAGGAGTGCACTTCGCTTGATGTATCTTCTCATTTCAGTTCGCTCCGCGACTCAGAAAGTGATCTCGACGATGCCCGTGAGCGTGCGCGACGGGGGGTAGTACCACTGGTCCACCCGGAAGAACACGCCACCCACTTCCGGGTCCATGCCGGAGTAGTTGGTCAGGGTGAGGAGATTACGTCCCACGAGTCCGAGGGAGAGGTTGCTGGCAAAACGGTCGAGTCCGACGCGGGCGAGCTGCCCCTGGTTGAAGCGATACTGGGCCGAAAGGGCTCGGAGCTTCAGGTAGGACGCGTCCTCCACGAAGTGCTCGTTGACGAACCAGGTACCGGAAGCAAAACCGTCACGGTAGTAGTCGACGGTCTTCTGCTCTTCGCGAGGGACCCCCGTCTGGTCCATGTCGGCGTGACGGTACTCGCGGTACATGGCCCGGCGGGTATTGTTGTACGTCTCGCCGCCGATCTGCGCATGCAGGTGCGTGTGGATTGCCAGGCCCCGCCAGTTGATGTTGTTCAGCCAGCCGAGCTGGGCGTCGGGGTTGGAGTCGCCGATCTCCCGCTTGGAGTCCAGGAAGCCATCTTCGTCCTGGTGCACCACCGGGTGTCCCCAGAGGAGGGCGCCGGGGTAGCCGTTGAGCGTCGTCCGCGTACCCCAGAGGTTCTTCTCGAACCCCTCGCGCCAGGAGTTCCCTTCGCCCACCCAGACAACAACGCCGTCGTTGTTGACCTGGAACTCGTTCCTCCGGTCTGCGAAGTGAGCCGGAAGGTCATCGAGGCTGCGCACGAAGGCGAACCCGAGCATCTCGCCCAGGCGCCGTCCCTCGCAGATCTCGCCCAGGGTGTTTGATGCCCCGATGCAGGAGCGGTTCCACTCGGTGATCTCGGATCTGGATCGATCCGCCACGAACGTGGTGTTCCAGCTCAGACCGGGACGCTGAATCACCGAGGCCTCGAAGGTGAGCTCGAGTGTACGGCCCTCCATGACGCCCGCGTTCTGCCACTGGCTGTTGTAGCCCGTGAGTCCGGCGGTGGTCATGTTGATGATCTGGTCCGACGTGACCTGCTTGGCGTAGGTCAGCTCCAGCTGGTACTTGTTGTTGAAGATCATGTCCACGCCCATCTCCTGCTCCACCGTGTAGGCGGGCTTGAGAGAGCGGTTTCCGAGGGTTGCCTTGTTCACGAGCCCGTCGGCCGTGACCGACCAGGTCTCGTACTGGGCGGAGAAGCCGGGGCGGCTTCCCGCCGTGCCGATGGCGTAGCGGGGCTTGAACTCCGAGAGGAAGCCCAGCGACTGCGGCCACCAGCGCTCCTGCGTCATGCGGTAGGCGCCGGCCACACGGCCGTACGTCTGCCAACGCTCGTCCGCACCGAAGAGCGAGCTTCCGTCATGGCGGACCAGGGCGTCCAGGATGTAGCGGCCGCCGTAGTCGAACCCGCTCGCGAGCGAGAAGCCGTTCGAGCGAACCTGCGTGAGGCTCGAGGACGACCGCTGATCGGCCGAGAACTCGGGCCGCGGAACGTCCCGAAGAAGCAGGTCGATGCCCCGCGCACGCATGAAGTTCGAGTTCTCCTGCTCGGCCGTGGCACGCCCCGTGACGCGAGCGGTCAGCTGGCCGAAGTTCCGCATGGCCGTGGCACTTGCGGAGCCGGAGTAGGAATCGTTCCGTCGGTGTTGGATGTCCACCTGACCGTTTGCGATGGCGTCGGTGGTCACCGACGTCGGCGTGCCGCGGGGGAGATAGAAATCGTCCGTAAGGTCAGCGCGGTCATAGGCGACCGTGCCGATGACCGTGAGCCAGTTGGTGGGGTTGTACCGGGCATCGGCCGAAACCAGGGTCCGTGCACGCCGGTCCCACCACTGGCGTGTGGCCTGCCGCCAGGCCGGGTTCTCGAAGTTGACCGTGGAATCCGGCTGCTGCAGGAAATTCCCGTTCGCGTCCTTCGCGAGGAAGTTCACCGTTGGCGGGATCCGGATCATGTCATAGAAGGGAGATCCAGTGAAGCGGTCCCGGGTGGATCGGGTGTGGCTCACACTCGACGAGAACGAGAAGTTCTGTCCAAGGCGGTGGTCCAGGTTCACCCGGAAGTTGCCACGCTCGTAGCCGGAGTTGTTGACCAGCGTACCACGCTCGGCGTAACGATTCACCGAAGCGAGGAAGTTCGTCATCTCGCCGTTGTAGGACATCTCAACGGAGTTCGTCATGAAGCGGCCGGGCTGCAGGAGGCCCGTCACGTTGTCATAGGTCTGCCCCGGCCACGGGTTGTCCATGACCCGATCCGCCTTGATCGTGCGCTCGCCGTAGAACACCGTCGGCTCACCGGCACTGTTGAGCCACTGGGTCCGGTCGTCGGTGATGGCATACGGGTGGACATTGGCGGCCCGGTCGTAGGTGTTGATCGTCGACTGCCCCATCTCGTTGCGGACCCGGATCCGCGTCTGGTCGACGGCGAGGTTCCGGCCCCGGGCGGTGGTGATCGAGATCACTCCGCCGGCTGCGCGGGAGCCATAGAGGGAGGCCGCGGCCGCCCCCTTGATGACCTCGACGGACTCGATGTCGAGCGCCTCGATGTCCACCGTGGTCCCACCGATGCCCGAGGCCAGCACGACACCGTCCACCACGTACATCGGGGAGTTGGACGCCTGGATGGAGGTGGGCGTCCGGAGCACCAGGGAAACGCCGGTTCCAGGCTCACCCGTGTTCCGGACGATGTTGACGCCTGCAACCTTGCCCTGGATCACGGTGAGTGCGGACTGGGTCGTCGGCACGGTGGCAATGTTCTCACGCGATACCCGGCCAATGGAGAACGGCGCCCTGACACCGGCAACCGGGTCCACGGTACCCGAGACGAGGACCTCGTCGAGGGAGAGGACCGACATGACCATCGAGAAGTTGACGAGGGCCGTACCGCCCTCGGTTACGTTCACCTCGCGGTTCACGGCCTCCTGGAATCCGAGGAACCGCGCCACAACGATACGGTTGCCCACGGGGACGTTGGTGATGATGAACTGTCCGTTGGCGGTCGAGAGGGCGCCCACGTTGGTTCCCTGAATGGAAACCTGAACGCCGGACATGGGCTCACCCGTCTGCTCGTTCACGACTCGACCGGTGATCGAACCGGTCTGTGCCGCCGCGGCCAGCGGCGCACCCAGCACCAGGGCGGCGGCCAGCGCCAGCAACGTTCTGACTTTGGATGACATCCTTGCTCTACCTCACGTTAATGCGAGGAACGTAATAGGGGAGCCTCAGGTCGAGGCTCCCGCGGAATAAGGAATCTGCTTCGCTCGCGGAAGGGAGAGAAGGATTCCTCGGGGGGACCGGGTCGAAGCCGGTCGGGTTCCGTGCTCACGCACGGGTCTTCCCCCAACACGGCTCCATCGGAGGGCCGGTCGGGCGGGTCTGGTACCGGGTAGACGGATATCCCGGTCGTCCTCAAAAAGCAAGCAGGGAAAAACGGGCAGCACCCCCGGAGGGGATCATTCGTTCGTGACCATCACCCTGTTCGACTGGAGATTCCAGGTGGCCTGCGAGCCTCGGTAGACCTGGAAGTTGCCCGAATTGCGCTCTCCTCCCGAGCCCCGCGCCTGCAGGCGGTAATTACCGGGCGAGCCCATGTGCGTGAACGTCCCCGTCGCACCTTCGGCCACTTCGCCGAGCTGAGTCTGCACGCCAGCGGCAGGGATGAGGATGACGACGACGGATCCGTTCCCCGGGATGTTGTTCTGTACGTTGATGGCAAAGCCATCTGCCGGCGCGACCCCAGCCGCACCCCCCTCACCGCTGCCGGCGGCGCAACCCACAGCCACCAGCGCCGCCACAAGGGCGACCGCGAGGGAGCGAACCCTTCGGACTCTAAGCATCTGCATTCCTCCGTACGTTCTGCCTGCATGGTACCCCGCGGGGAGGACGTTCCCGCCCCACCCGCCGGATGAACTCAGGCATCGTACCACCCCCCCCCGGGGAGCGCAACTCTCTTTCGAAAGGGTCCGATTGGGCCGGAAGAGCGCCATGATCGCCGGGGCGGACCCGGCAGACGCAGGCCCCCCGGTTTCCTTCATGGTGTGGGTTACGGCGACGTCGAGCACGGGATCCGGTTCCACGAGGCCGTTCTCGGCGCGGGTCACAAGGAGAGAGGCAGGTAGCGCCAACACCCTGGAGGCGCCAGGTGTCACCGTTCCCATGGGAACGCTTTCTCGCCTCGGCCTGCTCCTCCTCGCCGCGCTCGCGCTGGCCCTCCCCTTCGTGCTGGAGGCACAGCGGAGCGACGTTCTCGTGGGTCGGGTCACCGGCCCCGACGGTTTGCCCGTGCCCGCCGCCCGGGTGGTGGCCGTCTCGGTGGAGACCGAGATCGTGCGCCCGGTCGTCACCGGGGAGGACGGCCGCTACCTGATTCTCTTCCCCGACGGCGGCGGGGCCTACATCCTCCGCGTGTCAAGCCTCGGGATGGCGGAGTGGGCCGGCGTGGTGCTCCGCCAGGGGGACCAGGAACTCCTTCTCACCAACGTGCGCCTCGAGCCCCAGGCCATCCCCCTCGAAGGCCTCGTCGTGGAAGTGCTGCGGGACCCGGGGGCGGGGCGGACCGCCGAGGAGTCTCTCGTTCTTGGCCGCGAACTCCTGGAACAGCTCCCCCTGCGGGACCTGGACCCGGCCACTCTGGCACTCCTCGCAGCGGGCGTCGTGGCGGCTGAGCCCGACTCGCTCACCGGCGACCCCCGCTTTTCGCTAGGGGGGATGCGGGAGGAACTCAACCAGGTGCTCCTGGACGGGGTGTCGCAGGGAGAGACCCCCCTGGGAGTCCCCGAGGAGGGGGTCCGGCAGGTGGAGGTGACCACCAGTACCTTCGATGCGTCCCGCGGAGGCTTCGCTGGGGGCCAGGTGGCCGTCACGACCGCCCGCGGGAACAACCGACGCTCCGGTTCTCTTTCGTACCGCCTGGACGACGACGCGCTGCAGCTTCGGGCCTCTCCGGTCACAAACGCCTTCACGCGGCAGAATCTGGGTGGCTCCTACGGGGGGCCCATCGTTCAGGACCGCATCTTCTACAACGTCTCGTTCCAGTTCACGCGGAACACGAACTACCGTTTCGCCCTTTCCGCCTCCGATCCCCAGGCCGAGGCCCGGACGGGAGTGGCGGCAGACTCGGTGGCCCGGTTTCTCGACCTGCTTTCGAGCTTCGGTGCTTTCCCCGTCGATGGACAGACGGGCGCGTACCGCCAGCTCTCCGACGACCTGCGGCTCCAGGGACGCGTGGACTGGAACGTGGTGCAGGATCGGGACCGTGCACACACGCTGAGCCTGCGCTACAACACGAACCTCCATGGGCAGGACAGTACCCGGATCAACACGCTGGATCTCTTCCAGCATGGAGGAACCTCGGATCGAAACCAGCACTCCGCCGCCCTCAACCTCACCTCCCGGGTCGGCCGAAACTGGACCCATTCCATGGACCTGTCGTTCCTGCAGAACTGGACCGACGCGGTCCCCTTCATTGCCATGCCCCAGGGTCAGGTCCGGATCACGTCCAACTTCGACGACGGCACACGGAGCTCCCGGACCCTGACCTTTGGCGGGAACCGGAACATGCCCACCGAGGCCTTTTCAAGAGAGTACAGCTTCTCCAACGAGCTCTCGTTCGTACTTCCCGTGGGCGAGCAGGTGCACCGCATCAAGACGGGGGTTTCGGTGGAGCGGTCGTCGGGGCTGGCGCGCTCCACCGACAACCTGTTCGGATCCTTCCGCTTCGCCTCGCTCCAGGACTTCGCCGACAACCGCCCGGACCGCTACGAGCGCACCCTCACGGAGCGGGAGGCCGGGAACGGTCGGTTCAACCTGGGCTTCCACCTTGGGAACACCTGGCGGGTGAGCCAGCCGCTGGAGGTGACCCTCGGTGTTCGGTTGGATCGCTCCGGGCTGTTGCAGCGGCCTGAGTACAACCCTGCGGTGGAGGCGGCCTTCGGTCGTCGCACCGACATCATCCCCCAGTCGATGGCCATGAGCCCGCGGCTGGGGGTGAGCTACCAGCTGCCAGCGCCACCCCGGCAGCGTCGGAGCCTCAGCGGAGGCATCGGCTACTTCGCCGGACGCACGCCGACGAACATCTTCTCGACCGCCATTCGGCAGACGGGGATGCCCTCGGCCGAGCAGCGCCTGCTGTGCATCGGCTCGGCCGTACCGGTTCCAGACTGGACGGACTACCTGGAGGACCTGGACCTGGTCCCGGTGCTTTGCGCCGAGGGCGAGCCTGGGTCGCCCCAGGCCCAGTCCTCCCGGGCTCCCACGGTAACCCTCATCGATCCGAACCAGTCTCTTCCGGGATCCCTCCGGGTGGACCTGGGCTACCGCACGCCTCTCCCCGGGGGGCTGACCGGCGACTTCCGTTTCCAGCACGCGACGGGTCGAGGGCTCTGGGGATACCGTGATCTGAACCTGGATGAGGCGACCGCAACGCCACTCGGCGACGACGGGCGGCTTTTCTTCGGGGACCCCGCGGGCATCGTCCCCCGATCGGGCACCGTGTCGCTGGCCACCTCCCGGGCAGACAGGGACTTCGCCCACGTGTACGATGTGACCTCGACGCTGCGGTCCGTGTCGAACCAGATATCGACCCGCATCTCGGGAGAACTCCCCTTGCGGGTGCGGAGCAACGTCAACTACACGCTGGCCTGGGCCCGGGACCAGGGGTCGGGCTCGCTGCAGGCCATGACCACTGCCGGAAACCCCAACGAGGTCGAATGGGCAACCGCGTCCAACGACCGGCGGCATACCCTGAGCCTTTCGTTCACCCGCGCCTTCACATCCTCCCTCGAAGTCACCGCCGACTCCCGGATCACCTCCGGCGCTCCTTTCACCCCCCTGGTCAACCGCGACATCAACGGCGACGGACTTCGGAACGACCGAGCCTTTGTCCACGATCCGGCAGTGGTGGCCGACAGCGCGCTTGCAGCGGGAATGCGCAGAGTTTTCGACGGAGCCCCGGGGCGGGTGCGGCGCTGCCTCGAGCAGCAGTTTGGCCAGGTGGCCGCCCGCAACAGCTGCCGGAACGGGTGGACCCAGTCGCTCAACTTCCGGGCGAACTACCGGCCCCAGATCGGGAGGCTCGATCGACGCACGACCATCACCGCCGACTTCCGGAACGTGCTTACCGGCCTCGACCTTCTGCTTCATGGGCGGGACGACATGCGCGGGTGGGGCGAGGGCCAGCGGGCCGATGCAAACCTCCTCGAAGTGCGCAGGTTCGACCCGACCACCGGCAACTTCCGCTACGAGGTGAACGAGGGCTTCGGCCGCGACAACCGGGGGCCCAATGCCTTCCGGAATGCCTTCTCCCTGACGATCTCGGCACGCATGACCCTCGGCCCCGGTAACGCCGGGCGAGCCTTCTCCACGGGCGCACCTGCCGGTGGCGGGCGAGGTGCTCAGGGAGGGCTGGCTGGTCAAGGGGGCCAGGGGAGGACCGGGGCACAGGGAGCAGAGAACCAGGGGAGTGGCGAGGCAGACGACCAGGGAGGGAATCTCACGTTTCGCGAACTCGCCACCCACTTTGAAGAGGCGGAGAGTGCAGAAGGGGTGCTCGCGTACCTGGTGCAGAACCCGCTTCAGTACCTCCTTGCCATGGAGGAACTGGCCCTGACGGTCGACCAGCGAGAGAGCCTCGAAGAGATGGCCGGGGCCCTGGAGCCGAAACTGGCCGAGGCGCGGGCGTCCCTCACCCCCGTGCTGGACAGCGTCGCCCCCGCCTTCCTGGCCAAGCGGGGCACGGAGCCCGCCCGGGTGCCGGGAGTCATGGCCAGCTATCGGGGGGTGATCCTCCCGGCAACGTCGTGGGTGCGTCGGGAGGTAGCCGATGCGTGGGAGTCGGCGCTCGCCGCCCTGACGCCGGAGCAGCGGGAGCGTCTCGACACTGCTGGTGATGCGGCTCGCATCTCACCCCCCGCCCCGACGCTGGGTACGTTCGACGCCATTCTGGCGGTGGACCGCATGCTGGCAAACCCCCTCGCCGTCCTCATCATGGTGGCGCCCGAGGTGGGGCTCAACGCCGACGAGATCCGCCAGTTGCAGGCCTTGTCCGATACCCTGAGGGTCCATCTGGACACGGCCCGAAACGAGATCGGTCAACGTTTCGACGGGCTCGACCGTGGGGAGCAGGCAGCGATGCTTCAGCAGGTGCTCCCCGAGATCGCGAAGGCCCGGGAAGCGGTAGTGGAAGCCCTGACCAGGCTCAAGGCAATCCTGGCTCCGGAGGTTTGGACCCGAATCCCCCTCGAAATTCGGGAGCCGTACGGGCCATCCTCGGAAGAGGTGGACCCGGAGAGTCTCCTCTGCAGCCTATGATGCAGGGGGCCGTGTGACCCGGTGGTGACCCGCAGCCTGGCTGCCACGTCCCGCTTTCCGAGCCGGTTCCGTGGGGCCCGGGGTCCGGGCACCTTTGCGGCGCCTCCCCCGCACCACCGTGCCTGTCCGCGCGTCGGGTGATAGATTCCGGGCCGAAAATTCGACGGCTCGCTTCGCCGGTCGACGTCGCATCTCCCCACACCCCACCCTCCCAACCCCACCCAGACCCGCCATGAACGACCGCCTCCTCCGTGCGCTGCGCCGCGAGCCCCTCGACCGCACCCCCGTCTGGTTCATGCGTCAGGCCGGGCGCTCCCTCCCCCGCTACCACGATCTGAAGGGGGACCAGGACCTGCTGGCGGTGACCCGGAACCCGCGACTGGCGGCGGACATCACGAAGCTGCCGCTGGAGTATTTTCCGGTGGACGGGGCGGTGCTCTACGCCGACATCGCGACAATCTTCCTGGGCGCGGGCATCGACGTGCGCATCGAGAAGGGGCTGGGGCCGGTGCTCCCCCACCCCTACAACTCGGCCGAGACGATCCGGTCCCTCAAGCCCTTCGACCCCCGCGACCGGCTGGACTTCGTGATGCGGACGCTCCAGATCCTGAAGGAGGAGCTGGATGTGCCGGTGCTGGGCTTCATCGGGGCCCCCTTCACCCTCATGACGTACATGGTGGAGTCCCCCCGCACCCGGGAGCGCACGGGCACCAAGGCGTTCATGTGGAAGGAGGCCGGGCTCTGGGACGAGCTCATGTCCTACTGGAGCGAGCACCTCATTGCCTTCGGGAAGGCGCAGGTGGAGGCGGGGGCGGCGTGCATCCAGATCTTCGATTCGTGGGCCGGGTCCCTGCACCCCGACGACTACCGTCGTTCGGTGCTCCCCTACACGAAGCGGATCCTGGACGGACTGGGCGAGGCGGGGATCCCCACCATCAACTTCGCCACCGGCAACCCGGCACTCCTCCCCATGCTGGCCGAAGGGGGGGGTGACGTCATCGGGCTGGACTGGCGGGTGAAGATCGACGAGGCCTGGAAGATCGTGGGGCACGACCGGGGGGTGCAGGGGAACATGGACCCGGTGGCGCTCCTGGCGGGGAAGGAGACGGCGCTGGCCCGGGCGGCGGAGGTCATCGAGGCAGTGGGCGGGCGGCCGGGTCACATCTTCAACGTGGGTCACGGGCTCCATCCCGACACCGACCCCGAGGTCGTGCGCGCCGTGGTGGAGTACGTGCAGGGGGTGGACCTGGCGCAGCTGCGGTCGAAGCGGGAGGGGTCGCTGACCCGGGAGGCCTGACTCCCCTGATGTGACCGGGGCGGCTCATGGCCCGCCGCTTGCACTCCATGGGCCTCGTGGAGCCCCCCCTGGGTCCACCAGACTTCACCCTGGCGGAGGTCCATCATGCGCGTTCTCGTTATCGGAGCCAACGGACAGACGGGTCGGAGGATCGTGGAGCACCTCCGAAACGGTCCCCACGAGCCTGTGGCCATGGTCCGGAATCCCGACCAGGTGGGACCTTTTGAAGAGAGGGGCGTCGCCACCGTGGTGGCGGACCTGGAAGAACCCCTGGATTCAGCCCTGAAAACCTCGAACGCCGAGGCCCTCATCTTCGCCGCCGGATCCGGGGGGGACGCGGGGCCCGAGAAGACCCTGGCTGTGGACCGCGACGGTGCCATCCGGAGCATCGCCGCCATGGAGGCGGCCGGGCTCCGTCGCTTCATCATGCTGAGCGCTCTCGGATCCGACCCCCGGAGCGAGAACTCCTCCATCTCCCACTACCTGCGGGCCAAGGGAATCGCGGACGCGCACCTTTGCCGGAGCCAACTCGACTACACCATTCTTCGGCCAGGGCGTCTCACCTCCGACGAGGGAACGGGGAAGGTGGATGTGGCACCGGATCCTGATTCCGGTGGATCCATCTCCAGGGACGACGTCGCCGCCGTCATGGTGGCTTGCCTGGACCAGGAGAGCACGGTCCGGACGAGCTTCGACCTCCTCACGGGATCCATCTCCATCGCCGAGGCTCTGGGAGGTATCGACAGAGGTGCGGAATGTCCGTCTTCGTCTCCCTGATTGTCGCCTCGGTGCTCAGCGCGCTCATCGGACTTGAGCGGGAGAGCATCGGCAAGGCTGCGGGCCTTCGGACCCACCTGCTGGTCGGCGTGGGGGCCGCGCTGGCCACACAGCTCTCGCAGCAGGTCGCAGGGTATGGAAACCTGAACGCCGCGGACCCGGGTCGGATAGCGGCGCAGGTGGTGAGCGGGATCGGGTTCATCGGAGCGGGCGTGATTCTTCAGTCCCGGGGCTCGATTCGGGGTCTGACATCAGCGGCCACCCTCTGGGTGGCGGCCATGATCGGGATGGCGGCCGGGATGGAAGCCTACGCGCAGGCGGCGTTCGTGACGTTCATTGCCCTCATCTCCCTGCGAGGCCTGCACCACCTCGACGCCTTCTTTCAACGGCAGCCGCAGTCGCACCACCTGGAGGTCGTCTGGTCAGGCGACTCGGCAAATGTCGACCACGTCCTCGAGGCACTCAGCGCTCAGGGCTTCTCGGAGCACTCCCTTGAGGGAGCCTTTGTGAAGGAGCACGGGTCCGGATGCCGAATCAAGCTCCGCGCCCGCAAGGCGGAGGTGCCCCGGATCGTCTTCGAGCTCGGACGATCTCCGAAGATCAAGGAGGTGCGAACGGTTTGACGAATGCCTCCGGTGACGTGGATCGCCCTCTTTCGTTCGATGAAAAATCTTCCCATCGGATGAACCATATGCTCGTTGCGGTGAGCCAGGTGGCATTACCTTACACGAGCGGGTCGCGGGCTGCCGCCCGCCGCTGGGCACTTGTAGCAAGGGCACGGGCCTTGCGCTTCCGAGTGTGGCGAGGCGGGAACACCCGTCCACCCCACCCGCTCATCCCACCCGAAAAGCAAGGAAACCCATGCAGGATTCAGCTGGCAGGAACCGCGACTCCGGGGACGACGACAGAGACGGCATCCGGGAACGCCCGGGCGACCTGAAGGATGATGGACAGACCCGTGAGTGGCGGCGTGACCAGGGGGAGCGCCCCGACGACGAGAACGGCGAGACCGACCGGGACCCTGGCCGGGACTCGACGGATCAGGATCGGTCGGGGTCAGAGCGGGGAACCTGAAACCACCGCCCTATCGGCGCCGAAGGGTCCGACGAGGACGCGGATGCCGCAGACCGCCCACGATCAGGTCCGGAGCCTCACCCCCCCGGCCGCCTCCCCACGTGGACGGTATCGCCGCCAATGCCCAGTAGCCGAACGCTTTCCACCCGGAACTCCGGGTTCACCGGATGCACGATGAGGTCGAACCGACCCTGGGCCGGGCGTCCCGCGTCCACGTGAACACCAGACTGCACCTGCTCGTGCCGAGGGGTGGATCCCCGAGCCACCACGGCGTAGTAGTCGATCTCCAGGCGCCCCGAGCCC
>SKNW01000007.1 GCA_007120305.1 Gemmatimonadota bacterium | reverse complement strand
GCCGCCAGCGCCCCCGCCGCCAAGCCCTTGTTCGTCGCCTCCTCCCCCTGGCCGCGGTCCTCCTCGTGCTCACGCCCCTCGCGGGCGTGTCCGCCCAGGAGGCGGACCTGGTCCTCCGGAACGGGCGGGTGCTGGACGGCGCCGGGAACCCGTGGGTGCTGGCCGACGTGGCCGTGCGGGGGGACCGGATCGTGGCCGTGGGGAAGCTCGTCCACTGGCGCGGGACCGAGGAACTGGACGTGACGGGGCTCTACGTGGCGCCCGGCTTCATTGACGTCCACACCCATGCCGCCGAGGGCCTTACCGAGGAGGACCGGAGCCACGCGTTTCCGCAGCTGGCCCAGGGGATCACCACGGTGTTCCTGAATCCCGACGGGGGCGGGGCGGTGGACCTGGTGGAGCAGCGGGGCGAACTCCTGGCCCACGGGCTCGGCGTGAACGCGGCGCTCCTCGTTCCCCACGGCTCGGTCCGCGGCGCCGTGATCGGAATGGAGGCCCGCGCTCCCACGGCGGCGGAAATGGACCAGATGCGGGCCCTGGTCCGGGCGGGAATGGAGGCCGGCGCCTTCGGCCTCTCCTCCGGCCCCTTCTACGCTCCCGGGAGCTTTGCCGAAACGAGCGAGCTGGTGGAGCTGGCCCGGGTGGCGGCGGAGTACGGGGGTGTCTACACGAGCCACATCCGCGACGAGTCGGACTACACCATTGGCCTCGTGGCCGCGGTGGACGAGGTGATCGAGGTGGCCCGAGGGTCGGGGGCGCGCTCCATCGTGACCCACATCAAGGCGCTGGGGCCGCGGGTCTGGGGCTACTCCACCGCCGTGGTTCGCCGCATCGAACGGGCCCGGGAGGAGGGGCTCGAGATCTTCGCCGACCAGTACGCCTACACGGCGTCGGCCACCGGGCTCTCCGCCGCGCTCGTCCCCCGCTGGGCCCAGGAGGGAGGGACCACCCGGATGCGGGAGCGCTTCGTGGATCCGGAGGTTCGCCCGCGCATCGTCGAGGAGATGTGGGAAAACCTGGACCGGCGGGGCGGGGCGGACCGCATCCAGTTCCGCTCCCACCGTCCGGACCCCTCCATCGAGGGGCGGACCCTGGCCGACGTGGCGGAGGCGCGGAGGAAGGATGCCGTGGAAACGGCGCTGGAGCTCCTCATGGAGGGGGGACCGGGGATCGTCTCCTTCAACATGGATGACCGGGACCTGGCGGAGTTCATGCGGCAGCCCTGGACCATGGCCTCCTCCGATGGCGAGTTCGCCGTCTGGGGCGAGGGCGTCCCGCATCCCCGGGCCAATGGCGCCTTTGCCCGGCGCATCCGGACCTACGTGCTGGAGGAGGGGATCCTGACGCTGGAGGATGCGGTGCGGGGGATGACCTCCCTCTCCGCCCAGGTGCACCGCATGGACGACCGGGGCCTGATCCGGGCCGGCGCGGTGGCGGACATCGCCGTCTTCGACCTGGCCCGGGTCCGGGACCTGGCCACCTTCACCGAGCCCCACCAGTACGCCGAGGGGATGGTGCACGTGCTCGTGAACGGGGAGCTCGCCGTCCGCGACGGGGCCTTCACCGACGTGCGCTCCGGCCGGGTTCTCCGGATGGGATCGCCGGACTGAGGCCAGGGGGCAGACTGGGGGCAGGCTGGGGGCAGGCGGGCGCGCGCGCCGAGCCGCATGCCGGGGGGCAGGCGAGGTCGCGACTGGAACTCCCCCCGGCGGCGGTCTACCTTTGAGCTTCTTCGGTCCCCCCCTCGCCCGAGAGCGGGGGCAGCGGACCGGACGCCAAATCGACGAATCAGGAGCCAGGGGACATGGGTGCCGTACGCGACTTCATGGAGAAGCACTACCTCCACTTCAACGCCCGCGAGACCGTGGATGCGGCGAAGGCGTACGAGGACCATCTGGCCGCCGGGGGGAAGATGCTGGTGTCGCTGGCCGGCGCCATGTCCACCGCCCAGATCGGGGTCATCCTGGCCCGCATGATCCGCGAGGGGAAGGTGCACGCCATCTCCTGCACCGGTGCCAACCTGGAGGAGGACGTCTTCAACCTCCTGGGGCATGATGACTACGAGGTGATCCAGGACTGGCGCGCCCTCTCGGTGGCCGACGAGGTCGCCCTCTACGAACGGGGGATGAACCGCGTCACCGACACCTGCATCCCTGAAGACATCATGCGCCACATCGAGGCGCGGCTCATTGACCGGTGGAAGGCGGCGTGCGACACGGGGGCGCGGAAGTTCGCCTCGGAGTTCCTCTTCGACATCCTGGCCTCGGGCGAGATCGACGAGTTCTACCAGGTCCCTCGGGAGCACTCCTGGATGATCGCCGCCATGGAGATGGGGATCCCGGTCTACTCGCCGGGATGGGAGGACTCCACCACGGGGAACATGTTTGCCGCCAACGTCCTCACCGGAAAGGTCCCGCATCACCAGTGCGTGAAGTCGGGAACGGAGCAGTTCGCCCACCTCATCGAGTGGTACCTGGCCAACAACGGCGCCGCCGAGGGCAAGCCCTCCGTGGGCTTCTTCCAGATCGGTGGGGGGATCGCCGGGGACTTCGCCATCTGCGCGGTGCCCAGCATCATCCAGGACATGCAGCAGCCCGAGACCCCCTTCTGGGGCTACTTCTGCCAGATCACCGATGCCGAGGTGAGCTACGGCGGCTACTCGGGGGCCGTGCCCAACGAGAAGATCACCTGGGGGAAGCTGGACGCCGACACGCCCAAGTTCCTGGTCAAGTCCGACGCCACCATCGTGGCGCCCCTCATTTTCGGATACCTGCTCGGGGACTGACCGATCGGCCGCCCGGTCGGCGGGTGAGGCGCCATCGCCCGGCCTTCCAAGTTCAACGCTCCAGGTAAAGGACGTCGAACCAGGCGTTGGGGTCGGTCCAGCGTTCGGTCACGCGCCATCCGGCGGAGCGGACGAGCCCGTCCAGCTGGTCGGGGGCGTACTTGTAGGAGTGCTCGGTGACGATCACCTCCCCCGGCTCCAGGGTCAGGTGGAAGGGGGGCTCCCCCTCCAGCCCGGCGTCGAGGCGGACCTCCTGCCGGGCCAAACTCACCAGGTGCATCTCGATGCGGGAGGCCTCCGCGTTCCAGGGGGCCCGGTGCGCGAAGGCTTCGGGGTCGAAGTTGCCCCCCAGTTCCCGGTTCAGGTGATGCAGGGCATTGCGGTTGAACGCCGCCGTCACCCCCCGGGCATCGTCGTAGGCCGGCTCCAGGATGCTCCGGGGCTTGACCCGGTCCACCCCCAGGAGGAGGGCCGCGTCCCGACCGGCGGAGCGGGCCATGTTCGCCAGGAATCCCCGGGCCTCGTGGGGTTCGAAATTGCCCAGCGTGCTTCCGGGAAAGAAGAAGAGAGTGGGGCCCGACCCTGCGGGGTCCGAGTGGGACCGGTCCCCTGGCACCGTGGCCTGTCGCGCCGTCCCGGACCGCATGGCCCCGGAAAGGATGGCCCCGGTCCGCATGGCCCCGGCCCGCATGGCCTCGGAGCGCGTCGCGGTGGGCACGGCGCCTTCCCCCTTCCGGCGGGGGAGGCGGTAGGGGAGCGTGTAATCGGCCACCATGGAAACCACGGGGAGCCCCGGATGCCGAGCCTCGAACCCGCGCGCGACCTCGAGGAGCTGGGTCTCGGAAATGTCGATGAGGACCAGCTGCTCCGGCGCCTCCAGCGCATCCAGGAGGAGAGCCGTCTTGTCGCCGCTCCCGGTGCCGAACTCCACCACCCGGGCCCCTGGCCCCACCCTTCTGGCCACATCGGGCAGGCAGGCCTCAAGGATCGACAGCTCGGTGCGGGTCGGGTAGTACTCGTCGAGTCGGGTGATCTCCTCGAAGAGGGCTGCCCCCCGCTCATCGTAGAAGAGCTTGGGCGGGAGGCGCCGGGGTGTGCGCTCCAGGGATCGAACGATTTCGCGGAAGAGACTCCGCCGTGCCTCAGTCACGGGCGAGCCGCAGCCCCGTGAACTGCCAGGCGGCGTCGGGGGGAAAGAAGTTGCGGTAGGTGATGCGAAGGTGGCTCCGGGAGGTGGCGCAGGATCCCCCGCGCAGGACGTACTGCCCCGTCATGAACTTTCCGTTGTACTCTCCCACCGCGCCCGGTGCCGGCCGGTATCCCGGGTAGGCGGCGTAGTCGCTGGAGGTCCACTCCCAGCAGTCCCCGAAGAGCTGGCGCAGGGTGGCAGGGCCGGGGGTGCCCGCCCCTGTCCGGGCACCCGCCCCGCCGGGATCGGCGTGCGGAGGTGCCGGGGCCGGGTGGAAGCGCCCGGAATCGGCCAGGTTGCCATCCAGGGGCACCCCTGCAGCAAGGGCGGCCCGGGCCGCCATCTCCCACTCGTCCTCCCGGGGAAGTCGGGCCCCCGCCCAGCGGGCATAGGCGTCGGCCTCGTACCAGGTCAGGTGCACCACCGGTTCGTCCGGGTGGAGGGGGCGCATCCCGCCCAGGGTGAAGCTCCACCACTGGCCGGCCCGCTCCTCCCAGTAGAAGGGCTCGGTCCACCCGTGCGCCAGCCGCGCCGCCCATCCGGCCGACATCCAGAGCTCGGGGCGCCGGTAGCCTCCATCGTCCAGGAAGGCCAGGTACTCGGCATTCGTCACCAGCCGGTCGGCCAGCGCGAAGGGCTCGATGAACCTGCGGTGCACCGGGCCCTCGTTGTCGTAGCTGAAGGATGCCTCGGATGAGGGAAGGCGCCCTGCATGGGGAAGGCCGATCTCGTGAACGCCTCCGTCGAACGCGACGAAGCCCAGGGGGGCCACCCTGGGCCCCGGTCCGGGGTCCGCGGCGTGGCCGGGATGGCCGGCAGGTCCGGGAGGGCCGGGACGAAGGGCCGGACGCAGCGGGTTCACCCCGAACACGTGCTTGAGGTCGGTGAGGATCAGCTCCTGGTGCTGCTGCTCGTGGTTGAGTCCCAGCTCCACCAGCTCCCGCAGATTCCCCCCCGTCGGTCCAGCCAGAAGCTCGTTCATTCCCCGGTCCACGTGCGCCCGGTAGTCCAGGACCTGGGCCACGGTCGGGCGCGAAAGCCAGCCACGCTGGGCCCGGCAGTGCCGCTCGCCGGCCTGCACGTAGTAGGAGTTGAAGAGGAAATGGTACGCCGGATCCAGCGCCTGGTACCCCTCCAGATGGGGCTCCAGCACGAACACCTCCCAGAACCAGGAGGTGTGGGCCAGGTGCCACTTGGTGGGACTCACGTCCTCCATGGACTGCACTACCTGGTCCTCCGGGGCGAGCCCTCGGGTCAACTCGAGGGTGAAATCCCGGACCTCGCGGTACCGTTCCAGGAGGGAGTGGCCGGGGGGCAAGGAGGACGGGTCCTGAGGCGGGTCCTGAGGCGGGGCCTGAGGCGGGGCCACAGGCGAGGCGGGGAGGGACATGGAGAAACCTATGGATGGGTGGAGCAGGTCGGCCGGACGAGCTCCGGCTCTGCCTGACCCCGTTACGTCGTGGAGACCGGCACCGAGTTCTGTTCTACGCCTGAGCCACCGGATGGTGTCCGGTGGCCCGGCGAGGGAGGGAGCGCTCCTACCGGTAGTCTGCCGCCGTGAGCGTGGCATCGAAGAAACGGAACTCGTCCGGGTCGCCCAGACGCCACCCCGCCACGACCCGGGATGGGGTCCGATAGCCGCCGGACTGGAACTCGCCGGACAGCTGCACCTCGAAGCGCTCGTAGGCTCCTTCGTTCCAGCGGAGGGCCCATGCCCGGAGGGGGTGCCCCTCCTCGTCCACCTCCACCGTGGTGACGATCTCCTCGCCGGCCAGCGTGACCCGGAACCGGGCGTGGCGGTCGTCCACCGCCTCCCACTGGACCCGCGGTTCCACCCCGACCCTGGGCACCAGGAACGAGGGCAGAAGCACCCCCTCCATGATCAGGCGTGCGGCGGCCGAACGGGTCACGTCCGACCCGTGGGCCCGCATCACCGGGATCAGGCCGAAGAGCTTCCACTGCATCTCCCCTTCACCCCGGGAAAACCGGTCGAAGCCCCGGATCCGCATGACTCCGCCCCACGTGCGGGCACTCCAGACGAAGCCTTCCGGCGGAGCCAGCACCTGGATCGCCTCCATCCGGAGCGGGGGGCGCTCGGGGTCCAGGAGAAGGGTGCCCTCCATGGCCACCTCCACCCGGCGGGCCAGGGGCGTGCCGGGCTCGATGGCCCGAAGGAGAAAGCGGCGGGCCGGGTCCGGGAGCCCCTCGACCATGGTTGGATCGAAGACGTCCCCCTCCGGCGCCGAGAGCAGAGACAGCTCGTCCCAGTGGCCAGCGGGCCCCCGGTCGAAGCGGGCGCATCCCGGCAGGGCCAGGAGGACGAGCAGCCCGGAAAGGGAAAGGAGGGGCGTGGAGGGGCGGAAGATGGACATGGAGTCTCCAGGCGAAGGCCAGGTCAGTTTCCGGGTCGACGATCACCGGTCGGCGGGGTCCCGATCGGCCCTTCCAGGAGCGCCGCCAGCCGCGAGGCCTGGGACCGGGGGACCTGCAGTTCCAGCCCCGGCCTCCCCGACATGCCTCGCCCCAGGACCCGCCCGCGCCAGGCCACGGCCACCGGACCCAGGGGGGCGTCGGGCCGCACGATGCGCTCCCGGTTCAGGAGACGCCGGAGCTCGTCGTCCGAGACCTCCACGCGTCGAGCCGGGCCCAGCGCATCGGCGAACCGGGTCAGGAAGACGGTGGACGGGGTCTCGTGCCCTCCCGATGCCTCCCGGAAGGCTCGAAGCCCGAGGCTCACCACCCGCCAGCCCCCGGAGGAAGGGCGCGGGGTGGAACGACGCCCCTCGTAGCCCCAACCTTCGAGCGGCCACTCCCCTGCGGTCTGCACCCAGAGGTTCTCGGCCCGGGCCATCCACCCCAGACGGTCCAGCACCGCCGGGTCCATGCCGAAGCCATCGCGAAGGAAGTCGGTGGCCGCCTGGATCCGTGCCTGGGCCGGGGCCGCGTCCTCGCCGGGGAAGGCCACCGGGATGGGCGACCACCCCGAGATCGCGTCCGCACCCGCGTCCGCATCCGGATCCCCCTTCGCGTCTCCCTCCGCGCGCGCATTCGTGTCCGGATCCCGCGCCGGGCGACCCGCATCGTCCGCTTCCCCTGCGCCGCCTTCGTCGTCCAGGCGCCGAAGCCGCACCATGAAGGCCCCGCCCGAGTCCAGATGCTGCGGGTAGAGGCGCCAGGCCTTCTCCAGGTCGTCCGCGTAGCGCTCCCCGTTCCAGGCGCGGATCCCCGGCGCATGGGGCAGGTCCAGGGGGATCGCCTCCACCTCCACCGGGGCATCCTCCAGCACGCGCGAGATCACCGCTTCGTTCTCTTCCGGGGCCCAGGTGCAGGTGCTGTAGACGAGGGTGCCCCCCGGCCGGGTGAGGGCAATGGCTCGCCGGAGGAGGGTCTCCTGGAGCCCCGTGACGTAGTGGACGAACTTCGCATCCCGCTTCGGCAGGCGCCCGCGGGTGCGGCGGAAGTTGCCCTCGGCCGAGCAGGGCGCATCCACCAGGACCCGGTCGAAGAGGGCCCCGCCGGGGAGCTCCCGCCCGTCGGAGGCCACCACCAGGATGCCGGTGTGCCCCAGGCGGAAGAGGTTGGCCATGAGACCCCGCAGGCGCTTCTCCTTCGGGTCCACCGCCACCAGGCAACCCTGGTCTTCCATGAGCTCCGCCATGTGCGAGGTCTTCCCCCCTGGCGCCGCGCAGAGATCCAGCACCCGCTCACCGGGGCGGGGAGCCAGGGCCAGCGAGGGGAGGGCCATCACCGCCTGCTGCACGTGCAGGTGTCCCAGCCAGTGCTCCAGGGTCTGGGCCACCGAGTGGGGGCCGCCCACCACCTTCCGCAGGGTGGGGAGCCCGGGGACCGGGGCGAGTTCGAACCCCTGGGCGGTGAGGGCGGCGTCCAGCGCCTCGGGCGTCGTCAGCCCCGTGCGGACCCGGATGTTGATGGGTTCGGGCGCCAGGTTGGCCTCGAGGAAGGTCTCGAAGTCGGGGATGATGGGGCGGTAACGCTCCAGTCGCTCCAGGGGGATCTCCGCGGGATGGCCGGATACATGGCCTGGCTCCCCCGCCAGGTGGCCGTCCGGACGGGCGGGGAGGTAGCCCCCCGGGGGCGATCCGGAGATGCGGGGGCTCATGGCGTATCCCAGCGCTCGAACCAGTCCAGGATCCGCCGCAGCCGCTCCACCAGGTTCACCGGCTTTCCGGAGCGGGAGAGTTCATGGCCCTCGCCGTGGAAGATCACCATCTCGGTGGGGACGCCCAGCGCCTTCAGGGCGAAGTACCACTCCTGCCCCTGACCCAGGGGGGTGATCACGTCCCGGTCCGAGTGGATGACCAGGGTGGGGGTCTGCACCCGGTTGGCCCGGGAGAGGGGGGAGCGCTCCCAGTAGAGGGGGTAGTTCTCCCAGATCGTCCCCCCGAACTCCTCGCGCATGGCCCGGGGCGGGTAGGCCTGGGTCCCGGCTTCGGAGATCCAGTTGGAGACGCTCCGCTGGGTCACGGCCGCCCGGAAGCGGGGCGTCTCGGTGGTGATCCAGTTCGTGAGGAAGCCGCCGTGGCTCCCCCCGGTAATGAAGAGCCGCTCCCGATCGATCCAGGGGTTCCGGGAGAGGGTCTCGTCCACGAGGCGCAAATTGTCCCGGGCATCGGCCCCCCCGTAGTCCTGCCGGACCGCGCTCTGAAAGGCATGCCCGTAGCCCGAGCTCCCCCGGTAGTTGACGAAGGCCACCGCGTACCCGGCCGCCGCCATGATCTGGAACTCCGGGAACCAGCGGCGCCCCCACATCCCCCCGGGTCCGCCCTTGATGTTCAGCACCATGGGGTAGGTGGTCTCTCCCGCGGTCCACCCCACGGGGCGCACCAGGAAGCCCTGCAGCAGGTCTCCCTCTCCGTTCAGGAAGTCGAATTCCTCGGCTCGGACCAGGTCCAGGGCGTCCAGAAGCTCCCGGTTGAAGGCGGTGAGGGGGCGGGGGTTCCGGCCATCTTCCTCGGCCACCCAGACTTCCGGCGGATTCACCTCGTTCTCGTAGAGAAAGGCGAGGCGGGATCCGTCGGCCGAGAGGGTGGGGTCCGAGACCACCCCGTCTTCCCCGAAGAGGGGGCGCACGTCGGAGCCGTTGGCGTTCACCCGGTAGAGTGGGTGGGTGCCCCGGTGGTCGGCGGTGAAGAAGAGGTGCCGCCCGGAAGGATGCCAGAAGAACTGGGCAGGGTCCAGGTCCGTGTCCAGGGTCAGGGTGCGGGGGGACCCCACCGAATCCTCGGCCACGCGCCGGTCCACGAGCTGGAGGTGCGCCCGGGCATAGCGTCCGGGCTGGAATCGGTAGAGGAGGGTCCGGTTGTCGGGGGCCCAGGCGGGACCCCCGGCACGTCCCGTGGGGAGTCCGAGGCGGATGGGCTCGGTCCCGGCAGGCGCATCGAGGGCGAGGAGCCAGAGGTCCCGGGGAAAGGCGCCGTCGTACTCCTCGCCCGAGCCGTCGCGCTGGAAGACCACGGTGCGTCCATCGGGAGACACGGCGGCCTGCCGGTCATTCCACCGGGGGTCCCCCGGGGTCAGGCGGGACAGCGCGCCCACGGTGGGATCGAGGATCCACAGATGCTGCCGCTCCGGCCCGATGAGCCCCGTTCCGGCCTGGTAGACGGCGTCCGTGACCACGGTCAGGTCCGGGGCCGAGGGGTCCCTGGGCGGTGCCGCCTGCCGGGGGTCCTCCACCGCGGGGTCTAGGTCCAGTGTCAGGACAATGCGGCCGTCCCGGGTCCAGGTGAAGTCGGCAATGTCCCCCTGCTGCAGGTGCAGGACCGTGGAGGCCTCACCCCCCTCGCGGGGGAGGATGCGAAGGCGAACACCCGGATCGGCGTCCTCGTCGGCCGCCGGGTCGCGGCTCCGGTCCAGGTAGGCGAGCCGCGTCCCGTTCGGCGCCCACCGCGGCATGGCATCCCGGTTCCCCGAGGTAAGCGGCCGGGGGCTGCTTCCCCCCTCCACCGAGGTAATCCAGATGGCGCCGTCCCGACCCCGACGATCCTCCGATACCCGGCGGACGACAAAGGCCACCTCCGTCCCATCGGGGGAGATGTGGGGATCCGAGAGGAAGGCCAGCCGATGGTAGTCCTCGGCCACCATTCCCCGACGGTCCCCCGAGACGACGGCCGGAGCCACGGCAGGAACTGCGGCAGGAGCTGCGGCTGAAGCGGCGGTGTCCTGGGCCAGGACCGGCGTCGGGATCGCCCCGACCAGGGAGGGGAGTCCGAAGGCCAGGACCAGGGCCGGGAGCCGGAGGCCGAGGCGGGAGGGGCCAGGTCGCGGAAAGCGGAGAGGGCGCATGCGGAAAGTCCGAGGCGTGAAACGCGGGTGAGATGCGGGCGTGGAGTTCGGGAGTGGGATTCAGGCGTGGGATTAAGGCGTGGGATTCAGGATCGGGCGGGAATGAGGACGCTGTCTGGATGGCCAGATTACAGGTCCGGGCCGACTTCAGTCTACAAGGACCAGGACCTCCGGGATCCCCCGGGCCTTCAGGAGCGAGGCCACCAGCGCCCGCACCGGCAAGGTGGCTCCCTCGA
Source organism: Gemmatimonadota bacterium (assembly GCA_007120305.1). Lineage (GTDB taxonomy): Bacteria > Gemmatimonadota > Gemmatimonadetes > Longimicrobiales > Gaopeijiaceae > SKNW01. Next base: position 7,816 of record SKNW01000007.1, on the reverse strand, counting down.
CCACCACCTTCGAAAGGTGGCCGAGGGTACCGAAGTCCGGGGGCGCGGCCGCATCCACCTTCCGGGCCCCGTCCACGGCCGCGAGATCCTCCACCTCGGCTCGGGTGGCCTCGCCGATGGTGGCCAGGGCGTGCCCGGCGCGGCACCAGGCCGCCAGGATCCCGGGGCCAGGCGGAACGAGGGGGTGGATGACCACCCACCGCCCGGCTTCCCCCTGCACCCGTTCCAGCTCCGTGCGGACGCTGGCGGCGTCGGGAAGCCCGGAGGCGCGCCAGGGGTCAAGCTCTTCCACCGAGGGCGGAAGGTGGAGGGCGCCGGGGATGTGGCCCCCGAAGAAGGCGGGGGTGGGCCGGAGGTCCAGGACCCGGGTCGTGCCGTCCCGGAGGTCATCCAGCGCAGCGAGGATCCACGGGTCTTCCATCCCTCACCGCCGCAGTGCGCGCTCGAAGGCCACGGCCGGTCCCCAGTGCCCCCGGTGGCGGAGCCACTGCACGAAGCCCCGGACATCGAAGGCCCGGACCAGGGAGAAGATGACTACACCCACGGTAAGCGCGCGGGCCCCGATCCAGAAGGTCCGCTCCCAGGAGGCGCCGGCCGAGAGAAGGATTCCGAGGATCAGGAGGACCGGAAGCCAGAAGAAGGGACGAAGCACGTCCCGGCTTCCCCTGGCGAGGGCACTGGACCAGGAGGGGGCCGGGTCCTCCCACCGGATCCCGGTGGCGCCCCGGTCCAGGGCCTCCCGAAGGCGGAGGGGGAGGGCGCCCTTCTTCCAGGCCAGGAGTGCCGTCGTTCCCGCCACGAGTCCCCAGATCCCCGTCCAGATCCCGAGAATGACGGCGATCCCCGGGACCCCTACCGACCACCGGGTGAGGACCCACCCCACCACGGTCTCGTAGGCACGGAGGAGGTCGCTCCCGATGAGGAGGTACTGGAGGAGGAGACCCTGGGCAGCGGCCCACATCCCCACCAGGGCGCCACCCGTGAAGAGTCCCACCGGGTTCCACCCCAGGACCCGGGTGGCCCCGCCGAAGAGGATTCCCTGGATGGTGATGGCCAGCATGACCCGGACACGGCTCCCGGCCGGAGAGAGCGCCTTGATGCCCGCGGAGATGAAGGGGACCCAGACCACGCGCCCCCTCCGCCCGAGCCCTGCGCCGGCAAAGACCATGACCGCCGCCTGGGCGCTGGAGAGGGCGAGGCCCCGGAGGGGTACTCGGGCGGCGTGGAGGGCCGAACCCACCGACCATTCGAACCCGCCCGAGCCGGCCCCATAGACGCCAACGCGCGACCAGTCCCGCTGTTCCAGTACCAGGACCCGGAGTTCCTCCAGCGGGGGGGACTCCTCGAGCCTCCCGGGGCCCACCTCCACCACCCGGTCGAAGCTCCTTCCGAGGCGGGCTTCCACCTGGGGAACCACGCCCTCACGAACCGCAAGGATCACGATGTCCGGGTCCGCGGCTTCCACCTCGGCCCAGAGAGCCATGTGTCCGCCCCCTTCCGCCTCCACGCGTCCGAACTCGTCGAGGAGGAGGAGATGGGGAGGGTTTCCGGCCATGGAGGTCCGGACCCAACCGTGGGCGGCCGCCAGCGCCTCCCTGGAAAAGCTGTAGGGGATGGCGCCCCTGGCCGTTCGGTCCCGGCGAGCAAAGGGGAGGCGGGTGTCCGACCCCAGGTGCAGCAGGTCGTACCCGGGAGCGCCGCGGCGGGGGGAGGGGCGGTCGCCCACCGCCGGCTGCGCGAAGCCGTCCACGTCCAGCCCTTCGGAAGCGGCCCAGGCGGCCAGCTCCACGAGGACGGAGGACTTTCCCGATCCGGCGGGACCGGTGACGGCAACGAGGAGCATGGATGCGCGACCCCTCCAGAAAAGTGCGAACAGGCGTTAGTTTGATAGGCTAGGGTGGAATTTTGTCCACCCCGCGGACCCTGCGATGTACTCCAGCCACGTGTCGGTGTACTCCACCCATGTGGCCGAGGTGCCTCGCCCTGGTCCCCTTCGCATCCGGAACTGGCGGGCCCACCGGGAGGAGACGACCTCTCCGACCGAGACCCGAACTCATCATGCAGACTCGAAACATCGCCATCATCGCCCACGTTGACCATGGCAAGACCACCCTGGTCGACAAGATGCTCCGCCAGGCCGGGGTCTTTCGCGACAACCAGGAGGTAGTGGAGCGGGTCATGGACTCGAACCCCCTGGAGAAGGAGCGGGGGATCACCATCCTGGCCAAGAACACCGCCGTGGAGTGGCAGGGGGTCAAGATCAACATCGTCGACACCCCCGGCCATGCCGACTTCGGGGGCGAGGTGGAGCGCATCCTCCGCATGGTCGATGGCGTTCTCCTCCTGGTGGATGCGGTGGAGGGGCCCATGCCCCAGACCCGCTTCGTAACCCGGAAGGCGCTGGAACTGGGCCACATGCCGGTGGTGGTGGTGAACAAGGTGGACCGCCCGGCGGCGCGCCCCCACGAGGTTCACGACGAGGTGCTGGAGCTCTTCTTCGACCTGGACGCGTCGGAGGAGCAGCTGAACGCGCCCTTCCTCTACGCCTCCGGCCTCGACGGGTGGGCCTCCAACGACGCCGAGACGCGGGGAGAGGACCTCACGGTCCTGTACGAAGCGATCCTGGCCCATGTGCCGGCGCCCTCCACCGACGCCGAGGGCCCCTTCCAGATGCTCATTTCCACCCTGGACCACTCTGCCTACGTGGGGCGGATCGGGATCGGCCTCGTCGAGCGGGGCACGGTCAGGGTCGGGGATTCGGTGGCGCTTCTTCCCTTCGGCGAGCCGGGCCCGGTCCCCGAGTCCGAGGCCAAGCGGGCCCGGGTGACCAAGCTGTTCACCTTCAAGGGACTCGACCGCGTGGAGGTGCCCGAGGCCAGTGCCGGCGACATCGTGGCCATTTCCGGGCTCGAGGAGGTGGACATCGGCCAGACCATCACCCATCCGGAGCACCGGGATCGACTCCGGGGGATCAAGGTGGAGGAGCCCACCCTGGCGGTGGACTTCACCGTGAACAACTCCCCCTTCGCCGGGCTCAGCGGGAAGTTCGTGACCACCCGGCAGGTGCGGGAGCGCCTCTTCAAGGAGCTCGAGCGGAACGTGGCCCTCCGGGTGGAAGACACGGACCAGCCCGACACCTTCGCGGTGGCCGGGCGCGGCGAGCTCCATCTTACCATCCTCATGGAGACCATGCGCCGCGAGGGCTACGAGTTCCAGGTCTCCCGCCCCCGGGTCATCGAAAAGAAGGGTCCCGACGGGAGCCGCCTCGAGCCCTACGAAGAGGTCCTGGTGGACGTCCCCGACGGCATGGTGGGCACGGTCATGGAGAAGCTCGGGCCCCGGCGGGGCGAACTCCTCGACATGCGTCCTGACGGGAACGGCACCACCCGCCTCGTCTTCCGCATCCCGGCACGGGGGCTCTTCGGGTACCGGTCCGAGTTCCTTACCGACACCAGGGGCGAAGGCCAGCTGAACCACCACTTCCTGGAGTACGGTCCGTGGGGGGGCGCGTTGCAGGGGCGGAAGAAGGGGGTCCTGGTGGCCGACCGCGAGGGCGACTCGGTGGCCTTTTCGCTGTTCAACCTCCAGGAGCGGGCCACCTTCTTCATCGAGGCCGGCGTCCCCGTCTACACCGGGATGATCGTGGGTGAGCACGTGCGCCCCGGTGACCTGGATGTGAACGTCACCAAGGGGAAGAAGCTCACGAACATGCGGGCCGCAGGCTCCGACGAGAACGTGAAGCTCGAACCGCCGCGGAAGCTCACGCTGGAGCTGGCGCTGGAGTTCATTGCCGACGACGAGCTCATCGAGGTGACCCCCACCGCCATCCGTCTCCGGAAGCGGGAGCTGGATTCGAACCGCAGGCGCAAGGACCAGAAGGCCATGGCAGCCCGGGAGGGGTGAGGGTCACGGGAACCTTCCCGGGCCCCTGGGGGCTTTCCACCGCAGCCGGTTGCAGGCGCGGCCGCGCCTGCGCGCCCCGGCGCTCGCACCCTCCCGCTGATGCTCTCTGACGCTACGGATCGGCCACGCATGCCCCACGCACCCCCTCCGTCGACCCTGCTCCCCCCGTTCGCCCAGCTCGAGCTCACCTGGACCCATGCCCCCGGGTTCCAGGACTGGCTCCCCACGGCCGTGAAGAACCGGGAGCTCTGGGGCGGGCTGTACGCCCGGACCCGACTTCCCGGGTGGGCTCTCGAGGCGGTTCGGGAGGTCCGGAGCCCTGTCCACCTCCTGGCGCTCTCAGCGGACTGGTGCGGCGATGCCGTGAACAGTCTCCCGTGGGTGGCCCGGCTTGCCGAGGCGTCGCCCATGCTCGAACTGCGCATGCTGGAGCGGGACGATCACCCGGCACTGATGGCAGCCCACCTCACCGGGGGGAGCGCCCGGTCGATCCCGGTGGTCATGGCCTTCGACACATCGTGGCGGGAACTCGGCTGGTGGGGCCCTCGCCCTGCGGCGCTGCAGGCCTGGGTACTGGGAGAGGCGCCCGGGGAGGGGAAGTCCTATTCGCCGGACGAGCGCTACGCCCGGGTCCGGCGCTGGTATGCCCGGGATCGGGGCGTGAGCATCCTCCGGGAGATTCTGATCACGGCGGGGGTTCCGACTTCCAGGATCCCGGCTGCGGCGTTCCAGGTCACGGCGCTCCCGGGCGCAGGGGTCGGGGATGAAGCGGTGGCGCGGGCGAGTTCTGACCCGGGTGCTCCAGCCGCCCCTTGACGCTCTACCCGCGGCCGGGGATCATGGGGGCATGCCCATTCTCTACCGTGATCTCGTCCGCGCCAACATCCATCCCCTGAATCGCTTCAACGACGCAACGCAGGCCGAGGTGGACGCCTGGGTTCCCGATCGCCTTCCCCTCTTCGAGGTGTACATGCGGATGGCCGAGGAACTGGCCAAGCGCTCCACCTGCCGCCGGCTCTCGGTGGGCACCGTGATCACCGACGGCCTTCTGGAAAACGTGCTGGCCATCGGGTACAACGGCAACGTGCGGGGCTTTCCCAACGACTGTGATTCCCCGACACCCGGCCAGTGCGGGTGCATCCACTCGGAGATGAACGCACTGGTGAAGGCGCCCGGGCAGGTGCGCGACAAGGTGGCGTTCGTCACCGCATCCCCCTGCGTCATGTGCGCCAAGCTCATGGTCCAGGCCAACGTGGGGTACCTCTTCTATCGCACCTCCTACCGGAGCGACGAAGGGCTGCAGGTGCTCCAGGAGGCCCGGGTGGTGGCGGTCAGGTACGATCGCTGGGCCGACGCCTGGCGGGGAGAGGCCCGGGAGTCGCTGGGCTGACGGGCGTCTGGCGGGGCGCTGCCTACCGCACCACGCCGTACCGCCGCAGGACCTCCAGCGTGGTCTCCAGGGGAAGGGCCTCGGCGGTGCTTCCCCCGCGCCCGGTCACCGTGGTGGCCCGAAGCAGCGAGTTGATCACCGCCTCTTCCGTGGACTCCACCACGGCCTGGAAGAGCCCCGAGGTGGCGGCATTCGGCAGTTCGGCCACCGGGTGGGGCGCGGCTCCTCCTCCCCCGCCCGTTCCGCGGCGCACCTCCGGGGCCGTGGAGAAGGCGATCACGTAGTCCCCGGATCCGTTCCCGGCAAAGGAACCGGTTCGCCCGAGCCCCATCATGGCCCGCGAGGCCAGGCGCTCCAGGTTCCGGTCCGAGAGGGGGGCATCGGTGGCGATGACGATCATGATGGACCCGGCCCCATCCTCCTGGTCCTCCTCCGCAGGCGGCGTCCGCGTCACATCCCCCCGGAAGGAATACTGCCCGAGCTCCTCCCCGACCGGAGCACCGTCGATGGTGAGGATGCCTCCGAAGTTCGACTGGACGAGGACGCCCACCGTCCATCCGCCCAGGGAGGCAGGGAGCACCCGGGAGGCCGTGCCGATGCCCCCCTTCCACCCGAAGGCCCGGGTCCCGGTGCCGGCGCCCACGGAGCCCTCGGCTACCGGTCCCGTGACGGCGGAGACGAGGGCGTCGCGCACGTGCTCGGCCCGGACCGGTCGGCTCCGGATGTCGTTCAGGCCGCCATCGTTGGTCTCGCCCACCACGGGGTTGATGGAGCCCACCGATTCCATGCCGGGCTGCTCCAGGAGCCAGGCGGCCATGGCGTCGGCAGCCTGCCAGACGCAGAGGGTGCAGGTGAGGAGGATGGGCGTTTCAAGCTCCCCCAGTTCCCGGACCTGGGTGATCCCCACCAGCTTCCCGAAGCCGTTTCCCACATGGATGGCGGCGGGCACCCGGTCGCGGAAGGGGTTGCCCTCGTGGGGGAGGATGGCGGTGACGCCCGTCCGGATGGCCTCGCCCTGGATGACGGTGGTCTGCCCCACGAGAACCCCCGCCACATCGGTGATGGCGTTCCAGGGTCCGGGCGTGAAGATGCCGATCTCGATGCCCAGGTCCCGGGCCCGGGGCCGATCGGGGTCGGAAGTGGTGGACGACGCGGACTGGCTCATGGCAGGAAGCGGCAGCAGGAGCAGGGCGAGGATGACCAGGAGACGGGACATCGCGGGATTCTCCGGTGCGAAAGCGGACCCTGAGCGCGTTACCCGCGCACCGTGTCCACCAGCATCAGGCTCAGGAGGAGGGGCTGGTAGGCCAGCGACCCGAGAAAGACCTTTCGGACCGAGGCATTGGACATGGAACCCCGGGCCTGGATGCTCCACGCCAGAACCACACCGCCCAGGAAAAGGGCTCCGACGAAGTAGATCCACCCGGTGAGGCCGATCAGCGTCGGGGCCAGGCTCGCCGGGATCAGGACGGCGGAGTAGAGGACCATCTGGTTCCCGATGGTCCGCCCGTTGTCGTCGTTCGGGGGCGTCAGGAGGAAGCCGGCTCGGAGGTAGTCGGTGCGGAGCAGCCAGGCCAGCGCCAGCACATGGGGAAGTTGCCAGAGAAAGGCCACCCCGAAGAGCACCAGGCCCCCGAGGCTCACCGTGCCCGTGGCCGCGCTCCATCCGATGAGCGCCGGCATGGCGCCGGGGAAGGCCCCGGCAAACGTCGCCGCGTAGGAGCGGGGCTTGAGCGGGGTGTAGACGAAGTTGTACCCCAGCGCCGAGGCCAGGGTGAGGAGGGCCGGGAGCCACCCTACCGTAAGGCCCAGGTGGATCACGCCCCCGGCCACGAGAAGAATCCCGAAGACCAGCGCCTCCACCGGGCGGAGCCGTCCCGAGGGGAGGGGGCGTTTCGCGGTGCGCCGCATCCGCGCATCCACCTCCCGCTCGAGGAACTGGTTCAGCGCCAGCGCCCCGGCGGTGGCCACCACCGTGCCGAAGAGGGTGTGGAAGAGGGGGACGAAGGTGGCCTGGCCCGCGACCCCCACGTAGTAGGCCACGCCCGCCGTGATCATCACGAACCCGGCAATGCCCGGCTTCGTGAGTTCGTAGTAGGCCCGCATCCGGGAAGGAGCGGCAGCCGGGGAGGACTCGAGGGTGGATCGCGACACGGAGGGTCCGGAGAGGGGGGGGCGACGCGGACAGGGCCGGCCAGGGGCGTCAGGCGGGGAGGCCCGAGGGCATCGAGGTTCGACTCCGACGCATCTCGAAGTTCACCCGGCCCAATTCGGGGCGCAACCCGGTGGGGGCGGGGGGACAAGCTGACCCCTGTCCCCGGGACGCTCGGGGCAATCTGACCCACGGTGAGGGCCTTTGCCTTCCGTCGGGTGGGCACCTTCGCGAGTCCTGACGGCGTCGGGCTCACTTCCTCTGGTGGGCACGCCCCTTGCCAATGCCCGACTCGCCTAGCAGGATGGTCCCATCTTCCCCTACCCAGCCACCCGGAGCCCCTTCATGGCGCGACCCCAGCCCCCTGGCAT
>SKNW01000069.1 GCA_007120305.1 Gemmatimonadota bacterium | reverse complement strand
GCTCTCGGCCGACTGGATCAGGTAGGCCAGGATGTCCCGCACCGCGATGGGGCGAACCTGGTTGCGGATCCACCGGGGGGCCACCATGGCCGGAAGGCGCTCCGTGAGGTAGCGAACCATTTCGAAGGAGGCGGAGCCCGACCCGATGATGGGGCCCGCCCGAAGCTCGGTGGTGGGGAGGCCCTCGCGGAGGATCCGCCCCACCTCGGCCCGACTCCTCAGGTGCTCCGAATGCGTCGTGGCCTCCGGGCCCGGCAGAATCCCGCCGAGATAGACCAGCAGCGGAATCCCCTGCACCGCTTCCACGAAATGCTCGGCCGCCTCCCTGTCCTTCCGGGCAAAGTCGCCGCCGGCATACATGGAATGCACCAGGTAGAAGGCCGCCTCCACCCCCTCGGCGATCCCCTGGAGACTGGCCGGATCCGAGAGGTCCCCGATCCGCACCTCCACCCGCCCTTCCCAGCTCCGCCCCACGATGCGGCGAGGGTCCCGGACCAGGACACGGACCTCGTGCCCCCGGTCGAGGAGGCGCTGGACGAGTCGACCGCCAATGTACCCGGTGGCGCCGGTCACGAGGATTCGCACGATGGACTCCGATAGCTGCAAGCGATGGGGGGCGACGCCCGTGGCGTCTACTCCTTCCTTGACCGGAGGATCCCGGTGAGGAAAGGGAGGAGCTGCTTCTTGCGACTCACGATCCCGTCGAGGCGGAAGACTTCGCCTTCCTCCACCGCCGGATAGGGGATCTGGCGGATGACGTCCTCGTCTCCCTCCACCATGAGGAGGGAGTCCTGGCTCTTCACATCGGTAACGAAGAGGGCGGCAAAGTCCAGGTTCTCGGCGGCTCGGCTCGCCTCGAGGGCCTCGGCCAGGCGATCCGACTGCTTCCAGAACTCGCCGAACCCCAGCTCCTCCACCTGCGAGACCGCGAAGCGGTACTTCCCTTCCTCGTAAAGCTTCCGGTCCAGCGCCACGACCTCGGGCGCCGGCTGCGCCGCCACCACCGACCCCGACGAGAAGATGATTTCCGCCAGCTCGCTCCCGGTGACGCCGGACCGCGCCTCGAGCCACCGGAGGATCTCCTCGTCCACCCGGGTGGTGGTTGGGCTCCGGAGGTTCAGGGTATCGGAAACAAGCCCTCCCATGAGGATCCCGGCCAGGGCGGGGGAGACATCGAGCTTCTCCTTGCGAAAGAGATCCGCCACGATGGTGCAGGTGGACCCTACCGGCCGGTTGAGGAAGAGAATGGGCTCCTGGGTGCGCAGGTCCCCAAGTCGGTGGTGATCCACCACCTCCACGATCTCGGCTTCCTCCGCTCCGGGCACCGCCTGCGAGAGCTCGTTGTGATCCACCAGGATGAGCCGGGTCTCGCTGGGGCGGAGAATGTCGCGTCGGGAAAAGACCCCCACCAGCCGGTCGTCGTCGTCGGTGACCATGAAGACGGCAGGCCCCAGGGTGGCGGTCCGGCGGCGCACGCTGCGAAGCGTCTCCTCGGGCGGAAAGGTCTCGCCCTCCTCCGCCATGATCCCGTCCACACGGGCAGCCGACCGGATGGCCCAGGCCGTGCTCGCCGAGTCGAAGGCGCAGGAAATGACGGAGACACCCGCGTCCCGGGCCTGGCGCGCCACGTCCGCATCCACGTCCAGTCCCCCGCTGATCACGAGGAGGCGAACTCCCCGCTCGATGGAGCGCTCCTGGATGTCTCGCCGATCTCCGACCACGATGATGGTCTGTTCCGGAGGGATCCCCTCCCGGTCCTGAAGACCGTCGAAGGAGGCCAGGTCCATGGCCGCCACGCGGACAAAGAGCGGCGCCACGTGGTCCGGGTCCACCAGGTGGACAACTCGGGCGTTCAGGACGTGGGCGATGGCCTCGAGACTCGTATCCACCCGGCGGACGTCCCGGGCCGGCCCCGCCTTGGGGAGGAAGGACTGTCCCAGCTGGTAGATGGAGACCGAGCCCAGGAGGCTTCGGCCCGGCCCCACCACCGGAACCACCTGGATGTCGTGGCGCTCAATGAGGTCCAGCGCCTCCGCCGCTGTGGCCGAGGGACCCACCACCACCGGGTTCTGCGTCATCCGGTCCCGGAGCCGGGGCGTCACGTCGCCAATGAAGCGGGGAAGGGCCACGCCGAACCGCTGCAGGATGGCATCGATGCGAACGTTGGAGTTCCCGCACCGTGCCGCGACGAACTCCCCTTCGGCGGTCCGCCGCTTGAACTCGGCGTAGGCGAGGGCTGAACAGATGGCGTCGGCATCGGGATTGCGATGCCCGAAGATGTAGGTGGGACGGTCCATGTCGTAGCTGTCGCCCCGGGCTCGAGGCTGGAAGGGGAGGGGGAGGGGTTCCGGGCGATTCCCGGAGGATCTGGCGTATCCCCGCCGGATGCGAAAGGTTACTCCGAAAGCTTATCTGATTGGCCTCGCCGTTGAAATGGGTTCTCCCGCAGTCGCCTGTCGGCGTCCGGGAGCCCGAGGCCCCCTGCATGCATCCCAGGCCAAGGACCCGAAGCCCCATGAATCTGCCCCGCACCCCCTCCTCCTCCACCAGGCTGGCCCTGGCACTGATCTTCCTTCTGGGACTGGGGACCGCGGCCTGCGAGCCGGGGGCGTCATCCGGTGGGGCATCCGGGGCGGCATCGGACGCCGCCGACCTCATTCTCGTGGGCGGCACGGTGATCACGGTGGATGCGGAGGTTCCCGACGGCGAGGCTGTGGCCATCCGCGGCGGCCGGATCCTGGCGGTGGGGACCGACGACGAGATCCGCGCGCTGGCGGGATCCGGCACCGAGGTGGTGGAGCTGGCGGGTCGCACGGTGATCCCCGGGTTCATCGAGGGCCACGGTCACTTCCTGGGGCATGGGCAGGCGCTCATGACGCTTGACCTCTTTCCCACCACCACCTGGGACGAGATCGTGACCATGGTCGCCGAGGCGGCGGCCGCTGCCGAGCCGGGGACCTGGATCACCGGCCGTGGATGGCATCAGGAGCGCTGGAGTCCGGCGCCGGAGGTCACCTTCGACGGGGTGCCCACGCATCACGCCCTGAGCGAAGTCAGTCCGGACAACCCGGTCCTCCTGACCCATGCCAGCGGACACGCGTCCTTTGCCAACGCGCTGGCCCTGGAGGCCGCCGGTATCACCGCCGCCACCCCCGACCCCGCCGGCGGCACCATTGTCCGCGACGCCGAGGGCAATCCCACCGGGTTCCTGCGGCAGGCCGCCCAGGGAGCGGCCCGGGCGGCCCTCGTTCGCTTCGAGGAAGGCATGACGGCCGAGGAGCGGGAGACCCGCTTCCGGCGGCAGGTGGAGCTCGCCGGCGAGGATGCCCTGCGCCACGGCATCACCTCCTTCCACGACCAGGGATCGAGCTTTGCCGACGTGGAAGGCCTCCGGGCCCTGGCCGACGCCGGTGAACTCCCCATCCGTCTGCATATCGCCATCCGCGGGGAATCCAACGCCGCCATGGACGAGCGCCTGGGCGAATTCAGGATGGTGGGCCACGGCGACCACTTCCTCACCGTGCGCGCGGTCAAGCGGCAGATCGACGGTGCTCTGGGCACCCATGGCGCCTGGCTCCTGGATCCCTACACCGACATGCCCACCACCTCGGGCCTGCCCCAGGTGACGCTGGAGAGCCTTCAGGAGACGGCCGAGATCGCGCTGCGGCATGGCTACCAGCTGAATACCCACGCCATCGGGGACAGGGGGAACCGCGAGGCGATGGACATCTACGAAGCGGTCCTGGCCGAAGCCGGGGGGAACGGCGCCCTCCGCTGGCGGATCGAGCACGCCCAGAATCTCCATCCCGACGAGGTGCCCCGTTTCGCCGCGCTCGGCGTCATCGCCTCCATGCAGGGCGTGCACGCCACCTCCGACGGCCCCTGGGTCCCGCAGCGCCTGGGCGAGGAGCGGTCGCGGCGCCGGGCCTACGTCTGGCGTTCGCTCCTGGATGCGAACGCGGTGATCTGCAACGGCACCGACGTGCCCGTCGAGCGCATCTCCGCCATCGCCTCCTTCCATGCTTCCATCACCCGGGAAATGGCCAATGGAGAGCGCTTCTACCCCGAGCAGTCCATGGGCCGTCTCGAGGCCCTGCGCTCCTACACGCTCGGGTGCGCCTACGCCGTGTTCGAGGAGGACCTCCTGGGATCCATCGCACCGGGCAAGCTGGCCGACCTCGCGGTGCTGGACCGGAACATCCTCACGGTCAGCGAAGACGAGGTCCGGGACACCCAGATCGAGATGACGCTCGTGGGAGGAGAGGTCCGCTACCAGCGGTGACGTGACGGGATCGTGACGGGAGGGCCATGGCCGTTGCCGGGGGAGGGACTGATGATTCAGTGTCAGGCGGAGGCCGCGCGCGCCTCGGTGCCCGATGCAACTCCGCCTGTTCGCTCCTCCCACGCCTTGCCGCCATGCCATCCCGTCCCCATCCCCTCCCGGGAGCTGCCCTGGGCCTGGTCCTCCTTCTTGCCCTGGGGCTCCCCGCGCTGGGGCTCCCCGCACCGGGCCTCCCCCAGGTGCGGGTCATGGAGGGCGGGTCCACCCGAGGCCCCCTCATGAGCGGGACCCCCGAGACGCCCGACCCCGCAGGCCCCCAGGTGATCGCCCACCGGGGAGCCTCGGGGCACGCTCCGGAGCATACCCTGGCCGCCTATGACCTGGCGGTGCGCATGGGCGCCGACTTCCTGGAGCCCGACCTGCAGATGACCGCCGACGGCGTCCTCGTGGCCTTCCACGACGCCACCCTGGACCGCACCGCCCGGGGTCCGTCGGCGCATTGTACCGGCCCCATCCGGGAGCGGACGCTGGCCGAGCTTCGGGACTGCGACGTGGGGAGCTGGTTCAACGAGCGGTTTCCCGACCGGGCCGACCCCGCCTTCGTGGGGCTCGGGATCCCCACCCTGGAGGAGCTCTTCCAGCGCTACGGCGCCTCGGTGCGCTGGTATCCCGAGACCAAGAACCCCGACGAGCGCCTCCCGGGCCAGCCCCCCATGGAAGAGGTTCTCCTCGATCTTCTCCATGCCCACGACCTTCGGGATCCTGCGGTGGAGCGAGGGCAGGTCCTGATCCAGTCCTTCAGCCCGGCCTCGCTTCAGAGGCTCCGGGAACTGGATCCGGAACTCCCCCTGGTCCAGCTCCTCCGGGCCTCGGACGCCACCCCCGAGACGGTAGATGCCGTTCTGGATGCGGTGGCGGAGTATGCCATGGGGGTGGGGCCCAACCGGGCCCTGGTGAACGGGGCCTTCATGGAAGCGGCTCGGGCCCGGGGCCTCGTGGTGCATCCCTGGACGGTGAACGACCCCGCCGAGATGGACCGTCTTCTCTCCCTCGGTGTGGACGGGATCTTTTCCGACTTCCCCGATGTCCTGGGGGCGCGGGTCCGGGCCTGGGCGGAGGGAAAGGACGGCTGACGGGGGAAGCGGGCGGACTCAGCGGTCGGACTCACCGGCCGGATTCAGCGGCCGGACTCAGCGCTCGGTCAGCAGAACGAAGTCGCCCTTTCCTCCATGCCGGCCCAAATCGAACGGGGCCCCCGGCGCCTCCGGGAAGGCCACCACCACGAGAACGGCAGCCCCCGGCAGGTAGCGTTCCAGGTGCTCGGGGATCCCGGTTCGGTCCTGAACATGAAACGAGCCAGCCACGTGGACGATGCGGGCCTGCGGGTGGGCCTCGGCGGCGCGGGCCACGGCCCAGGCCATCCCGGCATCCCAGACGTTCTGCGCCTGGAGGACGGGGTCCAACGGTGGCGTGGGAGCTGCGGCCCCGTGGGGTGCCGGAGCTCCGTGGGTCGGGGCCGACCCGTGTCCGGCCCCACCGCCCATGAGGGCGTTCCACTGGGCCCGGTACCGCTCCGTCGGGGGGGCCACCGGGAGAGGAGGGAGGGTGGCCAGGGCCTCGGGCGCCAGCGCATCCAGTGCGGTTTCGCCCAGCCGGGCTACCCGGTTCACGTACCGGCGGGGCGGGTTCGCCGCCACCACCGGAAAGCCGCACGCCCGTGCTACGGCCAGGTAGGGCTCGTAGTCCCGGTCATGGTTGTCCCAGGGGCGGGCCGCGCGGCGGAAGTGATCCGCCGTGATGAGCCCGGCCTGGTACTCGTCCACCACGAGCTGCACATCGGTCTCCAGCATCTCCAGGGAGACCACGTGGGATGCACAGGCCGATTCTTCCGGATCTGCGGGGGCCGCCGCCGCCCATCCGGGGCCCGCGACAGCGCCTCCGGCCAGGGCCCGCACCAGGGCATGACGGGCACGGTGCCCCACGATGTCGTCGTGGATCTCGCCCAGGAGGACGACCCGGGCGTCGCCGGCCGCCGCGAGAAGCGCATCCCACGAGGAGGGCGTTCCATCAGCGGTGAAGACACGGACCCCGGAAGGGAGCAGGGTGGGATCCTGGTCCTGTACGTGGTCTGCAAGGCTGGCCCCTGCCGCCCCGAGCGCTGCCGGGGCGCGAGCCGCCGGATCAACCCCGGCATGTCCTCCTGCGGGGCCTGCCGAGGCGCATCCAGCGGTGAGAAGACCCATCCCCCAAAGGACAGACAACCGCGCCTGACCCCGGAAGCCGCCCCAGGGGCTGCGGGCCCCGCTGCCTGCGCGGAGCCAACCCATCAGATGTCCAGGTTCCGGACGTAGCGGGCGTTCTTCTCGATGAACTGCCGGCGGGGCTCCACCTCGTCGCCCATGAGCCGGCTGAAGATGGAATCCGCCCCGGCGGCGCTTTCCATGGTCACCTGCAGGAGGGTCCGGGTCTGGGGGTCCATGGTGGTCCGCCAGAGCTGCTCCGGGTTCATTTCGCCCAGCCCCTTGTACCGCTGGATGTTGAGCCCCTTGGCCTCCTCGCCTCGCCCGTTGGTGAGACGCTTCACCGCCTGCTCCCGCTGGTCCTCGGAGTAGGCGTAGACCTCTTCCTTCCCCTTGGCCACCCGGTAGAGGGGAGGCTGGGCGATGTAGATGTAGCCGGCCTCAATGAGCTCCCGCATCTGGCGGAAGAAGAAGGTCAGGAGCAGGGTCCGGATGTGGGCGCCGTCCACGTCGGCGTCCGTCATGATGATGATCTTGTGATACCGGGTCTTGTCCAGGTTGAAGTCGTCCCGGATGCCGGCCCCCAGCGCCGTGATCATGGCTCGGATCTCGTCGTTCCCGAGGATCTTGTCGATCCGGGCGCGCTCCACGTTCAGGATCTTTCCCTTGATGGGAAGGATGGCCTGGAAGGACCGGTCCCTGCCCTGCTTGGCCGAGCCACCGGCGGAGTCTCCCTCCACGATGTAGATCTCGGTCATCGAGGGGTCCGACAGCGAGCAGTCGGCCAGCTTCCCCGGCAGCACGCCGCCCTCCAGGGCATTCTTCTTCCGGGCCAGGTCCCGGGCCTTCCGGGCCGCTTCACGGGCGCGGGCGGCCTGCAGGGACTTCTCGATGATGGCCTTGGCGGCCTTGGGGTTCTCCTCGAGCCAGATGGCCAGGTGCTCGTTCACCGCCGTCTCGACGGCCCCTCGCACCTCGGAGTTCCCCAGCTTGGTCTTGGTCTGCCCCTCGAACTGGGGCTCCATGACCCGGACCGAGAGCACGCAGGTGAGGCCCTCGCGGACGTCGTCGCCAGAGAGGGACTCGTCGGCCTTCTTGAAGATCCCGTTCTTCCGGGCGTAGTCGTTGATGGTGCGGGTGAGGGCTGCCTTGAGGCCGGTGAGGTGGGACCCGCCTTCGTGGGTGTTGATGTTGTTGACGAAGGTGTGGGTGTTCTCGGAAAAGCCGTTGTCGTACTGGAGGGCGAGCTCGATGTCCGCCTCGGGCCTCTCGGCCTGGAAGTAGACGACGTTCTCGTGGACGGCCTGCCGGTTCCCCCGAAGGAAGATCACGTACTCCGCGAGCCCGCCCTCGTACTGGAAGGTCTCCTCGCTCGCCGGCTGCAGGCGCTCGTCCGTGAGCGAGATCTCCAGCCCCTTGTTCAGGAAGGCCATCTCCCGGAGGCGGGAGGTGAGCGTCTCCAGGCTGTACACGGTCTCGGTGAAGATCTCCGCATCCGGCTTGAAGACGATCTTGGTACCGGTGCTGGAGGCCGGCCCCATGTCTTCCAGCTCCTTCTGCTTGATTCCCCGGTGGAACCGCTGGTGCCAGACCCGGCCCTTCCGGCGGACCTCCACCTCCAGCCACTCGGAAAGGGCGTTCACCACCGAGACACCGACGCCGTGCAGCCCGCCGGACACCTTGTAGTTCTGCTTGTCGAACTTTCCGCCGGCGTGGAGCACGGTCAGGGCCAGCTCGACGCCCGGCAGCTTCTCCGTGGGATGGATGTCTACCGGAATCCCGCGCCCGTCGTCCACCACCGTGATGGAGTCGTCGGCGTGGATCGTGACCTGGATGGAGGTACAGAACCCCGCCATGGCCTCGTCCACCGAGTTGTCCACCACCTCGTAGACCAGGTGGTGCAGCCCCCGGCCGGAGGTGGAGCCGATGTACATGCCGGGCCGCTTCCGCACGGCCTCCAGTCCCTTGAGGACCTGGATCTGACCGGCGCCGTACTCGCTGGACTGGGATTCGGGAGTGGATTCTGCCATCGATCGCTCGGGGTGGGGCGCGAAGGGGAGGCTCCGTCGGGAGGCTCCGAAAGGCTGGAACTTGACCCTGAAATCTAGCGAAGTGGTGCTGCTAGGGCCATTGCCGGGCGGCCTGACGGGAGACCGGTGAAGCCTGTCCGGAATCCTTCCCCCGGTCGCGCTCTGTCTCGCGCCCCGCCTGTCGCCCTGATTCGCGCCCCGAGTCGCGTCATGGCTCCCGTCCTGGCTCGCGTCCTGGCTCGCGTCCTGGCTCCCGTCCGAACCCGGCCCCGGCGTCCTCGGCCTGGGTGAAGACAATTCGCTCCACCCGCCCCTCGCCTGCCCCGGCATTGAGGCGGGTCAGGAGTTCGTGCCGCATCAGGTTCAGCTCCGTAATCCAGGCGCTGGACCGGACGTCGACGAAGAGGATGCCCTGGGCCACGGACCGCGCCCGGGTCACGGCGGCGATCCGCTCCCCCACCACCTCCGGCCACCGCTCCAGAACCTCCTGGCGCGCCACCTCCTGGTGGATGCCCAGGCTCCGGAGAAGGCCTCCCAGGACCTCGTCCACCTTTCCCATGCCCTGGTCTCCACTCCGGTCGCCGCCTCTGTCGCCTCCCCGGTCTCCGCTCCGGTCTCCGCGCCGGTCGCCGCCCCGCCCCTTCTCACGCATCGTCACCTCCGGCATGGATGCGCCCGCCCAGGATCCGCCACCGGGGAAGCCGGTCATGACGAAAGCGCACGTCCGCTTCCTTTGGCGCGGTGAGGATCACCTGCCCGGCGGCGGTTCGATCCAGGAGCCCCAGCACCCGCTCGGAGCGCGCAGCATCGAGCTCGGCGAAGACGTCGTCGAGGAGAAGGAGCGCAGGGCGACCCCTTCGTCGGAGGACCGTCTCGGCTTCGAGGATGCGAAGGGCCAGCGCCGCCGTTCGCTTCTGTCCCCCCGAGCCGTACTCCCGCAGATCCCGCCCCCCCCGGGGCGCGGCGTCCCCCGGGTCCGGGTCCAGCCTCAGCCGCAACTCGTCCCGGTGGGGCCCCACCAGAGTCATGCCGCGGCGGCGCTCCTCCTCCCTCCCCTCGCGGAGAGCTTCGGCCAGCAGCACCTCCCACCGGGCATCGGCCCCGCTTTCCGGGCTGTCCATGAACCCTGGATTCTTCTCCGGCTTTCCCTCGGGCTCTCCCTCCGGCTCTCTCTCAGCCTCTCCCTCAGCCTCTCCCTCAGAGCCCGGCCCTGCGTCGTACCCGGTCTCCGGGTGCCGTCCTCCCGGGATCCCGGGGAGGTAGTCCAGCGTCCCGCACTCGCCTCCCGAAACCTCCCGAACCACATCCCGGAAGGTGGGGGCCCCGAGACGCACCCACGCGGCCCGCATCCGGAGGACCCGGGCGCCGGAACGGACGAGGAGGGAGTCCCAGGCCTCCACCGACCCCCGGGGAGCCCGATCCCGGAGGGCGGCGTTCCTCTGCGCCAGAACCTGGCGGTAGCGCTGAAGGGCCTCCAGGTAGCCCGGCACGTTCACCGAGAGCACGATGTCCAGAAACCGCCGCCGCTCCTGAGGTCCGTCCGACACGAGGCGGACGTCGTCCGGGGTGAAGAGGACCGACCCTACCTGCCCCAGGGCATCCCCGATGCGGGCGGGCACCTCCCCATCCACCGTGACCTTCTTGACCGGGCCTGACCGCTGGACAGCGGCCGCCACGGTCCTCCGCCCTTCGGGCTCGGTGGACACAGGAGAAGAGGCCAGCAGCCCTCCCTCGAGCCGGAAGAAGGCCTCGCCGAACCGGATCAGCCGGGTGTCGCGGGTCCCCCGGGCGGAGCGGAAGATCTCCAGATAATGGATCGCCTCGAGGAAGTTGGATTTCCCCTGGGCGTTCGGCCCTACCAGGGCCACTCCCTCGGGGGGAATCTCGAGGACCGTGTCTTCCAGGTTTCGGAACCCCTGGAGGCGGAGGCGCTGGAGGATCACTCGCCCCGGAAGTCGGGCTTCCGCTTCTCGAGGAAGGCCGTCATCCCTTCCCGCATGTCGTCGGACGCGGCCAGGAGTCCGAAGAGGGTGGCCTCGTGCCGGAGGGCTTCCTCCGTGGGAACGTCCGCGGCGTGGTAGATGGCCTCCATCGCCATGGACAGCGCCAGGGGACCCTTCGACGCCAGGGTCGCCGCCAGTTCCCGGGCCTTCTCCATGAGGGCCTCGGGCTCGGTCACATGGGTCACGAGCCCGATCCGCTCCGCCTCGGCGGCCTTGACCTGCGCACCCGTCAGGGTGAGTTCGAGCGCCCGCCCGAAGCCGACGATCCTGGCCAGCCGGACCGTTCCCCCGTAGCCGGGAATGATCCCCAGCCCCACTTCCGGAAGCCCGAACCGCGCGCTGGCCGAGGCGATGCGGATGTGGCAGGCCAGGGCCAGCTCGCACCCGCCCCCGAGGGCGAATCCGTTCACGGCGGCGATGACGGGGCACCGGAATCGCTCGATCCGGCGGAACACCGCCTGCCCGTGGGCACTGACCTCCTTGCCGGAGAGGGGCGACATCTCCACCAGGGCGCCGATATCGGCCCCGGCCACGAAGGCACGGTCCCCGGCGCCGGTCACAATCACCACCGCCACGTCGTCCCGGGACTCGAGGGCCAGGAACGCCGCATCCAGCGCGTCCAGAACCTGGCGATTCAGGGCGTTGAGCTTTTCGGGGCGATGAAGGGTGACGGTGGCCACCCGCTCGGCAACGTCGGTCCGGACAAGAAGATGATCGGTCATGCCAGAAACTCCGGGGCTGGGTCGGCGCCGCGCTCCGGAGGAGCCGCGCATGGGGACGGTGGCGGCGGGAATCGCAGCCTGGGATCGCGGCACGGGCAGGGCGAAGAGGAGGGGAGGCCACCGTCCCGGGCCTCCCCGTCGAAAGCTACCTTCGCCGCGCCCCGCGGGCCACTGGCCGGAGCCCTCTGGAGCCGGGCAGGAGTCCCCGGCCGGCATGGCCGCGCCCGACGGGAATCGCTACCTTCTCCCCCGGATCGGAGCGGTCCACCCGGCAGGCTGGCCTGAGGGTTCGCAAGGCGCCCGCCTTCGCCCCTTGTCGCCCCAACCCATCGCCCCCGCGCACCCGCCGGTGCGCCCACGCGCCCAGAATGCAAGGAGTGCCCCATGAGTCGGTCGCTGAACAAGGTGACGCTGATCGGAAACCTCGGAGCCGATCCCGAAATCCGCATGACCCCCTCGGGGACGAAGATCGCCAAGATCTCCATTGCCACGAGCCGTTCCTTTCCGGACCGGTCGGGGCAGACGCAGGAGAAGACCGAGTGGCACCGGATCACCTTCTTCGGAAAGCTCGCCGACGTGGTGGAGCAGTACGTGACCAAGGGCGACCGCCTCTACGTCGAAGGCCGGATCGAGTATTCCCAGACCGATGATGGCCAGGGCAACGTTCGCTACTTCACCGACATCGTCGCCCAGGAGATGATCATGCTGGGCGGCGCCGGCGGCGGAGGAGGCGACATGGGTGGAGGCGGCGGTCGGGGCGCTCCCCGGAGCGGGGGATCCTCCTTCGGAGGCGGCGGTGGCGGAGGCGGCGGTGGCCGTTCGGCCCCGGAACCCGACCTGAGCCAGCCGGACGACGACCTGCCGTTCTGAGAAAGGTGTCCTCGGCAGTTGTACATTGATGATCTGTCCGATCGCCTGAAGTCCAGCGGCTGGGCTGAACGTAGAGGAGGGGGGAGCCACTCGCGCTCCCCCCTCCTCTTGCGTATCACGATTCTGGTGCGCCCGCAGGCCGCCTTCCCCTCCGGCCCGTGCAAAGAAAGCAGTACCGGGAGGGGCCGGATCGGAAAAGTGGTGTTACCTCATCCCGACCCCGGACCCGAGACCCGCATCTCGGTCTCCCAGAGGCCCAGGAGCTCCCGATCGAACGCCGCGGGGTCCCGGTGGTACGCGTCCCGGAACTGGTCGAAGGTCGGGAGATCCAGGCTGTCCGCCAGACGTTCCGTGGCAAGGCGGACCAACTCCTCGTAACCCAGGGAAGCGGTGGGTGGAGTCGTCGCGGACTGCGTGACCTCCTCGGCGAGGAGGTACATCTCGTCAGGGGACAGCGATAGAAGGGCTTCTGCCACCTTGGCGGAGCAGAAGTCCAGGTACTTGGCCCGCAGAACGGACTCGTCCGACCGCTCGGGTCGACGGTCTGCCATCGACCTGTCCACGCTGGTCACGCGCCCTCCTTCTGGAGAGATCCGATCGCGCCTGGTCGAGCCCGGAAATGGGGGGCGGCATGAGGAAACCGGGGCGGTCGCTTCGCAACTTGCGGGTACGGACCGCCTTCCGTCAAGCGGCTGACGTCAGAAGCGTGGGGAGGTCGGGGGCTGGACTCGCCCGAATCAGAGGACCCGGGGATGCGCGTCCGTCAGGCCCGTGTCCGCCTCTCCCCGTCCCCGAAGGTGCCGGTAGACCGACCGGCGGGTGAGCCCGTACATGAGCAAGCGACTGAGAAACTCGGGGTCCGATTCCTGGATCTCCTCTGCCTGCTGAGCAATCTCTCGAGGGAGGCGAACCTTGATCTGGACGGAGCGAGTTTCCCACATATGCGCTGGTCTCGGGGGTCTGGAAGGTCGATGACGTCGTGCGAAGGGAAACGTGGTGGCCCGGACGCCAGGGCTCTCTGCCCGCCGTCCCGCTCCTCGTCCCCCGAAGGACTTCGATGATATGGCGAGATTTCGAGCTGCGCAAGGGCCAAGCTCAACACTCCGCCCAGAACGTGAAATCCCCCAAGTTGTTATTATACAAATACTTAGAAAATAAGGCGAAACTGGTATTCAGACGTTCCCCGCCGCACCCAGGGAGCAAATTTTTGGAATTCTTTCCGCACATCCCCATGTATTCCGGGAGCTTTCGACGACCCTTTTCCGGAAAGCTCCGGCACCTTCCTTCCCGATTTTTTGGAAACTTTCCGGTATCGGTTGAGACGTGGTCAGGGGGTGGCCGAACGCAGGAAACCTTCCATGGCGGCCTCGCCAAATTCGAGGAATCGCGTCCGCATCATTTCGGGGTCCGGCCCGCGGAAAATCTCGGCTGTCCGTCCTCCCTGGGCGACGGACCCAGGCACCGCGGGTGCGGTTGCCGACTCGCCCTCCCGGGTGTCCGGCAGGAAGGCAATGAAGCCCAGCCACCCGTCCTCCACCCGCCGAAGGTTGAGATGGGCCCACCACCCCGAGGCCATGGGCCGGATGGCCACGGTGACAGGAACCTCCCGGGCGGGGAGCGCGGGGATCCCCAGTCGCTCCAGGTAGGCCTTCCGGTTGGCCAGGTAGGAGGGCACCCACACCTCGTAGGTCGGGAGGGGCAGAAGCCTCCTCGCCGCCCTGTGGACACCATCCACCGACATCTCGCCCCCGGAGGCAGCCTCCTGACGCATGAGCGCCCGCCGGCCTTCCCGGGGGAGAAGGGCCAGAAGCTCCCGTGCCTCCACCCGGCAGTACTGCTCGTACAGCGCCCGGAGGGTGTCGGGCATCCGCGGCCGGAACGGGAGACCCGATCCCCTCCGAGGCGGAGCCGAAGACCCACCGGCCGAAGATCCGGCCACCGGGGCGTTCAATGGATCCTCCCGGATCCCGAACCAATGCGAGGAACCAGGATGCGCTCCCGGTACCCTCCCGAAGCCACACCGCCGGGACGGCGAGCCTCGGCGGCGCTCACCCCCTCACGGACTCCGGCGAGGAGATCCCGCTCCCCGAACCCGACCATGGTCTGCGTGACGGCCCGGTAGCGTTCCTCGTCGAAGCGCGCCAGGAGGTGGAGGAGCCCCCGGCGAACGGACCGCAGTTCGCTCTTCACCTCTCCCAGTCCCGGCAGGTCGGGAAGATGGACGTGGAGTTCCGTCGTGCCCTGGCCGGCCCCGCTGACGACCCGGAAGAGGGGGTGGTGGGGGAAGGCGTCGGCGAGTGCTTCGAGAAGGACCGGGGCAGGCTCCGATCTCCCCGTCCGGAAGACCAGGGCACCGCGGTCGTATTCCATGTGCACCCGGGCGACCCCTGCGCCGGGGAGGCTCAGACGGACGGCCGTCCCTTCGTGGGGATCGAGGTCCAGTGCCACGTCCCGGAAGCCGGCACGAAGAAAGAGGGGCCGGGTGAAAGGCGAGTAGCCGATGCTCGAGAGGATGCGGCGAGCCACCCCGGGCGAGCCTGGCACGCCGTCCGCCGAGGGTCGTTCGGCGTCCCGGGCGCGAGCCCAGCGCTCGAGCTCCCGAAACGGGGTGGTGAAGAGCCATCCGTAGATGACCACCGGGAGCCCGACGTCGGCCTCCCGGATCGAACCGCTTCCCAGGTCCACCACCTCCATGCGGCCCTGCGCGGGACCGCTCAGGACAACCCCGACGCCCAGATCCGCAGACCGCCCTCCCGGAAGGGCTCGGTCCTCCACCCCCTGGTAGGGGACCACGGCCCGTTGGAGTTGAACTTCGCACCCGCCGGTAAAGGCGAGTTCAGAAAGACCGCTGAGGGCAGGGACACCGGTACCGGGCATGGTGAACTCCGGACACATCGAGGTTGGACGCAGCCCGCCGGCATGACCCTCGAGGCCCTCCCACGCAGGACACCCGGCTCCCGCCGGGCCGCCCGGGAGGGCGCAGCCGCCCCGGGTCGGCGGAAACCCTGCTCGACTCGTTACTCGACTCGGGATGGGCTCCGCCCCTTGACACGTCACGGGCGTCCCTCCTAGACTCTCGATCAGACAATGATGAGTGTCGCGGAACGCCAATTCCGTGTCTCTTTGTGGGAGAGCCTCCGGTGCCAGCCGGGGGCTCTTCTCTTTTCTGGGTCTTCATCCCCCGCTTTCGGCGACCCGAGGTGCCAGCCTCGGAGCCAACCTCCAGGGGGACGCGCACGTTAACTCCGCGGTGAAGGCTCCGGCAAGACGATTCTTCCGAGCGTCCCGGTTCCTTGTCGCATTCCCGGCCTTCCATCATCTTTCGCTCCGGCGGCGGTGGACGTCGCGACGCTTTCTTTGCATGTCGCGTGCCCGCCCTCTCCTTCCCCCTTGTTTCCCCAGGAGGTCACGTGAACCAGGACCGACTCCGACGTCGCTCCATGGGCTTCCTTGACCGGGACGGGGATCGGTGGGCCTGCTACCTGGTGACCTTCCAGGAAAATGACGGGGGATGGAAGGGATTCTTCGCTTTCCGCCCGAACGCGGCGGCCTCCGAAGACGACGAGATCCACACGGCCCAGATCTTCATCGAGGATGCCGAGGGCGAGATCGACCGCAAGGCCCGGGGGCTGGGCCGCCCCCTTCTCGCCGGGCTGCTGGCCTCGGCACTTCACACGCGGGAGCGGGAGCAGCGGGACGCACCGGCCCTTCGCAACTGGTTCCGCGGTATGCTGCACCGGAATGCAGTGAACAGGGGGTCCGCCTGGGATGCCCCCCTCACGCCGGAGCAGACCCTTCCGGAGCTTCGGTCGCTGTATGATTCCTATCGGCTGGACCAGGTGGTGCACCTCATCACCCTGGTGGATCCAGATCACTTCCAGGAGGCCGTCAACCGGATCCTGGACGGGCGGACCTTCGATTTCAGCACCAAGGACCGCCTGCAGTTCGCCATGATGGTGGTGGATCACCTCGAGCGCCTGCTTCCGCTTCCCCCCTTCGAGGTCTGGGCCGAGGACTACCTGGCGCATGCCGAGGCCTACCAGCACTACACCTACGAGCTGCACAGGGAGGGACTGGGGGCACCGCCCGAGGGACGTATCGGCGACGCCACGTCGGTCGATTCACCCTGAGGCCCGACGCCCCGCCGTGAGGCGGCGGGGGCATCTTGAAGTGAGGGCGCCGTTCACCTATACTTCAAATTCTCCAGGTGTGTTTTTCTACCCAACCCGAAGGACGGTGATTGCCTTGGAAGTAGTCGTGCAGGAGGGCGAGAATCTCGAGCGGGCGCTCCGCAAGTTCAAGCGGAAGGTCCAGCGCTCCGGGCTCTATTCCGAGCTGCGGAAGCGTCGCTTCTATGAGAAGCCGAGTGCCCAGCGGAAGCGGAAGCGGGAAGCGGCCATTCGCCGCGAGCGCCGTCGGCTTCGTCGGGACGATCGTCCCCGGCATTGAGCCGTCAGGCTCTACGCCAGGCAGACTTCCGGTAGAAATGCCCCCCGGCCACTTGGTGGCCGGGGGGCATTTTGCGTTTCCCCCTCCCGCTTCTGTCCCTCTCCCGCTGTTGTCCCTCCCCCACTGTGCTCTCCTCAGATGAACTCCCCTCAGATGAACTCCTTGGGAACGTCGCCCTGCAGATGTGGGCGAAAGAGACTCTTGTTGCTTGACTTCATGTACGCCTCCTTTGCATCGATGAGGCCTGACATGAAATGCTCCATGATGTGCTGATCCAGGAGCTGCATCCCGTCCTTCTTTCCGGTCTGGATCATGGACGGGATCTGGTGGATCTTGTTTTCGCGAATCAGATTCGATACCGCGGGTGTCCCCACCATGATCTCGTGGGCCGCGATGCGCCCCTTCCCGCCCTTCTTCCGAAGCAGGACCTGCGACACCACGCCCTTGAGGGACTCGGCCAGCATGGAGCGGATCTGCTCCTGCTGATCGGCAGGGAAGACGTCGATGATGCGGTCCACCGTCTTGGGCGCCGAGTTGGTGTGCAGCGTGCCGAACACGAGGTGACCGGTTTCGGCGGCGGTGATGCCGAGCTCGATGGTCTCCTTGTCCCGCATCTCGCCGACCAGGATCACGTCGGGATCTTCGCGGAGCGCTGCCCGGAGCGCGTTCGCGAAGCTCTTGGTATTGGAACCGATCTCGCGCTGGTTCACGAGGCACTTCTTGTTGGGATGCGTGAACTCGATGGGATCCTCGATGGTGAGCACATGGTCGTGACGGGTCTCGTTGATCAGGTCCACCATGGCCGCCAGCGTGGTGGACTTTCCCGATCCCGTGGGCCCGGTGACCAGCACGAGTCCCTTGGAGAGCATGCAGAAATTCCGCACGGCCTCGGGGAGGCCCAGCTGTTCGGCCGTGAGGATCTCGGAGGGAATGGTCCGGAAGACGGCCCCGAGCCCCTTTCGCTGCCAGAAGACGTTCACCCGGAACCGCGCCACGCCCTCGATCTCGTAGGCGAAGTCGAAGTCCTTGTTGTCGAGGAACCGCATCCGCCATTCCTCGTCCATGATCTCGTAGACCAGCGTCTCCATGTCCCTGGCCTGGAGCTCCCGGAACTTGAAGGGCTGCAGGTGGCCGTGGAGGCGCATCATGGGGGGAGCGCCGGTGGTCAGATGCAGGTCCGAGCCCTTCTGCTCGGCAAGCACCCGGAGAAACTGGTCAATCTGGGCCATGAGCGCAGCCGTTCTTCCGGAAGGAGTAAAGGGAAGCAGGTCGTCGGGGAGAGGAGATCATCAGCGGTGGCCCTCGGGAACTCGGGGCCGTACCTGCCAACGCAGGCGCTCCCCTTCTTCCCGCGCCACCTCCAGAACCCAGCCGAATGCCGGGGCGTCCACTGCAACCGGCGCCCGGACGACCACCATGCCGGCGGTCAGGGCCAGGGCGGAGGCCAGCGGCGGAGTGCAGTCGGCGAGGTCCGCCGTCACGGCATCGAGGCCGAAGGGACGGAGGCGGACGAGGAAGCCGCGGGCCTCGATCTCTTCCGAAGGAACAGCAAGGGTGAAGATGTCGAGGCCGCGATCCTCGCCTTCGGCATCTGTCCCCACCAGGTGGGCGGTCCTGACGTGCGATCCCAGGAGAATCCGGGGGAGGTGAGGGAGGATCTCACGGCCAAGGGACTCGGAGTCCGTTCGCAGCAGGAACCGGCCCGCCCCGGCTCGGGCCAGGAGGCGGACTTCTTCCAGGAAGGTCGCCGGTGGAGAATCAAAGAAGGGTGGGGCGGCCTCCGCCCTCCGCAACTCCAGGAGCCACTCCTCCCCCGAGGCCGAGGCCACGCGTCGGACGGAGACGGGGAGCTGCGTCCCGCCCCATGAAAGGTGGGCCTCCCGAACCTCTCCACCAGCATCCCGAACGGCGGCAAGGGGGGGCGCAATTCGGCGATCCAGAGCGCTGGGCCAGCCGGAGACCAGCGGACGACGAAGGTGACGCCCTCCCTGGTCCCACCATCCCGTAATCCGGTGCGTCCGAAGCGAAATCCCCAGCCGGAGAGCTCCCGAGGCCAGAGCCTCGTCGAGGAAGTCATCCATGGAGGCGGC